>CALJLV010000078.1 GCA_937982505.1 uncultured Desulfobacteraceae bacterium | reverse complement strand
TGACTGGAGTTCAGACGTGTGCTCTTCCGATCTTGATGGCGTAGGATTTGGCGCCCATCCCGCTGCCGAGGAAGACATTGAAAACGTCCTTGAGCCGACAGGGCTGGCGGTTGATGAAATAGGCGCGTTCTCCGGAGCGAAACTGGCGGCGGGAAATGCTGATTTCACTAAAATCCTTGAACTCGGCCGGTCCGCTTCCGTCGTCGTTGGCCAGGGTAAGCGTCACTTCGGCCAGGTTCAAGGCCGGTTTGCCCCGGGTGCCGGCGAAGATGACGTCCTCCATCGACTTGCCCCGCAGCTGCTTGGCGCTCTGCTCCCCCATGACCCAGCGCAGCGCATCGATGATGTTGCTCTTGCCGCAGCCGTTGGGCCCCACCACGGCCGAAACCCCGGGCGGGAAATCCACCGTCACCTTGTCGTGGAAGGATTTGAAGCCGATGATGTCAAGCTTTTTGAGCCGCATCGCCCCTGGTCTCTCGATCGGTTGCGCGAGAATGGAACATGGGGCCTTCATAACAGAGAGGCATGCGGATTGTAAAGGCAAATGCACAACTGGAAGGGCTATGGCCGGTGGCTGGCCACCAGATATGGTGGATCGGGTTGTCGAGCCTGGCGGACCGCCCGGCGGTTTTCAGAGGATCTGGCTCAAAAACAGCTTGGTGCGGTCGTGGGTCGGATTTTTAAAGAAGTGTTCCGGGGTCCCCACCTCCACGATGGCCCCGGCGTCCATGAAGATCACCCGATCGGCCACTTCCCGGGCAAAGCCCATCTCGTGGGTGACCACCACCATGGTCATGCCTTCTTTGGCCAGGGTTTTCATGACATCCAGGACCTCGCCGATCATTTCGGGGTCCAGGGCCGAAGTCGGCTCGTCGAAAAGCATCACCTTGGGATTCATCGCCAGGGCCCGGGCAATGGCCACCCGCTGCTGCTGGCCGCCGGAGAGCTGATCGGGAAAAACGTTGGCCTTGTCCTGGATTCCCACTTTGCCCAGCAGCGCCATGGCCCGTTCATGGGCTTCGGCCTTGGGGCGGCGACGCACGACGGTCTGCGCCAGGGTGACGTTCTGCAGTACGTTCTTGTGGGGAAAGAGGTTGAAGGACTGAAAGACCATGCCCACTTCGGCGCGCACCTTGTTGATGTCGGTCTTGGGATCGAGGACGTCGACGCCGTCGATGAGGATGTGACCGCTGTCGGCATGTTCCAGCCGGTTGAGGCAGCGCAGGAAGGTGCTCTTGCCCGATCCCGAGGGGCCGATGACCACCACCACTTCGCCGGGGGCCACAGTGGTCGAGACGTCCACCAGGGCCTCGACCTTGTGCGGGGTGCGAAAGGTTTTGTAAATGTGGCGCACGTCGATCACGAGGCGATCGTCCTCCTTTCCACGTACTGGAGCAGCATCGAGAGGGTGAAGGTCAAAAACAGGTAGAGCAGGGCACAGACCGTCCAGAGTTCAAAGGGTTGAAAACTGGTGGTCACCACTTCGCGGGTGGCCTTGGTCAGTTCCCGGATTGCGATGATGCCCAGCAGGGAAGAATCCTTGATCAGGCTGATGAACTGGCCCGCCAGGGGAGGAATGATGCGCCGCAGGGCCTGGGGCAGGATCACGTGGCGCATGCACTGGGCATACGTCATTCCCAGAGAGCGGGCCGCTTCGGTCTGGCCGCGGTGGATCGACTGGATCCCCGCGCGGACCATTTCAGCGACGTAGGCGCCGGTGAAGGTGGCCAAGGCGGCCACGCCGAACCAGAGGGGCGGAATCTGCACCAGCTGCTGGCTTCCGAAAAGGGCCTGGAGCACCCCCTGCAAGCTCGCGTTTTTGGCGATGAGCGTGTTGATGAGGGTGCCGAAGGCGAAATACCAGATGAAAATCTGCACCAGCAGAGGAGAGCCGCGGATCAGTTCGATATAGGTGATGGCCGACCATTTGAGGGTCGGATTGTCCGCGATGCGCGCCAGGCCGGTAAAAAGTCCGATGAGGATGCCAAAGACGATGGCGATGACGCTGACCTTAAGGGTCAGCCAAAGGCCCTGCATCAGGATTCCGGGTTTCCAGCGGTGGTGCACCATAAGCACATCGCCGCTGTAGATGGCGTCCCCCTGGGCGACACGGACCTGGTCGGCCGGTGCGCTGTAGGTTTCGCTCCCTTCGGGACCGGCCACCTCCACCAGGACGTTCTTGTCCTGCTTGATGATGCGCCGGACCTCGCCGGGCACTTCGGCCCGGGTTTCGATGGTTTCGTGAAACACAAAGTACTGCGGGACGCGGTACCAGCGCCAGACGTAGTCGATCTTGAGGGTCGAGTAGTAGATGAACCCCAAGACGCCGGCCAGCAACACGAAAAACAGCACCACCCAGGCATAGTAGCTCACGGGGCGCTTGGCATGGGATGCGGTCGATGATGCAGCCATGGGAACCTGGCGAGTCAGTCCGATAAGGGGGATGGGCGGATGCGGCCGCCGGAGCAGGGGCGAAGACCCGGTCTGTTCCGGCGGCCGGCGGGCGGACCTACTTGACGTTGCTGTACCAGTCGGTACTCTTGATCCATTTGTTGTAGATCACTTCGTAGCGACCGTCGTTCTTGTACTGGCGCAGAAAATTGTTCAGCCAGTTGATAAAGTCCGGATCGCCCTTGCGCACGGCCCAGGCCAGCGGTTCGTAGGTAAACGGCTCGTCGAGGAAGACCAGTTTGTCCTTGCCCTGCTCGGCCATGAAGACCACGCAGTTGGGCTGGTCATAGACATAGGCATCTGCCTTGCCGTTGACCACTTCCAGGGCGGCTTCGGTTTCGGTTTCGAAGCTCTTGTAGGTGGCCTTGGGGATCATGCGCTTGACGGCCTGCTCGCCGGTGGTGCCCAGCTTGGAGGTGACGATGTACTTGGGGTCGTTGAGGTCCTTGTAGGAGAGGACCGCGCCTTCGTGCTTCTTGTTGAGCAGGATGGCCTGGCCCACCACGATGTACGGATCGCAGAAGTTGACTTTGAGGTTGCGCTCCTGGGTGACGGTCATCCCGCTCATGATGATGTCGAACTTCTTGGTCAACAGGGCCGGAATGATCCCGTCCCAGGCGGTGTTGACCCCCACGAACTTGACGCCCATGGCCTTGGCCATGTCTTTTGCCATGTCGATGTCGAAGCCGACGAACTCGCCTTTCTTGTCGGTCATTTCAAAGGGCATGTAGCCGGCTTCGAAACCGACGCGCAGCTCACCGCGCTGCAGGATCTCCTCCAGGGTCGATTGCTTGACCAGTTCCATGCGCACATCGGCGGCATCGGCGTTCGGACCGCTGGCAATGGCCAGGGCGAGCATCACAAGGGCGGCCACGGGCCAGAGGCGAGAGCATTTTTTCATCGGCGTCCTCCTTGGCTTAGGTATGACTGGGGTTGTTTTGGCGGCGCGAAGGGCCACGGGGAAATTGACACGTCCCGTCTCCTGTAGCCTAAAGCATGGTGGATGTAAAGCCCCTTTGTCCCGGGCAAAGGCCTCTGTTCAGCGGGCCCTTCGGCGCTCCGCCAGGGCCAGCTTGACACCTGCGGGCGGATCCTTTTATCATGCCCATTATCCCAAGGGAGGAAAAGCCATGCCCGATACTGTCCAACAGCTCCTGGCGCACCCGGCGGTTCGGGAAGTCGTCGCCAACGTCAATGCCGGCCTGAGCGAGCGGCGTGCCTACCGCCCCCCCCGCTGCGCGGCCTTTGCCCACCCATACAGCCGGCTGGCCCCCTGCGATCAATATGTCTTTGACATCGATCGCGAGGCGCGTCGCCTCTTGCCGTCGATCATCGATCGGCGGGTGGAGTCGGTGGTCGGCGCCGACACGCTCCCGGCCCAGGACCGGACGGTTTACGAACGCCCGCGGCGCATCGGCATCGTTTTTTCCGGCGGGCCGGCACCGGGGGGGCACAACGTCATCGCCGGTCTTTTCGATGCCGCCAAAGCCGCCAACCCGGAAAACCAGATCTACGGGTTTTTGCTCGGGCCCGAGGGGGTGATCGAGAACGAGGCGCTTCCGCTCACGGCGGCTGTGGTGGACGCCTATCGCAATCTGGGCGGTTTCACCATGATCCACACCGGGCGGGCCAAGATTGACACGCCCCAGAAGATGGCCCTCTCACGGCATACCTGTGCGGCGCTGAAGCTGGACGCCCTGGTGATCGTGGGCGGAGACGACTCCAATACCAACGCCGCCTTTCTGGCCGAGGAGCTGGCGGCCGACGGGGTGCAGGTGATCGGGGTGCCCAAGACCATCGACGGTGACATCCAGGTGCGCGATCGCCAGGGGGCGGTGCTCTGCGCCATCAGCTTCGGATTCCACACCGCGGCCCGGGCTTTTTCCGAGGCGGTCAGCAACCTGTGCATCGATGCGAGCAGCGACGTCAAATACTGGCACATCTGCAAGGTAATGGGGCGGGTGGCGAGCCATCTGGCCCTGGAGGTGGCCTTGCAAACCCACGCCAATATCACCCTGATCGGAGAAGAGCTGGCCGAATATGTGGACCGGCGCCGTATCGAGAAGGCCGAAGCCGAGGGCACGGTCGATTACACGGCCTACGGGATGACCCTGCGCCACTTGTCACGGGTGATCTGCGACGGCATCGTCCGCCGGGCGGCGGTGGGCAAGAACTACGGGGTGATGGTCATTCCCGAGGGGGTGCTGGAGTTTATCAACGAGATTCAGATCTTCATCATCAAACTGAACACCATCATCGCCGACTATAATCAGACCCACGACAGCGATTTTCACACCGCTTTCCCGTTGCTGGAGGACAAACTGGAATATCTGCGCCGTCTGGCCCGGCGCAGCCGGGAGGAGAACGTCCTGCCGGTGTGGTCGACCCGCGACGACGATCTGTTCAACGACATTCCGGCCTTTTTCCAGGAGGGGCTGCTCACCGAGCGTGACAGTCACGGCAATTTCCAGTTTTCCCTGGTGGAAACCGACAAGGTGATCATGGGGCTGGTCACCGACTACCTCAACTTCCTGAAGGAAAAAGGACTTTACAAGATTGGAATCGAGGCCGTCTACTACCGCAAGACCCTCGAACGGGCCGGCCTGGATCCGAACCGCTTCGGACCGGCGCTTTTCGCCGATTACCGCCGCGACGGGTTCCTGATGGTCAAGCCCGCCATCATTTCCGTTAAGACCCTCAAACAGGAACTGGTGCGGGCCGGGGTGCTGGGGGAAAGCGAGGCGGTGCCGGCGGCGGTGGACAAGATCTTCCAGAAATCGGTGCCCAAGTTCAAGACCCAGACCCATTTCTACGGCTACGATGGCCGCGGGGCCAATCCGACCCGCTTCGACTGCAACTACACGTACAACCTGGGTCTGACGGTCTTTGCCCTCATCGCCAATGGCGCCACCGGGCAGATGGCCGCCATCCGCAATCTCGAGCAGGATTTCGAACGCTGGGCACCTATCGGGGTGCCCATTGCGCCTTTGATGCACCTGGAGGAGCGCAGCGGCCGGCTGGCCCTGGTCATCGAAAAAAGCGTGGTGGATACCGCTTCGGCAGCCTTTCAGGTGGTTAAGTCGCTGCGGGAAACCTGGCTGGCCGCCGCACCCGGACCGGACAACTTCCGCATTCCCGGGCCGATCCGGTTTTCGGGCGAGAGTGAGGAGAACCGGCCCATCACCCTGGTGCTCAACGCCATGGCGAAAAGCGAGTAAAATCAACTGGGCGCTGGCCTGAGCGCCGGACGCTTTGGTCACGGCGAACCAGACACCCTGGACGCGATCCTGTCTGCTTCAATCCATCGCCTCGAGCACCTGATAACCCTCATTCTCCAGGGCCTTGCGAATGGGGGCGGTCTTGCAGGTGGACAGCCGGAAATAGTAGACGCGCCGCTTGCCCCCGGCCCGGGGGACCAGGCCGACGTTGATGACATCCCCGCCGTGGGCGTTGATGCGCTGGAGCACCTGGTGAAACGCCTCGGGCGAGTCGTCCAGAGCCACATCCAGCCGTGAACTCGACGTCAAAATGCCCATCATATCGATGAAGGTGCGCAGGATGTCCGATTCGGTGATGATCCCCACCAGCTTGCCGGCCCGGATCACCGGCATCCCGCTGATCTTGTGCTTGTAGATGATTTGGGCCGCCACTTCGACGTCATCGTCCGGGGTGACGCACAACGGGTCGCGGATCATCAGATCCGCCAGGTTCAGGTCGGCGACCATGGACGGAATCAGTCCCTGTTTAAGGTCGGCCAGGGTGACCAGACCCCGCAGGCGCTTATGGGCGTCGACCACCGGCAGATGGCGGATGGAGTTGATCTTCATCCGTTCGATGGCCTCCTGGATGGAGGCGTTTTCCCCAATGGTGATGGGATCGGGAATCATCAGGGCGCTGATCTTCATCATTCACCTCTCGGGACTGGGTTTCACGGAGGCGGGACTCTCTTCCTCTTAGCTTCGTTGGGGGGGCGATGCAAGGGCTATCCCGCCATCCCGGCCGGAATCCAGCGACTCCAAAGCGTTCCGCCGGCGGCCCGGCTTCGGCGTTTATCCGTGCAGCGGCGTGCCGGCGGCCTTGAGAGCGGCTTCGCCCATGATCTCGGCCAGGGTCGGATGGGCATGGATGGTGGCGGCCAGCTGGGCCACGGTAAGGCCCTGCTGCACCGCCAGGGTGCCCTCGGCGATCAGATCCGTGGCCCTGGGGCCGATGAGGTGAACCCCCAAAATCCGACCGCCCGGCGTTTCGTAAACGATCTTGGCCTGGCCGGCGATTTCACCCGTCACATGGGCCTTGCCCAGGGCCCGGAAAAGGACTGAGGCCGATTCCACCTTCAGGCCGGCATCCTGGGCCTGGGCCTGGCTCAGACCCACATGGGCCACTTCCGGCATGGTGAACACCGCCCCGGGAACGGCGCGATAAGCCATCCGGCGCTCTGCGCCTAAAGCGTTGTCCGCGGCAACGGCGGCCTCGGCAGCGGCCACGTGGGCGAGCATCACACGGGCCGGCCCGAGCAGGTCGCCCACGGCCCAGATTCCGTCGGCCGTGGTGCGCATTCCGTCGTCCACCCGTATCCACCCGCCCGTGTCGGTTTGCACGCCGACTTTTTCCAGGCCCAGGTCTTCGCTGTTGGGGCGCCGTCCAACGCAGACCAGGACAGTGTCCACGGTCACGGTCCGAGACGGTCCGCCTTCCACCGGGGCGATGTGCACCGCCACCCCGTCATCTTGCAGGACCACGCCGCTGGCAGTGGCATCAAGGTGGCAGTCGATGCGCCGTTTCTTCATTTCACGCAGCAGGGTGCGAGAGATCTCCTCGTCCAGCGCCGGCAAGGGAAGCACCCGGTCCATGGCCTCCACCAGGGTCACGCGAGTGCCCAGGGCGCTGAAGATCCCGGCAAATTCGCAGCCGATGACCCCGCCGCCGACAATGAGCAGGCGCTCGGGGAGGTGTTCGAAAAAGAGGGCCTCGTTGCTCGAGACGATGCGCCGGCCGTCGAAGGGCAAGGCGGCGACGGGCGCCGGCCGGCTGCCGGTGGCCAGGATGAGGCGGTCCCAGTCCAGGGTCTCACAGGTGCCGTCGGCGGCCGCGACCGCCAGGCGTCCCGGGCCGAGGATGCGTCCGGTTCCTGGCATCAGTCGGACACCGGCGCGCCGCAGGAGGTCGCGGATGCCGCCGGCTTGAATCTCGATGATGCGCTGTTGCCGGTTGCGCACGGCGTTGATGTCCATCGCGGCGCCGGGTGGCGTCTGGACCCCGAATTCGCCGGCGGTGCGCACCGCTTCCAGGCGTTCGGCCGCGGCCTTGAGGATCTTGGAAGGGATGCAGCCCCAGTGCAGGCAGGTCCCCCCCACCTGTTCACGTTCCACCAGGGTCACTTGGGCGCCCTGCCGGGCGGCATGCAGGGCGGCCGCATAGCCTCCCGGACCGGCGCCCAGGACGACGACTCGAATATCCATGACAGATTCCCCCAATTCGATAATGTTTTTTACGATAAAACGCAATTCGTGACGGATTCTCTTGACTTCTTCACAATTTTGTGGCTTTTGTCAACTCGGTTCGTGTAAAAAATAACGCCTGCCCTGGGGGCGCTCAGCGGTGCACCATGAAAATCGACGAGCAGACCATTGCCATCATCCAGCATCTGCGCGACGGCCGGGCCTCCTTCAAGAAAATCGCCGCCGATCTAGACCTGTCCGAAAACACCGTGCGGGCTCGGGTCAACCGGCTGCGCGAGGAAGGCGTACTGGAGATCTGCGGCTTGGTGGATCCGGAAGCCCTCCCGGGCCACCGCATCGTTCTGGTGGGGGTGAAGCTGGCCACGATGGATCTGGTCAAAAAAGGTGAGGAATTCAGCCGGTTGCGAGGAGTGGTCTCCGTGTCGGTGGTCACCGGGCGTTTCGATCTGATTCTCACCGTGTTGCTCAAGGAGGGGTTCGGCCTGCTGGAATTCTACACCGAGGACGTGGCGCGCCTGAAAGAGGTGCAGAGCGTCGAGACCTTTGTCGTCTACAAGGCCTACCATCTCAAGGTGCCATACATCCTTTAATCTTTCGGCGACAGGAGTGGCCATGAATCCGCAACCGTCCATCACGCCCCTCTTCGAGCGCCACCGAACGGCGGGCGCCAACCTGGGCGATTTCGGCGGCTACCGCATGCCGCTTTGGTATCCGGCCGGAATGCGCCAGGAACACCGTGCCGTGATCCTGGCGGCCGGGCTTTTCGACACCAGCCACATGGCCATGCTGACCGTTGCCGGCACCGGGGCCCGGCGACTGCTGCAGCAGACCTTCACCAAGGATCTGGACCGGGTCGGGCCCACCGCCCGGCCCCTGGCCGACGGACGCTGCGTCTACGGCGCCTTTTGCGATTCGCGTGGCCATCTGATCGACGATGCCGTCGTCTACCGGCGGGGAGAAGACGACTATTTCGTCGTGGTCAACGCCGCCATGGGGCCTCCTGTGGCGGACCATCTGGCAGGCCAGGCGCCTGCCGCCTCGGTCAGCGTGGTCGACATGACCGACAGGGTCGCCAAACTCGACCTGCAGGGCCCCGCTGCGGCACGGATCCTCGGCCCACTCCTGGCGGCCCCGCAAGCGGTGTTCCAGCGCCTGCCGTACTTTGCCTTCAAGGGACATTTCGACCCGCGCCATCCGCATGCCGACACGGTGCGTCTGGATGACGGCACCCCCGTGCTCCTTTCGCGCACCGGGTACACCGGCGAATTCGGGTTTGAAATCTTCATCGCCCCCGAGGGCGCCGCCGGCCTTTGGGATCGACTGATGGATATCGGGGCGGATGCCGGCCTGCTGCCCTGCGGTCTGGCGGTGCGGGACGCCCTGCGCACCGGGGCGCTTCTGCCCCTGAGCCATCAGGACATCGGCGACTGGCCTTTCATTCATCACCCCTGGTCCTTCGCCCTGCCGTACGGGCCCGACGGGCGAAGCTTCACCAAGCAATTCGTGGGATCGGCGGCTTTGATCCAGACCGCGGCCCATGCCGCGCACACCCTGGCCTTCGTCGGCCGCGATCAACGCAAGGTGGCCGCCGGCCCCGGGTCCCGGGTGCTGGATACGCCTGGGCGACCCATCGGCACTGTCCTGACCTGCGCCACGGATACGGCCATCGGATGGGTCAACGGCCAGGTGCTCAGCCTGGCCAGCCCGCAGCGGCCGCCGGACTTCGACCCCAAAGGATTGAGCTGCGGCTTTGTGCGCGTCGAGGGCCCCCTGGCGCCCGGAACACGGCTGAATCTGGACGACGGGCGAAGGCGCATCGACGTCATGGTGGTCGACGACATCCGACCGGATCGCACGGCCCGCAGGCCGATGGAACAGATGCTGGGCTGACCGTTTCACCCTTTCAGCGGCAGGCCTTGCGGCAAGTCCGCAGACGCCGCCCATTCCAGCAGACACGAGGGGAAAGGAGAAGATTCCATGAAAGAAATCGAGGCATTGCAGCTTCCCGAGGACCTGCGCTACGCCGCGGATCACGAATGGTTGCGCCCCGGCGATCCGGCGCGCATCGGGATCAGCGATTACGCCCAGGACCAGCTCGGAGACATCGTCTTTGTAGAGCTGCCCGCCGTGGGCCGTCGTCTGGAACGCGGAGAGGAATTCGGCACGGTGGAATCGGTCAAGGCGGTTTCGTCCCTCTACATGCCGGTAGGCGGCGAGGTGGTGGCGGTCAACACCGGCCTTGAAGCGGCCCCGGAAAAGGTCAACGCCGATCCTTACGGAGACGGGTGGATGGTCGAAGTCAAGGTGACCGATCCGGCCCAGATCGAGGCCCTGATGGATCGGGCGGCCTATTTCAAATCCCTGGCCGGTTGAGGCGGTCTGGTGGTCGAGGCCCAAGGCGCCGTTGCCGAATCGGGTCCGACTCTCCCGGGGCCTTCTGCGAAAAAGGGGGAAATCCATGCGATATCTGCCCCACACATCCCAAGAGATCAAGGAAATGCTGGCCGTGGTGGGCCAGGATGACCTCGAAGCCCTCTTCGATCCCATTCCGGCCGGATGCCGCCGCCAGGGCCTGAACCTGCCCGCGGCCCTGAGTGAATGGGAACTGGACGCCCACATGGACCAACTGGCGGGGGGCAACGCCGTCGCGCCGGGGGCCAAGGTCTACGTGGGGGCCGGCAGCTACAGCCATTTCATTCCGGCGGTGGTGCCCTATCTGGCCGGTCGGGGGGAGTTTCTGACGGCCTACACCCCCTATCAACCGGAAATCAGCCAGGGTACCCTCCAGGCCATCTACGAATACCAGACCCTGGCCTGCCGGCTGATGGGCACCGAGGTGGCCACGGCGTCCCATTACGACGGGGCCACGGCCCTGGCCGAAGCCCTGCTCATGGCCGTTCGCAAGACGGGTCGACCCCGGGTGGCCGTCTCGCGCCTGGTTCATCCCCACTACCGCCAGGTGGCGGCGACCTACCTGCATCCTGCCGGGTACGAGATGTTGGAACTGCCGGCCCGGCCGGACGGGACCACGGATCTGGCGGCCCTGGAGCGGGCGGGCGAAGTGGCGGCCCTGGCGGTCCAATCGCCCAACTTCTTCGGCTGCATCGAGGATCTGGCCGCCGCGGCCGCCGCCGCCCAGGGTGGGGGAGCCCTCATGGTGGCCGGATTCACCGAAGCGCTGGCCTACGGTCTGCTGCGCAGTCCGGGCAGTCTGGGGGCCGACATCGTTTGTGGCGAAGGCCAGAGTTTGGGCCTGCCCCAGTCTTTTGGCGGCCCGGGGCTGGGGATGCTCGGCAGCCGCCAGGCCCTGGTGCGCAGTCTGCCCGGACGCCTGGTGGGCCGCACGGTGGATCAGGAGGGCCGGCCCGGCTTCGTGCTGACCCTGGCCACTCGCGAGCAGCACATCCGCCGTGAGCGCGCCACGAGCAATATCTGCACCAACAACGGCCACTGCGCCCTGCGCGCCGCGATTTACATGGCGGCGCTGGGGGGCACGGGATTCGCCCGTCTGGCCCGGCTCAACCACGACAAGGCCGAGTATCTCAAAGGAAAACTGGCCGCCGCCGGCCATCCCATCCCCTTTGGCGCTCCGACCTTCAACGAGTTCGTGGTGCGCCTGCCGGACGGCTTCGAGGCCGTGCATCGACGTCTCCAGCAAGAAGGGATCGTCGCCGGTCTGCCCCTGGCCTGCGACTATCCCGAACTGGGAGGCTGTTATCTGCTTTGCGCCACTGAAACCGCCAGCCGCCAGGACCTCGATCGCCTGGTCAAGGAGGTGTCGTCATGACCGCGACCCCCGGCACCACCGGACTGATTCTCGACGAGCCGTTGCTCTGGGAACGCGGGCGCAGCGGGCGCTGCGGCGCCTCCCTGCCGCCGGCCGATGTTCCCGAAAGCCCCCTCGATCCGGCCCTGTGCGGCGAGGGACCCAGTTTCCCGGATCTGAGCGAGGTGGATCTGGTGCGCCATTTTACCCGACTTTCCACCTGGAACTTCGGGGTCGACACCGGGTTTTACCCTCTG
The DNA here is from genome assembly GCA_937982505.1 of uncultured Desulfobacteraceae bacterium. GTDB lineage: Bacteria > Desulfobacterota > Desulfobacteria > Desulfobacterales > UBA2174 > UBA2174. The sequence goes on along the minus strand of CALJLV010000078.1, from coordinate 21,853 downwards.
GGCTCGTGTACCATGAAGTACAACCCCAAGACCCACGAGCGCCAGGCGGCCCTGGCCGGTTTTGCCGCGGCCCATCCCCTGCTGCCCGAATCGCTCTGCCAGGGGGCCCTGGAGCTGATCTGGGCCCTGGAACGGGACCTGGCCGAAATCACGGGCATGGACGCGGTGTCGCTCCAGCCTGCGGCCGGCGCACACGGCGAACTGGCCGGGATGCTGGTGATCCACGCCTGCCACCGGCATCACGGCGCCGCGCGCAGTCGCATTCTCATCCCGGACACGGCCCACGGCACCAACCCGGCCTCGGCGGCCCTATGCGGATACGAACCGGTCGCCGTGGCCTCTGGACCGCAAGGCGTCTTGAGACCCGAGGATGTGGCGGCCCTGATGGATGAAGAGACCGCCGGGATCATGATCACCAACCCCAACACCCTCGGGCTCTTCGAGACCCAGATCCAGCAGATCGCCGCCATCGTGCACGCCAAAGGCGGTCTGGTTTACTGCGACGGGGCCAACATGAACGCCGTAATGGGGATCGTGGACATGAAGGCCATCGGGGTGGACGTGATCCATCTGAACCTGCACAAGACCTTCGCCACCCCCCACGGCGGCGGGGGGCCGGGCAGCGGCCCCATCTGCGTCACCGCCGAGCTGGCGCCTTTTCTGCCCGTGCCGCGGGTGGTTCGCCAGGGCGATGGGCTTCGCCTGGCCCATGCGGCCGAACGGCCTTTGAGCATCGGCCGGATGGGCGCCTTCCACGGCCACTTCGGGGTCATGGTGCGCGCCTACAGCTACATCCGTTCCATGGGCGCGGAAGGCCTGCGCCGGGCCAGCACCCTGGCGGTGCTCAACGCCAATTATCTGCGCTGCCGGCTCAAGGATCTGTTCCACCTGCCCTACGACCGGCCCTGCATGCACGAGTGCGTCTTTTCCGACCGCCACCAGGCCCCCCAGCATGTCACCACCCTCGACATGGCCAAGCGCCTCATGGATCACGGCTTTCATCCGCCCACCATCTATTTCCCCCTCGTGGTGCCCGGGGCCATCATGATCGAGCCCACCGAGACCGAATCCAAGGAAGATCTGGACCGTTTCGTGGCCGCCATGGCGGCCATCGCGGCCGAGGCCGGCCAGGATCCGGAAACGGTGCGCACGGCGCCCCACCGCACCAAGGTGCGCCGCCTCGACGAGGTGCGCGCGGCGCGCAAACCCTGCCTGGCGGGCTGACGCGGAGCCGGAAGGACGCGCCTCCGCGGCGGTCCATGGCCTAAGACAGCGGGCGGCACCACGGCCCATCACGGTGGAACGCCTTGCGGTGCCGCTCCTGAAACCCGTTTTGGAAACCGTCATGTCCCCCAACACCCTGCTGCCCAAACCCGCCTGGCTGCGCCGCCGCCTGCCCAGCGGGCCCGCCTGCGAAAAGGTCCGCGGTCTGCTGCGCCAGGCCCAACTGCACACCGTCTGCCAGGAGGCCCAATGCCCCAACCTCTTCGAGTGCTTCGGGGGCCATACGGCCACCTTCCTCATCCTTGGAGACCGCTGCACGCGGGACTGCCGCTTTTGCGCCGTCGTGCATGGCCGCCCGGGGCCGCCGGACGACGACGAGCCCCGGCGCGTGGCCGAGGCGGCCGCCAGGCTGGCGCTGCGCTATGTGGTGGTCACCTCGGTGACCCGCGACGATCTGCCCGACGGGGGAGCCCGGCTCTTTGCCGCCACGGTCGAGGCCCTGCGCCGGCGCATCGACGGGGTGCGGGTGGAGGTTCTGATTCCCGATTTCAGGGGAAGCGCCGAAGCCCTGGAAACGGTTCTGGCCGCCGGGCCGGACGTGCTGAACCACAATCTGGAAACCGTGGCCCGACGCTATCCCGAGGCTCGTCCCGAGGCCGACTACCGCCGTTCACTGAGCCTGCTGGCACGCAGCGCAGCGCTTTGCCCCCAGATTCCCACCAAGTCGGGGCTGATGCTCGGACTGGGGGAAGAGGCGGCCGAAATCCGTACGGCCCTGGTTGATCTGCGCGCCGCCGGAGTGCGCCTGCTGACTCTGGGCCAGTACCTTCAACCCAGTCGCCGCCATCTTCCCGTGGCGCGCTACCTGCCCCCCGAGGAATTCGACCGCTGGCGTGCGGCCGCCCTGGACATGGGGTTTGCCGCCGTGGCCAGCGGCCCCTTCGTGCGCAGTTCCTACCAGGCGCAGACGTTTTACGACGCGGCTGGCGTGCGGGACTGAAACCACACCTGGCTGCCGGCGGCCGCTGGAGCGGGAAAACAGTTCAGGGATGTGGCGGCTGGTAGCTGCACAGGGGCTCTTCGGCCAGATAGTCCCCGGTGGCCTCGTAGGCCCGGGCGCGACATCCGCCGCAGACCCGCTTGTACTCGCAGCGGCCGCATTTGCCCTTGAGAAGGGAAAAATCACGCAGATTGCGGAAGATTTCGGCATGGGCCCAGATCTCATCGAAGGGGGTCCGGGTGACATCCCCGCAGGGCAGGTCGAGAAATCCGCAGGGCTGGACGATGCCCCGGTGGGAGATGAAGCAGAAGCCGGTCCCGCCGAGGCATCCGCGGGTGACGGCGTCCAGACCATGAGACTGGAAGGTGACGCTCTGGCCTTGAGCCTTGGCCCGCTGGCGCAAGATGCGATAGTAGTGGGGGGCGCAGGTGGCTTTGAGCTGCATGCAGGTACCGCCGCGCCGGTCGTAGAACCAGTTGAGGGTCTCTTCGTACTGCGCGGCGCTGATTTCCTGGTCCAGGATGTATTTGCCCCGGCCCGTGGGGACCAGCAGGAAGATGTGGTGGGCCACGGCTCCCAGGGATTCGGCCAGCCGGTGAATGGCTTCGATCTGGGCCAGGTTGGCCTGGGTGACGGTGGTGTTGATCTGAAATTCGATTCCCGCCTTGCGCGCCTGCGCGATTCCGGCCAGGGCCGCCTCAAAGGCGCCCGGAACGCCGCGGAAGCGGTCGTGCTGCGCGGCGGTGGCCCCGTCGAGGCTGATGCTGATGCGCTGGATCCCCGACGCGGCCATCTGGCGGGCGTTGGTTTCATCGATAAGGGTCCCGTTAGGGGCCATGACCATGCGCAGCCCTTTGCGGGTGCCGTGGGCCGCGATCTGAAAGATGTCCGGCCGCAGCAGCGGCTCGCCGCCGGTGAGAATGACGATGGGGCTGCCGGTACGGGCGATTTCGTCCACAAGCTTCAGGGCGGCCGCCGTGTCGAGTTCGCCGCTGTAAGGGCCGCAGGTGGCTGACGCGCGGCAGTGGACGCAGGACAGGTTGCAGTTGCGGGTGGTTTCCCATGCCACCAGGCGCAGGGAGGAAACCTGTGGGTCCTGTGGGGCGTTGGACATCATGGCCTCGCTTCTTTGCGAAATGGGGTTCCTGCCGGCGGTCCGGCGCCGCGGATCGGCGGGCACGCCGGTCCAAATCCTAATACAGCCCCCTAAGCCTGTCCACCCCCGGCAAAAGGTTCCCGCTTCGCCGAGGTCAAAATCTACTTGACAAAGCCAGTGCCCCTTGCTCTAGGTGGCAGCTTGCATCGGGGGAGCACGTCCTTGATGCCGTCGGCCTGTTGACGCCAATTTGAGCGGAAATCCCGCCCAGTTCCGGACCCAGCGGGGAGGAATCAGATCCCATGGCTTTTCCCACCCAGCGATTGCGACGCTTGCGAACCAGCGCTACGATTCGTCATATGGTGCGTGAGACATCCCTGACGCCCCACGATTTCGTCTTGCCCCTTTTCATCGTGGGCAGTCTGCCACCCCAGACCCGCAAACCGATCAAGAGCATGCCCGGTTGCTACCACATCAGTCCAGATATGGCGGCGGTGATGGCCAAGGAGGCGTATTCGGTGGGGGTGCCGGCGGTGCTGCTGTTCGGATTGCCCACCCGCAAGGATGGCTTCGGATCGCGTGCCTGGGCCAAGGACGGGGCGGTGCAGCGGGCCACGCGCGAGATCAAGAACGCCCGCCCCGAGGTCTGCGTCATCTGCGACACCTGCCTTTGCGAATACACGGACCACGGCCACTGCGGCGTTATCAAAAACAACATCGTCGACAACGACGCCACCCTGGAGCTGCTGGCCAAGGCCGCCGTCAGCCAGGCCGAGGCCGGGGCCGACATGGTGGCGCCTTCGGACATGATGGACGGCCGGGTGGGCGTTATCCGCAAGGCCCTGGACCAGAGCGGATTCGAAAACACGCCAGTGATGTCCTATGCGGCCAAGTACGCCTCCTCCTTTTACGGGCCCTTCCGCGAAGCGGCGGAGTGCGCGCCGTGTTTCGGGGACCGCACAGGGTATCAGATGGATCCGGGTAACAGCCGTGAAGCCATCCGGGAGGTGGCCCTGGACATCGAGGAAGGGGCCGATATCGTCATCGTCAAGCCGGCATTGCCTTATCTGGATATCATCAAGACGGTGCGCGAGCGGTTTCCGGTTCCCGTGGCGGCCTATCAGGTTTCCGGCGAATACGCCCAGATCAAAGGGGCTGCGGCCATCGGGCTGGTCGACGAAAAGTGCAACATGCTTGAAAGCCTGACATCCATCAAACGCGCCGGCGCCGATATCATCATTACCTATTTTGCCGTGAACGCGGCCAAGGCCCTCATCAAGCACATGATGAACGGAGGCGGGCCGATTCACGAGTTCGTCTGCAATCAGTAGGCGATTCAGGCCTCCGGTGGGTCCCCTGCCGGGCGGCCGCTTACATCGGCCGTGAAAGCGGCTCCTCGGGAAGGGCGCGCACATACCCCCGCTGAGGGTAACCGCAGGTTTTACGGATCACCAGCTTGCTCTCCAGGACGATTTTCTGGACCCTCGGCGGCCCCAGGCCTTCGACCTTGTCAAGGAGCACGCTCACGCCCAACGCTCCCATTTCATAAATTTTCTGATTGATGGTGGTCAAATCGACACCGGTCAGGCCGGCGACGTCGATGTCGTCGAATCCGATCAGGCCCACGTCCTGGGGAATGCGCACCCCTCTGGCCAGCAGGGCTTCGCGGACCCCCAGGGCCATGTTGTCATCCTCTGCGAAAATGGCTGTAGGCGGGTGGTCCAGGGACAAAAATCGCAGCGCCCCCTCCCCCGCCTTGTCCCTCGAGAAGCGGCAATCGAGGATGCGTTCCGGGGGCGTCTCCAATCCGTGATCGCGCAGGGCCTGTTCGGCGCCGAGGGTGCGGTCGGCGCCGGTGGAGGCTTCCAGGGTGCCGGCCACGATGCCGATCCGGTCGTGGCCGAGGCGATAAAGATGCTCGATGGCCCGATACCCGCCGGTGTAATTGTCCACCGAGACCGAGTCGATCCGATCCGCAAAAGGCGATGTCCTCAAGGTGCGCACCACGGCGACGAAGGGCATGCTTTCGCCCACGATGGTCTGCAGATAGCCGTCCTGGTCGAGGGTTACGGTGGAGATGATGCCGTCCACCCCTCGGGCTCGCAGCAGGTGGATGGTTTTGGCTTTGTCCTGCTGGTTTTCCCCCACGTTGCAAAGGATAACGTCGTAGCCGCGTTCCTGGGCGGCCTGACCGATACCGCAGGCCAGCTCGGGATAGAAGGGGTCTGCGATGTTCTTGATCATCATGCCGATGGTATAGGTGCGCTTGCCGCGCAGGCTGCGGGCGATAAAGTCCGGCTGGTAGCCGAGGCGCTGGGCGATTTCCAGGATCCGTTCGCGGGTTTCGGCCCCCACCCGAGGTTGACCATTGAGCGCCATCGACACCGTGGTGGGGGTGACGTTGGCGATTCGGGCGATGTCCTTGATGGTCACGCGTTGCTTTTTCATGGGGCGCACCAGAACGGCCGGCGATTGCGCCGGTGGAGATCGATGGGTCGTCGGGCTCAGGGCCCATTGGCCCACAGCGGGCCGAGGCAATGTTAATCGTTAAAGCGGAAAACGTCAACGGATTCCCCTCTCGGAGAAAATCCATTTTCCGGTTATGGGTCCGGTGCCGGGTTCGGGATTCTTTCCGAAAGCTCCCCGGACAGGTATTATTCCATCGAAATTACGAGGGTTTTTTAATTAAAAAAAATATTGACAAGCTTTCAAATTAAAAATATTATTTTGTCCAGATATGCTTTAACGTTAAAGCAGCTTTCCCGACAACCCTGCTCCAGCCGGCCGTTTCTGACTGCGGCTGGCCGTTACGCGATCTTCCATTTGAGGCGCCGATGCCCAACCCGTCCAGAAGCTACCCCTACATCCCCAACGCCACAGCGCGGGTCAAGGCCGAGATGCTCGCCAGGCTGGGCCTGACCGACCCCATGACCCTGTTTCAGGAGATCCCCGAGCATCTGCGCTTCAAGGGGTGCATGGATCTGCCCGAGCCCGTGGCCGACGAATACTCGCTGCGCCGCCACATCGAGGGGCTGCTCAACCAGAACCGACACTGCGGCCAGACGCTGAATTTTCTGGGGGCGGGGTGCGCCCATCACTTTGTTCCCGCCGTCTGCGACGAGGTCAACGGCAGGGGGGAATTGCTGACCGCCTATGCCGCCGAATTTTATGCGGATCATGGCAAGTGGCAGGCACTCTTCGAATTTTCGAGCCACATGGCCGAACTGCTGGACATGGACGTGGTCAGCGGCTTTCTTTACGACGGCGCTCAGGCCGTGGCTACGGCCCTGCGCATGGCCACCCGCATCACCGGCCGGAGAAAGGTCCTGGTTCCTGCCACCCTGGGCTCCCAGACCCGCATGATCATCGACAACTACATGCGCGGTGTGGGGGCGGCTCAGGTCGAGGTGCAAACCCTGGGGTTCGATCCGGCCTCCGGGCTTATCGACCTGTCCGACCTGGCCGATCGCCTCGATGAAGAAACCGCTGCCGTGCTGGTGGAAAATCCCTCCTATCTCGGTTTTTTTGAAACCCAGGCCACCGAGATCGGCCGTCTGGCCCGCCGCCACGGGGCCGAATTCGTCGTCTCCACGGATCCCATCGCCCTGGGGGTTCTGGCGCCGCCGGTGCACTACGGGGCCACCATTGCCTGCGGCGACTACCATCCCCTGGGGATTCACCTGCAATGCGGCGGTGGGCAGGCCGGCTTCATCGCCACTGACGGCGACATGCGCTACGTCACTCAATTCAAGGACAAACTTTACGGATTGGTGCCGACGGTGCAGCCGGGCGAGTACGGTTTTGCCAATGTCCTGTTCGACCGGACTTCTTTTGGATCCCGGGAGAAGGCCAAGGAATTCACCGGCACCTCCAATGCCTTGTGGGCCATCACCGCCGGGGTCTATCTGGCGCTGCTGGGGCCTGCCGGAATGCAGGAGATCGGTCAGACCATCATGCAGATGTCCCAATACGCCGCCGGGCGAATGGCCGCATTGCCCGGGGTCCGCTTGGCCTTCGCCACGCCCTTCTTCAAGGAATTCGTCGTCAATTTCGACGACAGCGGCCGCCAGGTGGCGGAAATCCATGCGGCCCTGCTGCGCGACGGCATCTTCGGCGGCGTGGATGTGTCCGGCCAGTTTCCCTGGCTGGGACAATCGGCCCTTTACTGTGTCACCGAGGTGATGCGCCAGGCGGATATCGATCGGCTCATCGACAGCTTGAACCGGGTGCTGTCTTAAGGACGCATCCGACGGCCAACGGCCGGATTGAGGAGACGTTAAACATGGCCAGACGGCGCCCCGACCCCTTGCGCAGATTTCATCAGGCGCGCTGGGATGAGGAGATGATTTATGAGTTGAGTGTCCCCGGTCAACGCGGGGTGCTGGTGCCCCGGGCCGAAAAGGCGGTGGTCGAAGCCGTGGGCGACGGGGTTTCGGCGATTCCCGACGATCTGCGTCGAGTCCGGCCGCCGGCCCTGCCGGAGGTCAGCCAGCCGCGGATCGTGCGCCACTACGCGCGCCTTTCCCAGGAAACCCTAGGGGCGGACATCACCCCGGACATCAGCATGGCCACCTGCACCATGAAGTACAGCCCCAAGGTCCAGGAGCACATTGCCGCGCGCCACCCGGGGCTGACCGAGGTACATCCACTCCAGCCTGGCGAGACGATCCAGGGAATCCTGGCGATCCTGTACCGTCTGGAACGGTTCCTGTGCGAGATCTCCGGATTGGATCACTTCAGCTTCCAGCCCGGAGGCGGCGCCCACGCCATCTTCACCAACGCCGCCATCATGCGCGCCTACCACGCCGCTCGGGGAGAAGCCGGCCGCGACGAGATCATCACCACCATCTTCTCCCATCCGGCCAACGCCGCGGCTCCCGCCACGGCGGGCTACAAGGTGATCACCCTGCTGCCGGATGAACATGGCGTTCCCGACCTCAAGGCGCTCAAGGCGGCGGTCTCGGAGCGAACGGCGGGCCTGTTCATCACCAACCCGGAAGACACCGGGATCTACAACCCCCATATCGACGCCTATGTGCAGGTGGTTCACGCCGCGGGGGGCCTTTGCGCCTATGATCAGGCCAACGCCAATGCGGTGCTGGGAATAGCCCGGGCCCGCGAATGCGGCTTTGATCTTTGCCACTTCAATCTGCACAAAACCTTTTCGGCGCCCCACGGCAGCATGGGGCCGGCCCTGGGGGCCCTGGGGGCCACGGCGGCCCTCGAGCCTTTCCTGCCGGTTCCCCGGATCACCTGCGACGGTCAGCGTTATGCTCTGGATCACGACCACCCCCTGAGCATCGGCCGGGTGCGCAGCTTCCTGGGCAATGTTCCGGTGGCCCTCAAGGCCTATGCCTGGATTTTGCAGCACGGCTTCGAAGGGTTGCGCGAGGCGGCCATCTGCTCGGTGCTCAACAGCAACTATCTGGAAGCCGAAGTGTGCCACATCCCCGGAGTGACGCTGCCCTACGCCAGGGGGCAGCGGCGCCTGGAACAGGTGCGTTTTTCATGGGAAAAACTGCGGGAAGACACCGGTGTGGGGACCGAGGATGTCAAACGCCGCATCGCCGATTTCGGCCTGCAGCACTACTGGACCAGCCACCACCCCTGGGTGGTGCCGGAGCCGTTCACCCTCGAGCCGTGTGAATCCTACTCCAAGGAGGACCTTGACGAATACATCGGCGTGCTGCGCCAGATCGCCAACGAGGCTTACGCCGATCCCGAGTTCGTCAAGAATGCGCCTTACAATTCCAGCATTCACCGGGTGCCCGAGCAGTTCGTCGACGATCCGGATCGGATCGCGATCACCTGGCGCCAATACCTCAAGAAGGGGTGGGCACAGCGCCAGACCCAAGGCTGACGGCAGGAGCGCAACTCAAGGAGGCAGGACCGTGGACCGGCCGAAGCTGGGGCTTGTGATCAATCCGATCGCCGGGATCGGCGGGCGCGTGGGGCTCAAGGGCAGCGACGGCCCGGAGATCCTGCGCCTGGCCATGGTTCGCGGGGCAGCTCCCCAGGCGGCGGCCCGGGCGGCAGAGGCTCTGCGCGCCATCGTCCCCTTGGGCGATCGCATCGAAGTCTTGACCTGGCCGGGTCCCATGGGGGCCGATCTTTGCCGTCAGCTGGGCATGGCCTGCCGGGTGGGCCGGGGCCTCGGACAGGGCCCCACCAGCGGTGCGGATACCGAGGCGGCGGCCCGCTGGATCCGGGATGAAGCCGCAGACCTGCTTCTCTTCGCGGGCGGCGACGGCACGGCCCGCAACGTCTGCGCGGCGGTGGGCGAGCAGATTGCCGTTTTGGGCGTTCCTGCCGGGGTCAAGATCCATTCGGCGGTTTTTGCCGTCACCCCGGCCAGCGCCGGAATCGTTGCCCGCCGTTTTCTCGAGCAGACCTCACGGCGCTGCCGGCCCGCCGAGGTCATGGACATCGATGAAGACGCATTCCGACAAGGAAGGGTCTGCGCCCGGCTTTTCGGCAGTCTGTGTGTGCCCGAGGACCCGTCCCGTCTCCAGGGAGCCAAGGTGGGCGGCGGCGGGGGGACGGGACAGGGTATCGAAGGGATTGTTGCCACCATCGTCGAGCAGATGCAGGCCGATCCCGACGGCGTCTATCTGATCGGCCCCGGGACGACGACGCGGGCCGTCAAGGAGCGGCTGGGCATCGAAGGAACCCTTTTGGGCGTGGATGTGGTATACGGTGGTCGCATGGCGGCCAAGGATGCCGATGAGCGCACCCTGCTGGAATGGGTTGCCGATCGCAGGGCCTACATCATCATCACCATCATCGGTGGTCAGGGCCATCTTTTCGGCCGCGGCAACCAGCAGATCAGCCCCGCGGTCCTCCGCCGTGTGGGAACGGCGCACATTCTGGTGGCGGCCACCACGGAAAAGCTCATCGGCCTTGGAGGAAGGCCGCTGTGGGTGGATACGGGCGATGCCGAGCTGGACCGGCAGCTCGAAGGCCACATCCGGGTGGTGACCGGCTACCGCAGCTACACCCTTTGCCGGGTGGGACGGTGATCGGTTTTGCCGACATCCGTGGGCGGATGGGAAAGGAGGTGGTGCGAGTCCTTTTTCGGCCGGAGACCCAAACCCATTTACTTCTAACGATTCAAGCGAGGTAAGCCAAATGAGACGTGCGAACATCCTCTTCTTCTCGCTGTTGCTGGCCTGCGCGCTGGCCGTCGGTCCCGCCGCGGCCCAGGACACGGTCAAGATCGGCATCCTGCTGCCCCTGAGCGGACCGGCGGCCCCCATCGGCGTCAACTCGCTCAACGGCCATAAGATGGCGGTCGAGGAAATCAATGCCGGCGGCGGCATTCCATCCCTGGGCGGAGCCAAGATTGAACTGGTGGTGGCCGACAGCGGCGGCGATCCCAAAAACGGCCTGACCCAGGCCGAGCGCCTGATCACCAAGGACAATGTGGTCTCCATCATGGGCGCCTACCAGAGCAGCGTGACCTATCCGAGCACCCAGGTGGCCGAAAAGTACGAAGTGCCCTACATCGTGCCTTCCTCGTACAAGCCCGAGATCACCGAACGCGGTTTCAAGTATACCTTCCGGGTTTGTCTGACCACGGACCTGGCCGGCCGTGAGCAGATCGCCTTCATGGAACGTATGGGGCGTCTGTCGGGCAAGCCGGTCAAAACCCTCGGCTTGATCTACGAAAATTCCGACTGGGGCATCTCCTCGGCGGAACTGTGGAAGAAGTATGCCAAGGATTTCAATCTCGAAGTGGTTCTGGACGAGTCCTATCCCTCCAACTCCACCACCCTCGATCCGGTGGTGCGCAAGCTCAAGCAGGCCAAGCCCGACGCACTGCTGTTCGCCTCCTATACCTCCGACGCCATTCTGCTGGCCAAAGGCATCGCTCAGCAGAAGATCAACCCCATGGTCTACATGGGCACGGCCGGTGGACACGCCGATCCGGTCTTCATCCAGAACGTCGGTGACGCCTCCAACTACTATTTCGATCTTGCCGAAACCTCCCCGGACATCGATCTGCCCATCGCCCGCGAGACCAATGAAAAGTACAAGAAGGTCTACGGCGAGGACATGAGCGACGACTGCATCAAGTGCTATACCTCGACCTATGTGCTGGCCAAGGCCATCGAAATCGCGGCCTCCACCGACCCGAAGGACATCCGCCGGGTGCTGGCCAACATTTTTATGATTCCGGGGCAAAAGGGGATCATCACCCCGTACGGGATTCAGTTCGACGAAAAGGGGCAGAACATTCACGCCCGCGGCGTGGTGATCCAGACCCTGAATCAAAAACGCGTGGTGGTTTACCCGTCAGAGCTGGCGCTTCCCGGAGCGACCATCGTCTGGCCGACGCCTGGCTGGGATCAACGCTAACCGGACCGTTTTTCACCGAGACGCGGTTTCGCGGGGCGGAGAGCCGTGGCCCGACTCTCCGCTCCGACGGCGAAAGGACCGCCTAGATGGAATTCTTCCTGGAAATCCTCATCAATGGTGTGCTCACCGGCAGTCTTTACGGCCTGACCGCCCTGGGGCTGACCTTGGTCTTCGGGGTGATGAAGATCATCAACTTCGCCCACGGCACGTTTCTCATGGTGTGCATGTACATGACCTACGGCCTGGGGGTGGGCTTCGGACTGGATCCCTACCTGTGCATAATTCTGGTGGTGCCGGCGGCCTTCGTCCTCGGCTACCTGTCCCAGGTCGTCTTTGTTCAGCCGGTCCTGAAGGCGGAAAGGGACGTTCGTGAACCGGTGGGGGTGCTGCTGCTCACCGCCGGACTCTGGATCGCCGTCAACAACCTCTTTCTGATGCTTTTCGGCGCCAATTTCCGCTCCCTCAAGACGCCCTACAGCGACCAGGTCTTCGAATTCGGCCAGATGCTGATCAGCCGCCCCCTGTTTTACGCCTTTGTTTTCAGCCTGGGCGCCACGGCGATTTTGGCGCTGTTTCTCAGGCACACGCACATGGGACGGGCCATCCGGGTGGTGGGGCAGGATCGCGAGGCCGCCAGCCTGATGGGCGTGGATATCTATCGCATCTACCGAATCGCCTTTGGTTTGGGGATCGCCACCCTGGGGGTGGCCGGGGCGATCATCACCCCCATGCTCTACGTCCACCCCTTTGCCGGCGATATTTACGACATCCGCGCCTTCGTCATCGTGGTTCTCGGCGGGCTGGGCAGTGTGCCGGGCGCCTTGTTGGGGGGCATCATCATCGGGGTCATCGAATCGGTGGCGAGTCAGTACCTGACCATGTCCTGGGCGGCGGCCCTGATCTACATGATCTTTCTGCTGGTCCTGTTCGTGCGTCCCCAGGGGATCTTCGGTTTCGAAAAGGATTCCTGATCGAATCCAGCCAAAGGAGTGACTTCCATGTCCGCAATGCCCCCTTCCGGCAAAAACCGCTGGACAGACCCGGCTTTTTACCTGCCGGTACTCTTCATCAGTGTGCTGCTGGTCAATCCTTTGATCATCCGCAGCACCACTTTCACTCAGGTTTCGATCCTGGTCCTGTGGTATGCCTGCCTGACGGCCAGCTGGAATCTGGTGGGCGGGTTTGCCGGGGTTCTGCCCCTGGGGCACGCCGTTTTCGCCGGCATCGGCGCCTACACCTCAACCCTGCTCTTCATCCACGCGGGCCTGTCGCCGTGGATCGGAATGCTGGTGGGGGGGGCCATCGCCGCTGTCGTAGCCTTGCTCATAGGGGTGCCCACCTTCAAGCTTCACGGCGCCTACTACGCACTGAGCTCCATCGCCTTTGTGGAGGTGGTGCGCATCATCACGGAAAACACCCAGCAGATCGGCAGTCTAAAGATCAACGGGGTCCAGGGGCTGCTGGTGCCCCTGCGGGGGCACGCGCCGCTCTATTTTCAGTTCGACGGCAAGCTGTGGTACTACTATATCATTGTCGCCCTGCTGCTGATCATCATCTACATCACCTACCGGATTCATCGATCCAGGATGGGGTTCTATCTGGTGGCGGGCGGGGAGGACCAGGAGGCTGCCGAGTCCCTGGGGATCAACGTCACGCGCTACAAGCTGGTGGCCCTTTCGCTGAGCGCCTTTTTCACCGCCCTGACCGGCACCTTTTACGCCCAGCTGGTCCTGTACGTCTTTCCCCAAGGGATCATTTCGCTCAACCTGTCCTTCGAGATCGCCTTCATCGCCATCATCGGCGGCCGGGGCACCCTGCTCGGACCGGTGATCGGTGCGCTGATCCTCGTACCCATCGGCGAAATCTCGCGCATCTACCTGTCGGGTAGTCAGTTTATCGGGATTCATCTCTTCTTCTATGGCACCATCATCGTCCTGGCGATGCTCTACAAACCGTCCGGGATGATGCGAAGCATCCAAACGGGCTACGACCGGTTGGTCCACAAGCTGCGGGGCGCCAGCGCTTCGGCGCAGCATGAGGGGGAGCGATGAGCCTTTTGCGGATCGAAACACTGACCAAGTCTTTCGGTGGCTTGCGGGCGGTGAGTGATTTTAGCCTCGAGATCGGTGCCGGGGAAATCGTGGGGCTCATCGGACCCAACGGAGCTGGAAAGACGACCATATTCAACCTGATTACCGGCGCCATCCCCCCCGACTCGGGCCGCGTCGATTTCAACGGCGGCATCATTTCGCATCTGAAGCCCTGGGACATCTGCCGGGCGGGGATCGGCCGCACCTTTCAGGTGGTCCGTCCTTTCATGAACCGCACGGTGCTCTACAACACCATGGTGGGGGCCTTCGTCCGCGTCAAAACGCCTCAGGAAGCCGAGTCCCGGGCCTTGGAGACCCTGTCTTTTACCGGGTTGCTGTCCAAAAAGGACATTCTCGCCAAGAACCTGACCCTGCCGGATCGCAAGCGGCTCGAAATCACCCGGGCCCTGGCCACCCGCCCGCGGCTGCTCCTGCTCGACGAGGTGATGGCCGGGCTCAACGAAACCGAGACCCGGGAAGCCATTGAACTGGTGCAGCGCCTGCGCCGTGAGATGGATCTGTCGCTGCTGATCATCGAGCATGTGATGGAAGTCGTGATGACCCTGTCGGATCGGATCGTGGTCCTTCACCACGGCGAAAAGATCGCCGAAGGGCCCCCTTCGGCCGTCTGTTCCGATCAATGCGTCATAGACGCTTATCTGGGAGAAGAGTATGGCGTTGCTTGCAATCCATGACCTGGATGTCTTCTACGGTCAGGTTCAGGCCCTGCAAGGGGTAAGCCTGGAAGTCGGGGCCAACGAAATCGTTGCCCTGGTGGGGGCCAACAGCGCGGGCAAGACGACCCTCATCCGGACCATTTCGGGGCTGCTCCAGCCCCGGGCGGGGCAGATCCTGTTCGCGGATCGACCTCTGGCGGGGGTCGCGCCCCACGAGATCGTCGAGGCCGGCATCGTCCAGATTCCCGAGGGCCGTCGACTTTTTCCCTTCATCACGGTTGAAGAGAACCTGATGATCGGGGCCTATAACCGGCGTGCGCGCCATCGGCTGGCCGAAACACTGGAAGAGGTGTTGGCGGTCTTTCCGAGATTGGCCGAACGCCGCCGCCAGCTGGCCCGAACCCTCAGCGGCGGAGAGCAGCAGATGCTGGCCATCGCCCGCGGCCTGATGGCGCGGCCCCGCCTGCTGATGTTCGACGAGCCGTCGCTGGGGTTGGCGCCCCTTTTGGTCAAAGAGGTCTTCAACATCATTCCACAGGTCCGGGCGCAGAACATTCCGGTTCTGCTGGTCGAACAGAATGTCAACCATTCGCTCAAGCTTTGCGATCGGGGCTACGTGCTGGAAAACGGGCGGGTCGTGATGGAGGGCACCGGCCGGGAGCTGCTCAACAATCCGCAGATCAAGAAGGCCTATCTCGGCATGTGAGCCCAAGCGGCCAACCGCCCAACCAAAGGGCCAGGTGAGAGGGGATCATGGGCAAGCTGGATGGACGTACTGCGGTGGTGACTGGAGCCGCCATGGGAAACGGGGAGGGCATCGCCCGGGTGATGGCCCGCCACGGCGCCCGCGTGGAGCTGTGGGACTGTTCGGAGCGGGTCTTTGACACCGCCGCCGGTTTTCGGCAGGCCGGCCTCGAGGCCGTGGGCCGGAAGGTGGATGTGACCGATCGGCAGCAGTGCATCCAGGCCGCCGAGAAGGCTCTGCAGGCGATGGGCCGGGTGGACATCCTGTGCAACAACGCCGGGGTGGCGCGTCTGGCGCTTTTTGAGCATATGGACGACGATCTGCGTGATTTTCACTTCAAGGTCAACATCATCGGCGTCTGGAACTGCACCCGGGCGCTGGTGACCAGTATGCAGGCCCGGCGCTACGGCAAGATCGTCATCATTTCCTCGGTGACCGGTCCCATGGTGGTGGACCCGGGAATGAGCGCCTATGCCACCAGCAAAGCGGCCCTGATCGGCTTGACCAAGGGGCTGGCGCGGGACCTGGCACCATACAACATCAATGTCAACGCCATCTGTCCGGGCTATATCCGCACGCCCATGGTGGAACACACGGCCCGGGAATCCAACCCCCAAGATCCGGAAGCGGTGATCGCCGGCATTGCGTCCGGGGTTCCGCTGGGGCGTCTGGGCCGTCCCGAAGAGGTGGGCGAACTGGCGGCTTTTCTGGCTTCCGAGGAGGCCAGCTACATCACCGGCACCCAGGTGGTGATCGACGGGGGTAGCACCCTGCCGGAGACCATGGCCGTCGGGGTCTCGGCACCCGAGTGATTGCCGAACCGCCGGCCGTTCTTTGCTTTTCAAAGGAGGGGACCCCGTCATGATGATGCGCGCCGTGGTCAAAGAAGAGGCGCCGGTCGATTTTGTCTTCAAGCAAGTTCCGGTACCGAGCCCCAGGGCGGATGAGGTGCTGATTGAAGTCCAGGCGGTGGGGCTTTGCGGAACCGATCTGCCGATCTTCAGCGGGGTGCGTCCGGTGACCTATCCGCTGATTCCGGGCCATGAATTCGCCGGCCGCGTGGTGGCCGTGGGCCGTGAGGTCTCCGCTTTCAGCCCGGGAGACCGGGTGGCGCCCGGCCTGGTGGTGCACTGCGGGCGCTGCGATTTTTGCCGCGCCGGCCTGGAGTCTCTCTGCGATGGCCTCTACGAGATCGGCATCCATACCGATGGCGCCTTCGCCCCGTTTGTGGTGGCGCCCGAAAAGACCCTTCACCGGCTCCCCGAAGGCTTTTCCTTCGAACAGGGGGCGGCCATCGATCCCATCGCCTCGGCCTACCGGCCGGTGCGCAAGGCGGCCATCGGCAGCCGGGACACCGTGGTGATTTTCGGACCGGGCCCCATCGGCCTTTATGCCCTTCAGATCGCCCTGGCCGAGGGGGCCCGCCGTGCGGCGGTGGTGGGCGCCGCCGGAGACCGGATGCGCCTGGACCTGGCCCGCCGTTTGGGAGCGGAAATAACGGTGGATGCTTCGGTGCAGTCCCCGGTTGAGGCAATCCGCCAGTGGACGGGGGGCCGGATGGCCGATGTGGTGATCGAGGCCACGGGAGTCGCCGAGGTCGCTCCGGTCTGTCTGGGCTGCCTGCGCAAGGCGGGGCGGCTCAGCCTGGCGGGCATCTTTCACCGGCCCGCTACGCTGGACCTAGGGGATGTGGTGCGGCGGGAGATCACCATCCGCGGCAGCATCTGCTACACCTGGCTCGATTTTCAAACCTCTCTCGAACTGGTGGCCCAGGGCCGGGTTCAGGTGGAGCCTTTGTTGACCCATCGTTTTCCCCTGGACCGCATGGCCGAGGCCCTGGAGATCGCCCGCCGGCGCGAATCGGTCAAGATCATTCTTTATCCGTCCACCGCCTGACGTGGACGCCAGGCCCGCCGGCGTTCACGGGGACTGGGCGATCTCGTCGTCGGTCAGGTAGCAGGCTGGATCCGGGGCCCAGACATCTCCGGTGACGGCCTCGGCGCGCACGCGGAAGTTGCCGGCGCACACGTCGAGCCAGCGGCAGGTGGCGCAACGGCCGGTGACCCATTTTTTCTTTTCCTTGAGTCGGGCCAGAAGGGGATCCAACGGTTCGGACCAGATCCGGGAAAAAGGGCGCTGGCGCACGTTGCCGAAACTGTGGTGGCGCCAGAACTGGTCGGCGTAGACCTCCCCGTCCCAACTGACGCAGCCGATTCCGCGGCCCGAATTGTTGCCTTCGTTCATGCGCAGCAGTTCCAGCACCTGGGCGGCCCGCCGGGGGTTCTCGCCGCGCAGGCGAAGGTACAGATAGGGGCCGTCGGCGTGGTTGTCCACCGTGAGGACTTCCTTGGCCAGACCCCGCGCGTGCAGATCGGCGGTGCGGTCGATGATCAGGTCCACGGCCCGGCGGGTCTGGTCGTGGGCCAGGTCGTCATTGACCAGGCCTGAGCCGCGCCCGGCGTACACCAGATGGTAGAAGCAGACCCGGGGGATGGCCTCGGCCTCGAGCAGATCGAAGATGGCCGGGATTTCTTCCACGTTGAAGCGGTTGATGGTAAAGCGAAGTCCCACCTTGATGCCCGATTCCCGGCAGTTGCGGATCCCCTCCAGCGCTTTACGGTAGGCCCCGGGAACGCCGCGAAAGCGGTCGTTGACCGCCTCCATGCCGTCGAGGCTGATGCCCACGTAGGACAGTCCGATCTCTTTGAGGGTGCGTGCCATGCGGGCGTCGATGAGGGTTCCGTTGGTGGAGATCACGGCCCGCATTCCCTTGGATACGGCATAGGCCGCCAGCTCGGGCAGATCCGGGCGCGCCAGCGGCTCTCCCCCGGAAAAGAGCAGCACCGGGACCCCGAAAGCGGCCAGGTCGTCCATGAGCGCTTTGCCCTCGTCCAAGGTCAGTTCTTCGGAAAAGGCGGCGTTGTCCGCCTGGGCATAGCAATGAACGCACCTGAGGTTGCAGCGCCGGGTGATGTTCCAGACCACCACTGGTCGCTTGTCGGCTGAGAATTGCAGCAGATGGCTGGGAAGCTGGGCGGAATGGCGACCGTAGCGCAGCGCGTCGGACGGTTCCACCGTTCCGCAGTAGAGCTTGGAGATGCCGATCATCGGAAAACCTCGAATCGTGTAGGAAACGGTTTAGTGGAGCGGCGGCGAGTCCGGTGCGGGGCCGTCGGAGCTGCTCTTCATCGCATCCCGGACCAGCCCTTCCAGGTAGGCCTGGGGCGCTTCGAGGGCCGAGCGGCTGATGAAAAAACGGTGACGTCCGGTCTTGTCGCGGACCAGCTTGAGGGCCAGTTCGAAATCGGCCGTGAGGCGCCGCTGGAGGTCGGCAAGGGTCTGGGAGCCATCGACCAGCCCTGCCACCAGCAGGTCCAGCGCTTCCGGCTCGAGGACGATGTTGATGTCGTGACGCTTCAAAAAATCGAGCTCCAGCTGCTTGACCTCATCGCTCAGGTCCCGGACCCGCTCGATGGCGGTGCCCAAGTCCAGGATGTCCCGGGTGCTGCAGGTGGCCACAAGGCCGATGCGCCCATTGCTGAGCGTCAGGCCGTAGCGCTGGTCGTAGCGGTGACGGTGCTCGCTGAGATGGGCCTCCACGGCCGCCACTTCGGCCATCTGCAGGTCTCGGTGGCGCGCCACTTCGTCCGGCATCCGGGATGGGTCCCGCAGCCGTGCCAGGGTGGCCTCGGGCGTTTGCAGCGCCTCGGCGGTCGCCGCCAGGCAGGCGATCCCCATGGATGGAAGGCAGCGCTCGAAGGGCATCAGGGCCGTTTCCACCGCGCTGACCAGCCCCCGTGCCCCAGTATTTTCCGCCGCCGCTCGCTCGGCCAGAAAGCGCAGCGCATCGTTGGAAAAGCGCACATCGATGCCATAGGCGGCAAAATCGAGCCGCTTGCTGAGCAGTACCGGGTTGTTGGGATTTTTCAGGATGTCGAAGAGATCTTTCTCGTCCAGCGGGTCAAAAACCGCCCGCACCGGCAGCCGCCCTACGAATTCGGATTCGAAGCCGTAGCGGATCAGATCCTCGCTGTGGACCCTGGAGACCAGATCGGCGTCGCGCACCGAAGACTGGACGGGCGCCGAAAAACCGATCTGCTGGCGGTGAAGCCGCGCCTTGACGATTTCGGCCAGACCGCTGAAGGCTCCGCTGACGATGAACAGAACATTGCGGGTGTTGACCGTGCGTCTCTGGCGGCTCCCGGTTTTGCGAAAGGCCTCGATCTCCTGCATCATCGAGACCGGGTCGTGGGGCACCTTGAGATCGACCTCGGTCTCCTCCAGGGGCTTGAGCAGGGCCCGCTGGACCCCGGTGCGGGAGACATCGGCCCCCATCAGGTTTGGAGACGAGGCAATCTTGTCGATTTCGTCAATATAAACGATGCCGCACTCGGCCAAGGCGATGTCGTCATTGGCTTCTCGCACCAGATCGCGCACCAGATCCTCCACGTCGCCGCCGACGTAACCGGTTTCACTGAACTTGGTCGCATCCGCCTTTACAAAGGGAACCCCGATCTTGCGGGCAATCAAACGGATCATGTAGGTTTTGCCCACACCCGTGGGGCCGATCATGAGCACGTTGTTTTTGATGCGCCCGACCATTCTCGATGTTTGGCTGGCGGTTTCGTGTTCGCGGCGCAGTCTGTTGAAATGAGTGCAGATCTTGGTTGCCAGGATCGCCTTGGCGAGATCCTGCTGGATGATGTACTGATCCAGGTAGGCGATGAGGGCCTCGGGGGTCAGGTCAAACTGCAGAACCCGCTGTAAACCCCCATCACCAGCCGGGGCCGGCCCGGGCTGCTCCTGGGGCATGGCCACCGGCGAGACCAGTTTGACGCTGGTGCCGAACCTGCGGGCCAAAAAATCGCCGATTTCCTTTTCCAGCTCGCGGGGACTGGGAATTTTTTCGATCATGCGGCTCATGGTGCGGATCATAAGCACCGGCAAAACAAAAGGCAAGATCGGCGCACCGGGTCAGCGGTCGCCAGGGAGGAGACGCGACGAGACGGGACCTGGGCCGGAGGGGGTCAAAAAAGGGGAGCCGGACCTGAATGCCGTCCCGGCTCCCCTGGGTGGGATGTTTTTGTGGTACGCCCGGCTGGATTCGAACCAGCGATCTTCAGCTCCGGAGGCTGACGCCCTATCCCCTGGGCCACGGGCGCTAACAGGAAGGACAAGACCCGCCTTGTTAGACCAAGTCCCCGGGCGTGTCAAGTACCTCTTTGGCCTCACCGACCACGTAGAGGGATCCGGCCACGCAGACCACTTCATCGGGGGCGCTGGCGGCAATGGCTTCGCAAAGGGCAGCGGCCACGGTGGGATAGGTCCTCACCGGCTTTCCCAGTCGCCGCACCACACCGGCCAGCGCCTCGGGCTCCAGGGCCCGATCGATGCGTGGCCGGGTCACCAGGACACGGTGGCAAGAGGGCACCAAGGCGCGCAGCATGGCCTGGTAGGGCTTGTCGTTCAGGATTCCCACCACCAGGGCGATGCGCCTTCCGGCAAGGGCCTCGGCAAGGTACCGCCCCAGGTTTCGGGCGGCGGCCAGATTGTGGGCGCCGTCCAGGATCACCAGGGGCTGACGGCGGGCGATCTCCAGGCGTCCGGGCCAGCGCGTGCGGCGCAAGGCATCAGAGAGCAGGGCGGGTTGAGCCAGCAGCGGTTCGCCAGCGGCAAGAATTTCAGCGCCCGCCAGGGCCAGCGCCGCGTTGGCAAACTGGTGGGGACCGCTCAGGGCCAGCTCCATCTCAGGCCACCAGTGCGTCTTGCCATAATAATCGAAGCGGTTGGCGCCGCGACGGCGGATGCGAAACTCCCTGCCCAGGCGCCAGACGGGGGCCCCATGGCCGGCGGCCACCCGTTCGATCACCTCGATCACCGATGGTTGGCGCGCCCCGGTGACCACCGGGACTCCCGGCTTGATGATGCCGGCCTTTTCACCGGCGATGGCCGCCAGGGTATGGCCCAGGTAGGCCCGGTGCTCCAGCGAGATGTTGGTGATGATGGACAGCTGTGGCTTGATGACGTTGGTGGCGTCCAGGCGCCCCCCCATTCCGGTTTCGATCACGGCCCAGCCGATGTGTCGCCGGGCAAAGAGGTACATGGCCATGGCGGTGGCGAATTCGAAAAAGGTCGCCTCCCTGGTCGAGGCGTGCCCGGCGGCCTTCTGCACCGCATGGTGCGCCTCCACCACCTCGGCATCGCTGACCGGCTGGCCGTCGATGACGATCCGCTCGTTGAACTTGACCAGATGGGGAGAGGTGTAGAGTCCCACCGGTTTTCCGGTGAGCTGAAGGAGGCTCGCCAGGGTGGCGGCCACCGATCCCTTGCCGTTGGTGCCGGCCACATGCACGCAACGGAAGGCGTTCTGGGGGGCTCCCAGGCCTTGCAGCAGGCCGCCAATCACATCCAATCCCAACTTGATGCCGAAACGGCGCAGGCGGAACATCGCCTCGAGCGCTTGGCTGTACCGGGTGGCGCTTGTCATGGGCGGACTCCATAAAAAAACCCGGCAGAAGGCGGGATTCTGCCGGGTTTCGGGATGTTGCGGCGTCTATCGGCGGTAGCGGGCCGCCTTGGCGGCGGCAATCCGCTGCCGGCGCAGGGCCTCGCGCTGTTTGCGGCGCTTGTATTCGCTCGGTTTTTCATAGCTCTTTTTCAGCT
>CALJLV010000077.1 GCA_937982505.1 uncultured Desulfobacteraceae bacterium | reverse complement strand
AGCCAATAAAAAAAGGATTCCGGGATCGCCGGAATCCTTTGGATGTCATTGGTGGAGCTGAGGGGACTTGAACCCCTGACCCCTTGACTGCCAGTCAAGTGCTCTCCCAGCTGAGCTACAGCCCCACGAAGTGAGACGGGCTTTTAACAGAGGCCGGCGGGCGGTGTCAACCCTAAAAATCCCCCTGCTGAAAATCAGGCCTTTCTTGCATCTTCGGAGGTCCTTGTGGACCTGTGGGCGTCGCCTGATTGGCGATGGAAAGAATCGGGCATGAACCGGCACCCCTCCAAGAACCCGCCACGGTCCTCAAGGCCCCGTCAGCCTCAACGTTGACGAGGCCGTGCCGCGGTCCTGCGACGCTATTGACAAATCGAGGCCATACCCATAATATCGCACACTTTTAACGGGTCTGAGCAGGGACCGCGAGCCGTTTCCCTGCCGGTCGCACGCCACCGCGGACAGGGTGGGAGGAGAGGGATAACGAGATGCTCGATCTGATGCGCAAGAAGGCCGGCTCCTGGATGATCAAGTTCATCCTGGCGGCCATCATCATCGTTTTCGCATTCTGGGGGGTCGGCAGCTTCAACGCGCAGCGGCTGACCACGGTGGCCACCGTCGACGACACGATCATCACTTTCGAGGCCTACCGGGAGGCCTACACCCGGATGGTGGACCAGATGCGCCAGCGTTTCGGCGACCGGCTGGACAGCGAGATGATCGAAGCGCTCAACTTCAAGCAGCAGGCCATCGATCAGCTGGTCAACGACCGGCTCCTGACCAACGAGGCCAGGCGGTTGGGGCTCGGGGTGAGCGACGAGGAGCTGGCCCGGGCCATCGCCTCCCTGGAGGTCTTCCAGCGCGACGGGCGGTTTGCCCCGGATCTGTACCGCCGGCTCCTGGAAGCCAATCGCCTGACGCCGGAAAGCTTTGAACACGAACAGCGCCAGGCCATGCTCATCGGCAAGCTCCGCGACATGGTGGCCGACACGATCCAGGTCAGCGACGGCGAGGCGCGCCGCTGGTATGATTTCGTCAACACCCAGGTCGCCGTCGACTACGTGCGCTTCGAACCCCGGGCCTTTTCCGATCTGAGCGTCACCGACGACCAAGCCGCCGCCTACTATGAAGCCCACAAGGCGGACTACAAGACAGCGCCCATGCGCAGCGTGCACTATCTGCGGTTTTCGGGCGAGGCTTTCGCCGACAAGGCCGAGCTGTCGGAAGACGAGGTGCAGGACTACTACGATGACCACCCGGACGAGTTCCGCCGTGAGGCCGCCCTCGAGGCCCGCCATGTGCTGATCCGTACCACCGACGGGGATTCGGCCGAGGCGGTGGAGGCCGCCCGCCGCCAGGCCCTGGAAGTGATGGAAAAGGCCCGCGCCGGCGAGGATTTCGCCGCCTTGGCGCGCCAGCACTCCCAGGACGGCAGCGCGGCCGCGGGCGGCGATCTGGGCCGCTTCACGCGCCGCGAGATGGTCAAGCCCTTTGCCGACGCGGCCTTTGCCCTGGAGGCCGGACAGATCAGCGAGCCGGTGCAAACCCAGTTCGGGTGGCACGTGATCAAGGTGGAAAAGCGGCATCCGGCCGCCACGCCCGCCCTGGAGGAGGTTGCCGAGCAGATCCGCACCCGGCTGCGGACCGGCAAGGCCAAGGCCCTGGCCCGGGAGGCGGCCGAAGCCGCCTGGGACGCCGCCTTCGATGCCAGCGACCTCCAGGCCGCGGCCCGCAGCCAGGGGCTGCGGCTTGAAACCACGGCCCGCTTCGACCGGCAAGGTCCCGCCGCATTTCCGGCGGGCGAACGGGCCCGCTTCGCCGAGGCGGCCTTTGCCCTGGCCCCCGACACGGTGGGTGATGTGCTGGAGCTCGACGATGGCTACTATATCCTGCAGCTCAACGAGGAGATCCCGTCAGAAATTCCGCCCCTGGAGGCCCTGAAGGATGCGGTGCGCGGCGATGCCCTGGCCGCCGAACAGCGTGAACAGGCTCGCCAGGCGGCCCAGGCCATGCTCGAGGCGCTGCGCGGCGGGCAGGAGTTCGCCGCCGCGGCCCGGGAACGCGGACTGACGGTGGCCAACAGCGGACTTTTCGGCCGCCAGGGCATGGTGGAGAAAATCGGCGTGGCCCGGGAGCTGGCGGCCGCTGCGTTTGACCTGAGCCTCGACAGGCCGCTGCCCGAGCAGGTGTTCGAGGTGGATCAGAACTGGTACGTGATTCGCTTCGAGCGGCGCCAGGCGCCGCCGCAAGACCGCTTCGAGCAGCAAAAGGAGGCGCTCGCGGCGCAGTTGAACCAGCAAAAGGCCTACGAGGCCCTTGAGGCCCTGCTGGCCCGGCTGCGGGCCGGCGGCCGAATCGAGGTCAACCACGACATGCTCTGATGCGCCGGCGCATGTCGGTCCGCCCAGCCGCGCCGCGAACGGCGGCGCGGTTTCGGCGGGCAATCCGGGGCCGGCAGAGCAGCTCGACGGCCAAGGAGGAACCATGGGCAAAAGCCAAGGAACCGCACCCCGGCGGGTGCCGGACGCCACCAAGAAATGCCCCTACTGTTCAAGCTACGTCAAATTGAACGCCGACCGCTGTGATGCCTGCCAGCGGCGCATCGGGCCCGCCAACGCGTATGGCATCGCCAGGAAGCCTTTTGATGCCCGCGCCTATGCCGTCGCCATCCTGGCCGTGGCGGCGCTGGCGGCCTATCTCGTCTGGGCTTTCGGCAGATAGGGGCAACGGAATTCCGGCCAGGGCTACTTGGCCACCATGGCCCGCATCATGTCCCCGGCATTTTCCGCATGGTCGGCGATGGACCCGATGATCTCGGCCAGCCGCACCATGTGGAAGATGGTCACCGCGTCCAGATCGATGTTGAAGATGCGCCGCTTCAAGGCGTCCTCCATCTTGTCGGCCTCGTGTTCCATGCGCCGCACCTCGCGAATGATCTGCTTGACCCTGACCCGCTGATCCTCCTGGAAGGTCTTGAAGTAGCGCCGCGCCTCGATCACCATGTGGTCGAGCTCCTCGATGGGCAGCAGGACCGCCTCCACCAGGATCAGGAAATCCTTGTGCAGGGTGTCGGGAATCCCGGGCTCCTTGCGGTAGGAGAGCCAATCGAGGGAGTCCTGGGCCGCGTCGATGACTTTGTCCTGTTCACGCAGGTAGCGAAAGAGCTGGAACTTGTCCACCGGCAGCATCGTCCCCTTGGGCAGGTGGCCACGGATGCGCCGCTTGATGGCGTCGGCCTCGTTTTCCAGCCGATGCACCTCCTGGCGGCGTTCCTCGAACGAGACGCACTGGTCCGAGAGGTGGCATTCGAAGGCGTTCTGAAAAGCGCCCACGCAGGCTTTGACTTTTTCGGCATGCTCCTCGAGATCGTCGAAAGGGGACGTCTGAAACATGGACAAGAATGGCAACCGCATGACCGGCCTCCTGATGATGTGTTTCTCTGACACCGGCCACCTGAACCCCGGCAGCGGATGGGGGACAGGAATGGAAGGTTTCAGATTTTCGTGACGACCTTCGAAACCCCTTACAGGAAAAACTCCAGGATCTTGAAATAGACCATACTGGTCAGTGCCGCGGCCGGGACCGTGAGCACCCAGTAGACGACGATCCTGAGGATGATGCCGAAATTGACCGCCTCCAGGCCCCGGGCCAGACCGACGCCCAGGACCCCGCCCACCGCCGCGTGGGTGGTGGAGACCGGCAGGCCGAGTTTGGAAGCCGCCAGGACCGTGGTGGCGGCGGCGAAATCCACCGAGAAGCCGCGGGTGTTGGTCAGTGTGGTGATGCGTTTGCCGATGGTGTCCATGACGCGGTGCCCGGCCATGGCGATTCCGCAGGCGATGCCCAGGCCGCCGAAGAGCAGCAGGAAGGTGGGTACCGGGACCTGGTCGCCGACGCCGCCGGTTTTCACCAGGAAATAGATCACCGCCAGGGGGCCGATGGCGTTGGCCACATCGTTGGCCCCCTGGGCCAGGGCCACGTAGCAGGAGGTGCCGATCTGAATGCGGCGAAAGATTTCCTCGGCCCCGCTGCCGTGTTCATCCGATCCGGCCACCCGGGTGAGAAAGTGCCGGCCGGCCCATCCGCCCATCAAGGCCGTCAGGGTGGCGATGGCAAGGGCCTGCCAGTCATTAAGGGCCAGGCTCTCGCCCAGGGGCGTCTTGAAGAGAAACGACAGCACCACCACAAATACCGCCGCACCGGTGAAGAGGGGCGACCAGCGCAGGGCGGCCCGGTAGGAAGCGCGCCGGGAAAGGATCAGGCGTACGATGATTTTGAAGACCGTGTAGGCGATCACCAGGCTGAACACCGGCGAGATGATCCAGCTGGCCACCACCGCTCCCAGTTTGCCCCAGTTGACCGACGATACGCCGCCCACCATGACCCCAAAGCCGATCATGGCCCCCACGATGGAGTGGGTGGTGGAGACCGGCAGCGATTTCCAGGTGGCGAAACTGACCCAGGAAGCGGCCGCCAGCAGGGCCGCCAGGGCCCCCAGGAGGGTCAGGTGGGGATCGCTGAGGACCTCGGGGGCCACGATTCCCTTGCGGATGGTCTCGGTCACGTGCCCGCCGATGAAGACCGCCCCGACGATGTTGAGGATTCCGGCGATGAAGACGGCCTGGCGGATGGTGATGGCCTCGGCTCCCACCGCGGAGGCCATGGAATTGGCCACGTCGTTGGCGCCGATGTTCCAGGCCATGTAGAAGCCGAACATGTAGCCGATGATCAGCACCAGGTATTCGGTGGACATATGGAGCGCCCTTTGTCCTCCCTGGGAAACCGGGTTCCCGGTGTGTCGCCGCTGCTGCAGCCCGCCGGGTTCGATTCACACCATGTCCCGGCTGTGCAGCCGGGGGGGGGCGGACGCTCGCCGCGCTGCGGGCGTCCTTCTTGGCGGCGGCTTTGGGTGGCCCGGGGATATCACGGGGGGCGGTCCGGTGCAATCCAAAAAACGGCAATCCGGCTGGCGGCCTACCAGCGGCAGGGCCCGGCGGCCGGGGGTTCGCCCGCGCGCGCGAGGATCTGGTCGTCCAGGGCCTCCAGGAACCGGGAAGGTCGGTCCAGGACCCTGTCCGCGGCCCGGTCATAGGCCTGCATGGGGCAGGTGAAGGTCAGGTTCTCGCGGGCCCGGGTGGCGGCCACGTACATCAGGCGCAGCTCTTCGTCGAGCTGTTCGGGATCCTCGATGGCCTGCAGGGAAGGGAAGCGGCCGTCCAGGGCCCAGATGACAAAGACGCTGTGCCATTCGAGCCCTTTGGCCGAATGGACCGTGGACAGGGTCAGGCGGGCCTCGCCCGGGCGGGGCAGGTGCAGGCCCTCCTCGGCCAGGTGGTCGGGCGGTTCCAGGGCCATGTCGGCCAAAAAAGCATCCAGGCTCGCGTAGCGCTCCATGATGGTCAGCAGTTGTTCCAGATCCCTGGCCCGTTTGGGGTGGTCCTCATAGTTGGCTTTGAGCAAAGGCAGGTAGTAAACCAAAGCCGCCTCGCCCATCTGCGTCACCGAGAGCCCGGGGGCTTCCATCTGCCGGTAGAGGGATTTGAGGGGGGCCAGGCGCGGTTCCAGACGCGGGCCCAGCTGGAGGTCCAGCAGTCCGGCGGCCCCTGTCCGGGCCTCCACGATGGCATCGAAGATCGTCTGGGCCGTCTTGGGGCCGACCTTATCCACCAGCAGCAGGATGCGATGCCAGGAAAGCCGGTCGCTGGGGTTGGCCACCACCCGCAGGTGGGCCAGCAGATCCTTGATATGGGCCGCCTCCATGAACTTGAAACCGCCCACCTTGACAAAGGCCAGCCCTTCGCGAGCCAGTTCGATCTCCAGATCGAAGGCATGGTAGCCGGCGCGGAACAGGACCGCGATCTGCTCGGGGGGCACCCCCTGGCGCAGCAGACGGCGGATTTCGTCCACCACCCAGCGCGACTGCTCGTTTTCGCTGTAGGTGCGCACCAGAAGCGGGACGGCGCCGCCACAGCGGCGGGTGAACAGGTGCTTGGTATACTTTTCGGCGGCCTGGGCGATGAGGGCATTGGTAAGGCTCAGGATCGGCTGGACGCTGCGGTAGTTTTCCTCCAGCCGGATCACCCGGGTGCCGGGGTACTGTTCGGGAAAGGCCATGATGTTGCGGAAATTGGCGCCGCGAAAGGCGTAGATGCTCTGGGAGTCGTCTCCCACCACCATCAGGTTGGGCCGGCGGCCGGCCAGCAGGCGCAGGATCTCGGCCTGAATCCGGTTGGTGTCCTGGTATTCGTCCACCATGATGAAGCGGTAGGCCGCCGCGATGCGCGCGCACAAGTTTTCGTCGGCGGCCAGCAGGTCCCTGAGTCCCACCAGCAGATCGTCGTAGTCCATGAAGCGGTGCAGGACCTTGCGCTCCCGGTAGCGCCGCTGGATTTCGCCGATGGCGTCCAGGAAGGGGCGGAAATGAGGATACCCCTCGTCGATGACCGCTTCGAGGGTCTGGGCCTTGTTGACCGCCCGGCTAAAGATATTTATCAGGCTGCGCTTGGTGGGGAAGGCCCGCAGGGGAGGGTTGATCTCCTTGCGGATAGCCCCCACCAGGCTTTCGGCATCCGGCCGGTCGATGATGGTAAAGGGCCGGTCAAAGCCCAGACGGGCCGCATGACGCCGCAGCAGTCCGTGGGCGAAGCCGTGGAAGGTCCCGCCGGCCACCGCGGCGCAGCGTTCGTCCAGCAGCAGGGCGGCGCGCCGCAGCATCTCCTGGGCCGCCTTGCGGGTGAAGGTCAACAGCAGAATCGATCCTGCCGGAACCCCGGCCTCCACCAGGCGCGCCACCCGGTAGGTGAGGGTGCGCGTCTTGCCGCTGCCGGCCCCGGCGATGACCAGCAGAGGGCCTTCCGCGTGCATGACGGCCTCACACTGGGCCGGGTTGAGCGCTTCATCGTAGCGCAGGGCCGATGGTTGGGCTTTTTTTTCCCACGGCATGGTCGACAACTCCGCCAAACAGGTGATGGGCTTCAGGGCGGCCCGCAAGAACCGCCACGGCCGGGCCATCTTGCCCGGGCCGTGGGCGAATGTCAACGGCGGAGGCTTAATTGCCCAAAAGCGTCAGGAAATCCGGAAGCTTAGATCTTCCGTCGAGCCTCCCGGAAGAGGTGTACGGATCCTTCCACGGCGGGATCCGGCCGGTGTTTCCCCTGGATGGCCCGGGCCGCCGTGCCGTTGCCAGGTCCTGCGTGGCGAATTATGTTGCGAAAACTGACGTTGCCGGCCCGGGACCGCCTCCGGGCGCTCAACGGGCCGGCGAACCGCCGACCGCAGACCCGAAGGAGGGCGCCAATGCCCCGTACCATCGCATCACCGGCCCCCCGGCCCGACGCCGGGGTCCGGCGCTTCATGGCCCGGCTGGGCCTCGCTCTGGCCGTCGGCCTGCTGTGGGCCGTCGGCCTGGCGGCCGCAGCCGGACCCTGGCCCCATGCCGGCAGCGACCTGAAACCCGATCCGGCCCTGGTTTTCGGACGGCTGGAAAACGGACTGCGCTACGTCCTGATGGCCAACGCCACCCCGGCCGACCGTGTCAGTCTGCACCTGAACGTGCAGGCCGGCAGCCTTCATGAAACCGAGGACCAAAAGGGCCTGGCCCATTTCATCGAACACATGCTCTTTAACGGATCAACTCATTTTCCGCCCGGAGAGTTGGTCCGGTACTTCCAGCGCATCGGCATGGCCTACGGGGCCGATGTCAACGCCCACACGGGATTCGACGAAACCGTATACCACGTCCTGCTCCCCGACGGCCGGGCCGAAACCCTGGACGAAGGGCTGCTGGTGCTCTGGGACTACGCCCGGGGGGCCCTGCTGGAGCCGGCGGAAATCGACCGGGAGCGCCAGGTGGTGCTGGCCGAGATGCGCACCCGGGATTCGCCCGCCTACCGGAGCTTCAAGGCCGGCCTGGAATTCGAATTCCAGGGACTGCGGGTGGCCCGGCGCCTGCCCATCGGAGATCGCGAGGTCATCGAGGCGGCGGATCGGCCCCTGCTCAAGGCCTTCTACGACGCCTGGTACCGTCCGGAGCGCATGGTGGTGGTGGCCGTGGGCGACTTCGATCCCGAAGCGATGGAAGCCCTGATCCGCAGCCGCTTCGGGGATCTGGCGGCCCGGGCGGACGCGCCGGACGATCCTTTGCCGGGCCGGCTGGCCCACCAGGGCCTCAAGGTCTTCTACCACCCGGAGCCGGAACTGGGCCACGTGCAGGTCGAAATTCAACAGGTGCGGCAGGTTCCCGAACAGCTCGACACCCTGGCGCGTAAACGCCGTGAGCTGGCGGAAACCATGGCCGCTCGGATTATCGACCATCGCTTGGAGGCCATTCTCTCGCGTCCCGATCCACCTTATACCCACGCCGGTGCCGGATCCGGGATTTTCCTCAAGACCCTGCACTACGGCGTGGTCAGCGCCCGGACATCCGAGGGGCAGTGGTCCCGGGCGCTGACGCAGATCGAAACGACCCTGCGCCAGGCCCTGGAGCAGGGATTCCACGCAAGCGAAGTGGACCGGGTGGGCCGCGAGCTGCTGGCCGAGCTGGACAGGGCGGCCGAGCAGGCCCCTACGCGCCAGAGCCCCCAGCTGGCGCGCCAGATCATCCGCCATCTGAACGCCGGCCGGGTCATGATGGCCCCTTCGGCGGAGCGGGATCTGCTGGCTCCCGTGATCCGGGCCATGACCCCCGACGAGCTCCAGCAGGCCCTGCGGCGGGTCTGGTCGGCGGATCACTGGCTGGTCAAGGTGGTGGGCAGCCTGGAACTGGACGGCGCTCCAGAAGCGGCCGAGCAAGCCGTCGCCCGGGTCGTCCAGGTCAGCCGGGCCACACCGACGGCGGCCCCTTTCGCCCCGGCCGCGGTGCGCTTCCCCTATCTGCCGCCGCCGGCCGAGCCGGGTCGGGAGGTGGCCCGGGCGACCCATGCCGATCTGGGAATCGTTCAGGTGCTCTTTGACAACGGGGTGCGCCTGAATCTCAAGGCGACGGATTTCAAGGCCGGCCAAGTGCTGGTGAGCATCGATTTCGGTCCGGGTCGCTCCGCCGAACCGGCCGAGGCGCCGGGGCTGGCCGAGGTGGCCGAGCGCCTGCTGAATACCGGGGGGCTCGGGGCCCTGACCCGCGAGGAACTCGAGCGCGCCCTGGCCGGCGCCAACCTCCAGGTCAGTCTGAGCGTGGCCGAGGACCGCCTGCGCTGGCGGGGCGAAACGGTTCGCGGCCAGCTGGCCCTTCTTCTGGACCTGCTGCGTCACCGGCTGCTGGATCCGGGATGGCGCCAGGCGGACCACGACCTGGTTTTGGCCCGCCTGGCCCAGCAGTACGCCGACTGGCGCCACAGCGTGGACGGGCGGATGATGCTCGAGGGACGTCGTTTTCTGGCGGGAGGGGATACGCGCTTCGGTTTGCCGCCCCTGGAGCGTCTCCAGGCCCTGGACCTGGAGACAGTGCGCGCCTGGGCCGCGCCCATCCTGGGGCAGGCGCCCCTGGAAATCTCGGTGGTGGGCGACCTGGAGGTCGAAGCGAGCATCGACCTGGTGGGCCGTTTCTTCGGCACCCTGCCGCGGCGGCAAGCCCCGAAGTGTTCAGAGCGTCCCGGGCCTCGATTTCCCCACGGCCAGCGCCTCGATCTCCAGGTGGACACCCGCCTGGACAAGGCCCTGGCAGTGGTGGCCTTCGCCACCGAGGACCAGTGGGACATCCGGCGCACCCGGCGCCTGAACCTGCTGGCGCAGGTCTTCGAGGATCGCCTGCGCGAGCAGGTCCGGGAAAAGCTCGGCGCCAGCTACAGTCCCGCGGTGCATTCCTGGGCCTCCCGGGCCTACCCCGGCCATGGTCTGATCTCGGCCTTTGTGCAGGTGTCCCCGGATCAGGTGGAGACGGTGGTGGCGGTGGTGTCCGGGATCGCCGCGGACCTGGCCGGCCGGGGGATCGATGCCGATGCCTGGATGCGCTCGCGCGAGCCGACCCTGACCGGCATCAAGGATCTGCTGCAAAGCAACGCGTACTGGCTCAACACGGTGCTGGCCGGTGCCTGGCGCCACCCTCGGCAGTTGGACTGGAGCCGCACCATCCTGGCCGACCATGGCGACATCCGACCCGAGGAGCTTTCGGCTCTGGCTGCCCGCTACCTGGTGCCGCAGCGTTCGGCGCAGGTGCGGATCGTTCCCGGAAAGAGTCCCTGAGGGCCAGGGACCGCAGTAATTCCGGCCGAGGGCAAAAGGCTCCCGGGGCGCCTGGGATGATCGCCTGTTCAGCGGATCACGACCCAGAGCAGGCGGGCTGGCTGGGAACCCGGATTTTCCCATCCGGCGGGAGTTTCGCGCTTCAGGTAGACAAGGTCCCCGCCATGAATCGATTGGGTTCCGCCGTCCAGGCGCAGGATCAGCTCCCCGCTTTCCAGATAGCCAGCCTCCTGGCCCTTGTGGACGAGAAAATGCTCCCCCACCCGGGCCCCGGGTGAAATCTCCACCAGGAAGAATTCCGCCCCCGTTTCGAAGTCGTCCGGCAGCAGGCGCCGGAGCAGCGCCGCACCGCGCCAGGCCGGCGTCGGGCTGACGACCCTGGCCTGGCTGGCGGCGAAAACCACCGGGAGGCGCTGTTCCGCGGCCCTTTCAAACAGGGCTCCCATCTCCACGCCGAGGATCTCGCTGATCTTGTAGAGCGCAGGCAGGGACGGATAGATCTGGTTGTGCTCCACCTGGCTGATGGTCGAGGGCGTCACCCCCACGCTGCGCGCCAGTTCGGTCTGGGAAAGCCCGCGCCGGGTGCGCAGGATCCGGATGCGGCTGCCCAGATCGATGGCCCCCGGGGTGTGGCTGTCGGCATCGATGATCACTTCCAGGCCCCGGGACCGGTAGGCCAGGGGGGTGTTGAGGCGCTGGCTGTCGTGCCGCGCCGCCTTGACCAGGGTCAGGGCGGTTTTGCCGCGGCGTACCGAGAGCTCCACCGCCACCTGGGTGATCTGGTTCAGATGGGACCTCAGCCGCTGGCTGTGGGCGCCTTTTTCGACGATCCAGTAGGCGATGGTGTTCAACTCGTAGAGCCGGGGACAGGCGCGCGAATAGAACTGCAGAATCGTTTCCTCCCCGCCCCACAGGCCCTGCATGCCGGTCAGGCTGTCGAAGACCAGTCCCACGTGGCCCGACAGATCCCGGTGGACCTGGTACAGGGCCGCGGCAAAGGCGTCGATGTCCCTGGGATTTTCAAGGCGCAGCACCCGGGCCGCAGGGCGGGAACCTTTTTCCTGGTAAAACTTGAGAAAGATTTCGGCCCCTTCCCCCTTGCCCTGGGTAAAGGCGTCCAGGACCGTCAGATGGGGGCTTTCGGCCAGGGAACCGAGCACGTCGATCAGATGGGAGATGGAATGATCGAAGTTCACGTAGATGACCGGTCTGTTCTGGTCCAGGGAGAAGCGCACGAAGTTGAGGCAGAAGACTGGCGCCAGGCTGCCCGCGTCGTCGTACCAGATGACGTTGTCGCCCACCAGGATCCCGCCGCCCAGGAGGCGGTCCAGGTCGGCGATGCCGCTGGTGAGCGTGATTTTGGATTGGGTCATGGCAGGCTCCCTTGTCCGAGGCTCAGAAGGTGGATCTCAGGCCAGCGCCCTTTGCATGCGGTTCAGGGCCTCTTCCAACAGCGCGCGGGGGCAGCCGAAATTGAGGCGCACAAATCCCGGCGCGCCGAATTCAGCCCCGTCGGACAGCCCGACGCCGGCGCGTTCGAAAACGGCCGCAGGAGACGCCCAGCCCCGGGCCCGGGCATCGATCCAGGCCAAGTAGGTGGCTTCCACCGGGGTGGTCTCCAGGCCGGGCATGGCGGCGATGCGCTGCCACACCAGATCCCGGTTGACCCGCAGATAGGCGATGACCGCCTGGCGCCAGTCTTCCCCCCCGGTCAGGGCCGCCAGGGCGCCGGTGTAGCCGAACAGGTTCACGTCGGGCACGATTCCGGCCATGGCCCGGCGGAAACGGCGGCGCAACTCCGCGTCGCCGATCACGGCAAAGGCGCATCCCAGGCCCGGAATGTTGTAGGTCTTGCTGGGCGCCATCAACGTGATGGTGCGCGCGGCGGTCTGGGCGTCCAAAGTGGCGATGGGCGCATGGCAACGCCCCGGCTCCAGGATCAGATCGCAGTGGATCTCGTCCGAACAGATGATCAGGTCGTGGCGCCGGGCCATGTCGGCCAGGGCCGTGAGTTCTTCTGTGGTGAAAGCCCGGCCCACCGGATTGTGGGGGCTGCACAGGAGCAGGAGCCGGGTGCGGGCCTCGATGGCCGCCTCCATCCGCTCCAGATCGAGATGCCAACAATTTTCCCGCCGGACCAGGGGCACGGTCTGCAGCTTCAGACCCCAGTGGCCAGGGGCGCTGAGAAACGGCGGATAGACCGGCACGGCGGTGAGTACCGCGTCTCCCGGACGGCCGACCATGCGGCAGGCCAGGTTGAGGCCACTGACCAGGCCGGGCAGCCAGACCAGCCAGGCCGGCTCGATGCGCCAGCGGTAATGCACTTCCAGATGCCGGCAGACCGCTTCGGCCAGGGCGTCGGAGGCCACCGTATAGCCGAAGACGGAGTGCCGGCAGCGTTCGCCCAGGGCCGCCGTGACGGCCGGCGGCGCCGCAAAGTCCATGTCTGCCACCCACAGGGGCAGGACCCGGGGATCGGCGTAGCGGCTCCACTTGAGGCTGTCGCTGGCGCGCCGGTCGAGGATTCTGTCGAAATCGAAGTCGGTCATGACGGAAAAGATCTCCCGCGCTTTATGCGGATCCGCCGCGGGTCGACGGGGCTGCAAAGCGCTCGGCAATGAAGGCATCCAGGGCCTCCAGCAGGCAGCGATCCTCGCTGGAGCGCTCCGCTTCGGCCAGCAGGGAACGGATACGGCCGCGGGCCGAGGCCGGCGTGCGCCGGGGGCGGCCGCGGTGGTCCACCGGCGCCAGGTCGTCGCGGGGCGGATCGATGCGCCGGGCGTATTGCTGCCAGGCGTGCTCCACCTCCGGGGCATGGGGGGCGGGAAAATTGCGAAACACGACGCGCCGTGCCAGGGTGCGGGCCGATGAGGCCTCGAAGGCGGCGATCTGGGCGATCCCCTCCACCGGGCCTGTGCGGTGGAAGCGCTCGAAGCGGCGCTGGTCCGCATCGCTCCAGAATCCTTCACGATAGAGGGCGGCGTCGGCATCTACCCGGGGCACGTCCGGGTATTGCCAGGCGCGATGGTGGGCGATGAGGGCTTCGAGCAGACGGCGGTCGCGGCCCAGACGTTCCAGGTTGGTCCGGGCCAGGTCGCGCCGCGCCGGTTCCAGCCGTTGCCAGTAGCGCTCCAGGGGGGGCAGCACCAGAGGAGGCTCCCCGTACTTCTTGCGCACCACGCGGCTGGTGTGCTCCACGTCTTCGGGGGCGGCTCGCTCCAGGTCCGGGTGGTCCAGGCGCAGCCAGAGACGCTGGTTGGCGTACGGTTTCGAGGGGCCCAGGCTCAGGGCCGGAGCCATGTGGTCGGCCGAGGCCCCGAATTCACTGGAGACCAGCAGGGCCAGACGGCAGTCCGTCTGGTCATGGGTCAGAACAACGGGGATCCGGCGGACCTGTTCCCGATCCTCGGCCTTGTCGAAGCGCCGGCTCAGGTAGTCCCAGATTTCGGTGTCGACCCGCAGGCGCCGGGCCAGTCCCAGCAGGGCCTCCACGTCGGCCAGGGCCGTGTGGGCGCGGCCCTGGCCGAGGCGGTTGAGGCGGTTGAGATCCTCCAGGCGCAGGGAGGGCCGGCCTTCGCGCTGGGGCCATTGGAGTGCGCCGGGCTTGAACAGGCGCCACACGGCGGCAAAGACCAGCAGGTCCATGCGCCCGCAGCCGTTTCTGAACTGATGGGTGTAGGGCGCCAACAGATTGCGGTAAAAGGCGAAGCGCAGGCATTCGTCGTCGAAACCCAGCGAGTTGTAGCCGATGCTGATGGTGCCCGGGCGGTTCAAGAGGGCATGGATCTGCCCGACGGCATCGTATTCGCTGCGTCCCTGAACCATGGCGGGAGGCCCGAGGCGGTGGGTCAGTACCGCTTCGGGCGCCGGAACGACGTCCGGGCGCAGGCGCACGGCCAGGTCGTAGCGCTCCAGCTCCGCTAGCTGCGGGTCGGTGCGGATGGCGGCGAACTGCAGGGGCTGGTCGAAGGCCCGGTCGAGCCCGGTGGTTTCCAGATCGTAGAAGAGGTAGGTCTGCATGTCGAACCGCCGGCCGCTTCAGCCCGCGCCCAGGAGGACGATGACCAGGGCCGGCGGGCCGTCGCCCTTCTCGGCGCTGTCGTTCGCGTCTTCCAGGCGTTCCTGGAGGTGGTCGATGCGATGCAGGGGCAGATGGATCATCCGCGAAGGGTCTTCGGCGCAAAGGACCAGGTGATCTTCCAGAGCCCTGAGCAGGGTGACCGGCCTGGCCGGATGGTCCGGTCCGTGCTGCAGCGCCACCTGGCGGCCCTCGTAGCGGCGCAGCAGGTCGCTCAGGCGCCCCCTGGGGCGCAGGGCCTTGAGGATCTGCTGCATGCTGAAGGCTTTTTCCGGTCTGACGGCGTCCGCCTTCTGGCGGCTTTCGTCTTCGGGCTGGGCCGGTGCCGGATGCGGGGCAGGCTGCGGGCTCTGCAGACCCGCTTGGTCTTCTTTTTTAAAGCGCTCGGCCGGCTCGGCTTGCCGGCGCGCCGCATCCTCGGCCTCTTGCTGCTGGGACTGCGCGGCGCGCTGTCGATCTTCGGCTTGCGCCCTGCGGCGGGCCTCTTCCCTGACTCGGCGCTGGGCCTCTGCCTGGGCCATGCGCCGTTTGAGTACCTCGCGCTGGTGTTCGAGCTCGGCCTGGCGTTCGGCTTCCAGGCGCTGGCGTTCGGCCTGGGCGCTGCGCTCCCGCCGGGCCTGAATTTCACGCAGACGGACGAGCTGGCCGGTTTCCTGGGCCGACAGGTCTTCGATCCCCTCGAACCACTTGGTGAAAATCACCCCGCACTTCAAGCAGTCCGGGGTGGTCAGATCACTGGGATGACCGCATTTGGGGCAGACAAACTCCGGGGCCCGCGTATCCGAGGGGATCGCGGCGCTCAAGGCCGACGATGGCGGGTCCGGATCCGGGAGGATGCGCCCTCCGCAGCCCGCACAATTCTCGGTGCCGGGCGGGTTCTGAAATCCACACTGGGAGCACGGCGGGCTGTTCGGGCGCATGGTCTTCTCCTTGGCCTTGACGATCGCTTTTCGAGAACGCGGAGCGGCGGATCGATGCGGCAGGTCCCACTTCAGGCTCCCCTGACATAGACGAGGGGTCTGCTTTTGTCAATCAAGGGAGAGGTGACGCCGGTTGAGGGACAGGTGCCAGTCGGGCTGAAGGTACTCGTGCGCCGTGGCGTAAAAGGGGATGTAGACCAGAAGCATGGCCTGTGGGGTGATGCGGATCTGGGCCAGGCGGGAACGGATCTGGTGGTAGGGTTTGGCAAAGGCGGCCAGGAGAATCTTGAGGCTTTCCACGGCCTCCTCAAGCGGCAGATTGACCGGGAAGATTTCGCCGGGCGGCAGCCGTTCCGCCAGGGTTGCCGCGGGCTGGCCCAGGGTCAGGCTGCGCGCCAGATGGAGCATGGACTTGGGCCGGATTTTGAAGGCGGGAAACCAGAAGCGGAACGGATCCGTTTCCCATGCCGCCCGGACGACCCGGGGCAGGTTGGCCAGGCGCACCAGGTCGGCGTGGCTGGCCAGCGGTAGTCCCTGGACGGCGGCCCGGATGCGCCAGAAGGGAAGGTGGAGGGACGCGTCGGAAGGGCGGGGCAGGTGGGCGATGGGGATCTTTTCGAGCCCGCGGCGCCGGGCCTGCCAGGCCCGCTGGCAGTGGCGGCACAGCAGCACCAGCGAATCGCTGCGGCCTTCCAGGTCCCAGCCGCACTGGGGGCAGATGGCCGGGACGAAGCGCAGATGGCCCTGGGGCGGACCGGCGTTCAATCTTTCCAGATCCAGGTTTTCGGGGACGCCGGCCAAGGGGCGTTGCAGGACTGCGTCGTACACCCGCTCTTTCCGGTATACCGGGGCGTAGATCAGGCTCAGCGATTCGCCGATGGGCGCACGCCAGTACAGATCGGCCTGTTCGGCGGCGCTGCGGGGGGCGCCGAACTGTTCCAGAAGGCAGCGCCGCGAGAGGGTCGGGGCAAGAAAACGCCCCTGGCTTTCAGGGGTCACGGGCTTGAGGGGCATGGCCTGGGGCCGCAGCCCCAGCGTTTCGGGGAACCCTTCCCCCTCCAGGGCGCAGCGGCTCACATCCACGAAGCGGTGATCGATCCCGGCCGCGCGGCAGGAAAAAACCATTCCCTTGAAGCGCCAGTAGGGGACGTAGGACAAGGGCGCGGCGGCCGACGGGGGACTGGGGAGCCGGAATGGGGGCACGTCCCGCGGCAGCAGGTAGGACTGGACTCTGCAGTAGCCGCAGCGGTAGAGGCGGTCGCTTTCCGCCAGGACGGCCGGTGCCCCGCACTGGGGGCACTGGTGGTCGATGTACAGGTCGATGGGCGCCTCCCCTGGCGCCTGGCTGCCGCTCCCTGGCCGGAGGATCCGGCGCCGCTGCCTGGCCGGATTTTTGCGCGCTCCGCGGGGGTGGGGCCGGCTTATTCGATGGCGTGTCTTTCCCCGCACTGATTGCAGAACAGGGCCCCGGCCAAATTCTCCCCGCCGCAGTGGGCGCAGCGCCAGGGGTCTGGCCGGGCGTCGGCCGGATGACCGCAGCGCGGGCAGAAGCGGGCGCTGGGGGGCAGGTTTTTGCCGCAGCGGCCGCACTGGTCGAAAATCAGCTGCTGGTGGCCGCAAAAGGGGCAGAACTTGGCCTCGGCGGGGATGGCGCGGCTGCATTCGGGGCAGGCGGCCCCCCCGGCTTCGGCCTGGGGCGATCCGGCGGCCCCGGTCATGAAGCGGGCGAACATGGCCGGCAACATCAATCCCAGACCGGCCCCCATGGTCTCGCCGGCGGCGCCTTGGGCGCCGGCGGCCTTTTCCATGGCCATGGCCGCTTTCATCTGGATGAGACGATTCAGATCGGGCAGCGCGCCCATGCGGCTGCGGTCGTCGATGGCCTGCTGGACCTCCGGGGGCGGCGTGACAGCGTTGATGTACAGATGGGTCAGCGCCAGGCCGAAGTGGCGGAAATCGTCGTGTAGGCGCCGCCGCAGGGATTGGGACAGTTCGTCATAGCGGGCCGGGAGGCTGAAAATGGTCTCCACGGTTTCACCCATGTAATCGTTGAAACGCGAGACGATGACCTGGTTTAGGTAGGATTCGACGGCCTCGGTGGTGAAGATGCCCTGGGTGCCGACCATGCTGTTGACGAAGAGGATCGGTTGCACCACCTGAAGGTTGAAGACCCCGAAGGCCCGCAGCCGCACCAGGCCCAGCTCCGCGTCCTTGAAGGCCACCGGATCCCGGGTGCCCCATTTGAGGTTGGTGAAGACTTTCAGGTTGACGAAGTAGACCTCCGCCCTCAGGGGGCTGGTCAGTCCCCAGGGGATGCTGGCCGCCTTGGTCAGGATGGGGATGTTGCCCGTCTTGAGGGTGTGGCGTCCGGCGGCAAAGGCTTCCACGGCCTTGCCCTTGTAGAAAAAGACGGCGGCCTGACTTTCCCGGACCGTCAGCTGGGCACCCCATTTGATTTCTCCGGACCCCTCGGCCGGCAGGCGCTGCACCAGGGTATCCCCGGTCGGGTCGAACCATTCCAGATTCTCCAGAAAGACCAGATTGTTGCTTCCCATCGCGACCTCCGCAGCATCGCTCCGCATGGCGTTGGCGGGCGGTTTCGGCGCTCTGTTGCTCCCGGCGGTTTCCCCGTCCTTATATGCGAGGGGCCGCTCAAAGTAAATGCCCCTTGCAAGGCGTCCCGGGGGCCTGCAGGGCCGTGAAGTGCATTGCCGCGCGACGGGGCGGCATCATTCAGATCGTTTCTGTCGCGGCAGGATCTTGAAGGGTTTCAGAAACGCCCGCGGCGGTCCTTGCGACCGCGCGCGCCAGGGGTCCCGGATCCCTGAAAATAGGGTTGCACGAAGCGTGCGTATCGTATAGTAGTGCGGTGATCTGTTTGGCTTGCTCCCGGTTTGACCACACCGTTTCACGATTGCCGACAATCCCCACGCCTGCGTTCCCGGGGCGAGACCGGGACCCTGTCATGACGTGGGGAACTCTGATTTTTCGCCACCAAGGAGGGGATGGATGCGGATCGACAAGCCACTGTTCTGGAGCCTGGGGATCATCTTATGCACCTGCATGGTGGCCGGCGTGGCGCTGGCCGGCAGTTCCGAGGAAAGCCTCTGCGTGCCGCTCGGCACGCTGACCATCGAGGCCCCCGCCGGTGTCCAAGCCTTGCGGAGCGCGGTGGATTTTCCCCATGGACAGCATCTGGAACTGTCCTGCGTCGCTTGCCACCACAAGTGGACGGGTACGGCGGAGAACATCAATTGCAGCACTGCGGGATGCCACGATCTGACCGCGTCGCCGGACCGGGAAAGCGGCCTGCCGGCCCATCGCTACTTCAAGAACGCCTATCACGGTTCGTGCATCGGCTGCCATAAATCCATGGTCAAGCAGAACCTGGACGCCGAAAAGGCCAATGCCCTGGCGACGGTTCAGCAAAAGACCGGCCCCACGGGTTGCATCCTGTGCCATCCGCGCTGACCCTTTCGGCCCTGCCGCGGCCCGCCTCCACGGGGAGGGCCGCGGCGGCTCGGATGATGATGGAAATGCGTTGCCCAGGATGGCCCCGAAAAAGTTTGACATCGACCGCTTCATGGCGGTTCTCGAGACCCACTATCCCACCTGGTCCGCCCCGGTGATCACCCTGATCGCCCAGCGGGGATCCTCTGCCTTCGAAATCCTGGTTTCGACCCTGCTGTCGCTGCGCACCAAGGACCCGGTGACCATCGAGGCCTCCCGGCGCCTTCTGGAGGCCGCCCGGACCCCGGAAGCGATGCTCTCCTTGAGTCTAGACCGCATCGAAAGGCTGATCTATCCGGTGGGGTTCTGGAAAACCAAGGCCCGGCGCCTGCAACAGATCAGCGCCCTCCTGCTCGAACGCCACCAGGGCCGGGTTCCGTCGGATCTGGAGGAACTGCTGGCCCTGCCCGGGGTGGGGCGCAAGACCGCCAATCTGGTGCGGGTGGAAGGTTTCGGGTTGGAGGGGATCTGCGTCGATACCCATGTCCATCGGATCAGCAACCGGGTGGGCTACGTGCGCACCCGCACCCCCGAGCAAACCGAAATGCACCTGCGCCGCAAGCTGCCACGGCGCCATTGGGTGCGCTACAACGAGATCCTGGTGGCCTTCGGCCAGACCCTCTGCCAGCCGGTGTCCCCCTGGTGCAGCCGCTGTCCGGTGCCGGACCTGTGCCGCCGGGTGGGCCTGCGGCACAGCCGCTAGGGGGCGCGGGGATCGTTTGGAAGGTCTGGATCCTTGAGAACCTTGGGATCGTTGGGAGCCTTGGGCATCCACTGTCGGCGGTCCGGGATTCCACGCTTCAAAGAGATGCCGATGACGCGCCGCATCAAATTGATTTCCTGGAATGTCAACGGATTGAACGCTGCCCTGCAGAAGGGGTTCACCGACGCCCTGGTCCGCCTGGATGCCGACCTGGTGGCCATCCAGGAAACCAAGCTCCAGGAGACGAAGCTCACCACGGCCATGCAAGACATCAAGGGGTACCGGTCTTACTGGTCTTTTTGCCGGGTCAAGAAGGGCTACAGCGGCACGGCGATCTACAGCCGCCTGCCGCCGGCGCGGGTCATCGAAGGGATCGGTCTGCCCGAGTTCGATGACGAAGGCCGGATCCTGGCCCTGGATCTGGAAGATTTCGTCTTCTTCAACGTGTATTTTCCCAACGGGCAGAGCGGCGAGGCGCGCCTCGACTACAAGCTGCGCTTTTACGACGCCTTTTTCGACCATTGCGACCGGCTGCGCGGGCAGGGGCGGGCCCTGGTGATCTGCGGCGACTACAACACGGCCCACAACGAAATCGACCTGAAGAATCCCAAGGAAAACGAAAAGACGTCGGGATTTCTGCCTGTCGAGCGCCAATGGCTGGATCGGCTCGTGGAACGCGGCTATGTCGACACCTTTCGTCACCTGTATCCCGATGCGGTCCAGTACTCGTGGTGGACCTACCGTTTCAAGGCCCGGGAGCGCAACGTGGGGTGGCGCATCGACTATTTCTGGGTCACTCCGGAGATCCTGGCCCGTGGCTGGCTGCGCGAGGCCTTCATCGACAGTTCGGTTTACGGCTCCGATCACTGCCCGGTGGGCATGGTCCTGGAAATCTGAATCCGATCGGGACGACAGATGCGAACAACGTTTGCCATAAAGAACCGATCCTCCAGTTCGGTCTTTCGGCGGCCCCCCGTCCCGCGGGCGGCCCTCTTTGTCGATTTTGACAACATTTACATCGGCTTGAACAGCCTCGACAGCCAGGCGGCCGAACGCTTCGTCAGCCATCCGGCCGGCTGGCTGGAATGGATCGAAAACGGGATGCCGGCGGCCCCGGACAGTTGCCAGGAGGCGGCTGGGGGGCGCCGCGCGGTGCTGATCCGCAACTGCTACCTCAACCCCCGTGCCTTTTACCGCTTCAGGCCCTACTTCACCCGTGCGGCCTTCACCATCGTGGATTGCCCGCCGCTGACGGAAAAAGGCAAGACCAGCAGCGATATCCGTATGGTGATGGACGTGCTGGACACCCTCAGGCACGAAACCCGCTTCGACGAGTTCATCATCCTGTCCGGGGATGCGGATTTCACCCCCGTGCTGCAGCGCCTGCGGGCCCATGACCGGCGCACCACCGTCCTGGCAGTGGGGCCGGCCAGCGAAGCCTACACATCGGCCTGCGACCATCTGATGAGCGTGGACAATTTCATCGAGTTCGCCCTGGGGGTCAGCGGGGTGGAGACCGATTTTGCCGGCCCGGAAACACCGCGCCAGGGGGTTGAAGGCATTTCCCCGCGGCTGCTGGCGCGCATCGCCGATCTAGTCTATGAGCGGTCCAGCGCCGACGGCGAGATCCTGGCCGCCAACCTGCCCAAGATCTACGGTGAATTCGATGTCTTTCGCAGCAGCAGCGACTGGCTCGGCTTCGGCTCCCTGCGCCGCCTGACCCAGGCCGTGGTGGCCCGCCGGCCGGAACTTGAACTTATCGACAGCGATCCGTGGAAGGTCGTGGTGGCCATGCCGAAAGCCGCCGCCGAACGGCGAACGCCGCCCCCGGGCCTCGAGGCGGCCGCCGGGCAAGAACCGTCCGGGGATGAAGAGGATTTGGCCCGACAGGTGGTGGCGGTGGTCCGCCGGCGGCTCGACAAGTCCGCGCGGCCGCTGCTGATGGCCAAAATGGCCCAGGAGGTGGTGGCCGAACTGGGAGAAGGGGTCCTGGCCAGCCAATGGGCCGGCGCCGGCACTTTCAAGGCCCTGCTCGAGAGCTTCTCCGGCCACGGTATCGCCATCTTCAGTGCTGCCGGCCTGCCGGCCTATCTGCTGGACCCCGAGCGGCACACCCCGCCCAGCCAGAGCGATGCGCAGTGCCGTTTTTCCGCCTTGCCGGGGGATCTGGCCGGCTTGATCCAGCGGATCCACAGCCTGACCCAAACCCCGGATCTGACCCCCGGGGAATACACCGAGATCTTCCGATCGCTGGAAGAGGTGCTGCAAGGTGCGCCGTATCATTTTACCGGCACCAGCAAAATGGTGCGGGACCGTTGCATCGAAAAGGGACTGAGCATCAGCCGGGCCACCGTCTCTTTCATTCTGCGGGGGATTTCCTACGGGGGGCACCGCTTCGGAATGCGGCCGGAAAAGGACCGGGCCTCCGTTTTCGCCCGGGTATTCCGCGAC
Organism: uncultured Desulfobacteraceae bacterium; assembly: GCA_937982505.1. GTDB lineage: Bacteria > Desulfobacterota > Desulfobacteria > Desulfobacterales > UBA2174 > UBA2174. Next base: position 32,919 of record CALJLV010000077.1, on the reverse strand, counting down.
AATGTGGTCAATCTGTGCGCCGACGCCGAACTGGCGCTGAACCCTGCCGACGAGGGGCTCCTGGCGCACTGGATCAGCGCCGATGCGGATTCGGGGTGCTAAGGGATGGGATCGCCCCTGGATCTGGACGCCCTGGCGCTCGGCGCGGTCCGGTGGGACCGGATGGTGAGGGATTTCCGGGCGTTGCTGGCCCGGGCCCTGGAAGCCCGCCTGAGCCTTGTGCAATTCGATCCGAGCCCCGCCTCCAGCTCCCCTCCGGGACCACGGCAGGACCGGGCCCTGGCCCTGGATCTCGGGGGCACCTGGGCACGCAGCGCCCTGGTGCGGGTGACCGCTCAGGGGGCCACAATCGCGGCCGGCCCCCTGGCGGCGCGGATGCCCTGGCAGCGGGGGCGCCCTCTGGATCAGGATCGTTTTTTCGAATTTCAGAGCGAAATGATCCAGAAGCTGGCCCCGGAGCCGGATCTTCCCCTGGGCTACTGTTTTTCCTTTCCGGCCCGCCCCACCCGCGACGGTGATGCCCGCCTGCTGGGCTGGACCAAGGGGGTGGAGGTGCCGGGGATGGTGGGGCGCCGGGTCGGCCGGGGGATGATCGACTGGCTGGCCCGCCGCGGCGGGATCCGCTGCCCGAAGGTGCGGGTGATCAATGACAGCCAGGCTCTGGTGTATGCCGCGCCTTTCCAGGCGCCGACCCCGCTGAGAATGGGCCTGGTGGTGGGCACCGGGACCAACCTGGCCGTTGCCTGGCCGCCGCCCCGGCAGGAGCGACCTCCCCGGGGTGGGCCGGTCCCTGAGACGGTGATCAATCTGGAGGCCGGAGGCTTTTTTTTGCCCCATCTGACCCGATGGGATGTGCAGGTGGACGGCGCCTCGGAGAATCCGGGAGAGCAGCGGCTGGAAAAAGCCGTTTCCGGTCTCTATCTGGACCGGCTGCTGGCAAGGATCTGGGCTGCCGCAGGGAGGGGCGCGCCCCCCGGCCTGGCGGCGCTCAGCGGGGCTGCGCCCGAAGAACAGGACGCCGGGATGCTGGCACTGGCCGGCGCGCTGGTGCGGCGGTCCGCCAGGATCGTGGCGGCCCTGATGGCCGCCGCCATCGACCTGCGCCGTCAGGTTTCTCCCATCGACGCGGTGCAGGTGGTGGCCGAGGGGGGATTGTTCTGGAGCCGTTGGGGTCAGATCCCCCTCTATGCCCAGACGGTATCCCAAACCCTGACCCAGTGGCTCGCCGGCCAGGGGCTGGCCCATGTGCGGGTCACCATCCAGGCGTTGGCCGATGCCACTCTCCTGGGGGCGGCGCGGGCGGCTCTGGAGGACGCATCAAGGGGGTGACGCCATGACGACCATCCGCCGTAAAGCCTGTCAAGGGCTGGGCGTCGGCGACCGCTTCGAGGCCTGCCGAACCTTTGGCATGGACGAGGTCAAGGCCTTTGCGGTCCTGAGCCGCGATTACAATCCGGTGCATTTCGAACCCCGCTGGACAGCGCTCAAAGGATTCGCCGGACCGGTCTGCCACGGGCTGCTGGTGGGCAGCTTGCTGACCGAAATCGGCGGCCAGATCGGCTGGCTGGCCTCGGGCATGGCCCTGCGGTTCCGCCGGCCGGTCTACCCCGGCGACACCATCACCTGCCGGCTGACCATCGTGGCCCTGACCCCCAGGCGGCAGGCCAGGGCCGAGGCGGTCTTTGTCAACCAGGAGGGCCACACCGTGGTGGAGGCCACTCTGGAAGGGGTGGTTCCCGGTCCGGCCGAGCAGCGGCTCCTGGCCGACATGATGGCGGAGGGCGACCCCACCAACCGGCTTTCATCCGGTGGTGCGGCCGGTGCTTGAACCGGATGCCCCCGGAACGGTGCGCCCTGCTCGGGCCCCTGTTTGGCAGCGGGTTGCCATCCTTAAGGTCGCGTCAAAAAATCTAAAGAAAACATTCAAATACATTAAATAGTGAAACCGGCGGATGAGCGGTCCGGGATCCGCAGGGGCATGGCTGCGTTGAGGGCCTCGACATGGCGCTCCTGCAGGCGGTTGAGGCCTTCGATGTGGGCCGCCATGAGGGCCGTCAGGCGTGGATGGGTGAAGCGGTGCAGGCTCGGGGTGCTGCGGGAGACAAAGCCCCGGCGCAGCTTGTGGGCCCCGCCCATGCCCGGATCAAAGGTATCCAGCCCCATGGCGATGGCCCACTGGATGGGCCGGTAGTAGCAGGTTTCAAAATGCACCAGCGGCAGGCGGGGGTCTCCGCCCCAGTACCGGCCGTAGAGGCGTTTTCCCTTGTGCACCAGCATGGCCATGCCCAGGGGCGTGGCAGCCGGATCCTCGGGCCGCCGGGCCGCCGTAAAAAGCAGCCGGTGGCGCCAGCGACGGGACAGACCGACAAAAAAATCCTCGGTGAGATAGCGCGCCGCCCGGGGGCCGTAGCGGTCATGGGTGTGGCTGTACCAACGGAACATCCGGTGAAAAAAAGCCTCGGGGATTTCTTCTCCCCTGTAGATGTCGACGCGAATCCCCGAACGGGACAGGCGCTCGCGCTCGCGGCGGATGTTGCGCCGCTGGTTGCGGTTGAAGCGGTCCAGAAATTCCTCGAAGTCGGCGTATGGGGCGTTGGACCATAGGAAGCCGTGGTGGTGCCAGGCCTGAAAACCGCACCGGGCCAGGGCGGAGCGCGCCTCGGACGTGACGAAGTGCAGATGGCAGCCGCCCAGGCCCAAAGCCTCGCAGCGCTCCCGGATCCCCTGAACCATCACGCGGGTAAGACGCTCTTCGTCATGGTCCGGGTCGAAAAGAAAGCGGTATCCGTCCAGCGGGGTGACCGGAACGGCGCCCACCAGTTTGGGGTAGTAGGGCGCCCCCAGGCGCCGGGCCGCCTCGGCCCAGGGGTGGTCGAAGACGAATTCGCCCTGATCGTCGGGCTTGATGTAGAAGGGGGCCGCGGCTACCAGGCGCTGGCCGTCCCAGACGGTCAGATGCTGGGGGGTCCAGCCCCGCGCCGGGGTGATGCTCCCGGAGGATTCCAGCAGTTCGAGCCAGTCCCATTCGAGAAAGGGAAAGGCGGCCGTCAGGGCCAGCCGATCCCAGGCGGCGCGGTCCACGGCCGCCAGGGCCGGCTGCCAGACGAGGCGGTAATGCCCATCGCCACGGTTCACGGTATTTGGTGGCGCTGGATAAAGGCGCTGAACCCGGCCCTCTCCTGGCCCAGGGCTTGATCCAGAGTGGCGTTTCGGCGGTTTCGGATCAGGCGGCGCAGCAGGGTCACCATGGCGGCGTCGGCCGCCGCGATGGCCATGGCCACCTCCCGGGCTCGGGGCATCAATTCTTGTTCCGGCACCACCTCGTTGACCAGTCCTAGAGACAGGGCCCGGGCCGCGTCGATCCAGGCCCCGGTGAGCGAAAATTGCAGCGCGTGGCGTCGGCCTATCGCGTCCTGGAGCAGCTGGCTCATGCCCCACCCCGGATGGATTCCCATCCGCACGTGCGTGTCGGCAAAGGCCGCCCGGGGCGACGCTATGAGAAAATCGCAGTTCAGGGCCAGCTCGAATCCGCCTGTGACCGCCGGCCCGTTGATGGCGCCGATCAGCGGTTTGTCCAGGGCTTCCAGAAGATCAGGCAGATCCAGTCCGTCTCCACGCGGATCGACGAGGTTTTCCCGACCGATGGCCGCCAGATCCAGGCCGGCGCAAAAGGCGGGTCCGGCGCCGGTAAGGACCACCACACGCACCCGAGAATCGTCGCGGACCTGGTCCAGAACATCGTAGAGCCGTGCCAGCAGGGCCTGGTTCAAGGCGTTGCGGCGCTGGGGACGGTTGAGGATTACCGTGGCCACGGCGCCGTCCGTATTCAGCCTGACGAGGGGATCAGCCATTTGATGTTTTTGTTCAGTAAATATATTTAAAATATATAAAAATCAGATAAATAAAAACCCTCAAGACGAGGCTTCAGGGTCGCGCACGAGCATGGTGGCCGGATCGAGGATCATGGGCAGCGCTGACTTTCCCTGGGGCCCGCCCTTGAGGGCTTGCACCTGGATGCTGGTTCCTTCGGGGTTGAGGCGCAGGAGTACCTCGAACAGATCGGCCACCGGGGCCACCTGGGGCGGCAGCCCGCCGGGGGCCGGGGCCTCGTGGCGGTGAGTGCGCACCGTGAACCAGACCGGGGTTTCCAGGCGGCCGGCCAGACCCTTGAATTCCCGCAGCATGCCCTCCACGGCCTCGGTGTCAAAGGGAAGTCCGTCCACTAGAATCAGCCGGGGGGCGAAGATTTCCTGGGCGGTCAGATCGGTGACCCGTTCCTCGAGCTTGGGAACGCTGAACCCTTCGACCCGGAAGGTCATGATGAACAACCGGGGCTGAAGGCTTTCCCAGAGGGAGGTGGCGGGTCTGGAGGCCTTGCAGGCGGTTGCCGCGGCCAGAACCTCGCGGTACCAGAGGGCCACCTTGTGCACCGGATCGTTGAGGCTGATGTGCAGCACCTTGCGTTCATGGAGCAGGCTGTCCAGGGCCAGCTGGACCAGAAAGGCGGTCTTGCCCACCCCGGCTCGGGCCAGTACGGCGCCGAAGGCCCCCGCGGCCAGCGGGGCGTCGCCCGAGGGGCCCAGCAGACGCATGGGATTGCGCAGGGTCAGATCGTTGTTGAGCATCTATCAGCTCCTTTTCGGTGAGACGAATCGATGGGATGCGTGCGTGCATCGTATGTCAGGGCGGATCAGGCAACTTTTTTCTTCTTTTCGGCTGCTTTCTTGATCAACTCTTCGGCGATGGATGCGGGCACCTGGCGATAGGTGGCAAACTCCATGGTGAACTGGGCCTTGCCCTGGGTGGCCGAACGCAGCACGGTGGAAAAGCCGAACATTTCGGCCAGAGGGACCTGGGCTTCGATGACGCACATGGGCCCTTCGTCCTGGGCCCCCACGATCATCCCGCGGCGCTGGTTGAGCAGTCCCATCACCGCACCCTGGAACTCGCTGGGGGTTTCCGCAGCCACCTTCATGATCGGCTCCATGACCACGGGCCGGGCCTTGTGGTAGCCCTCGCGAAAGGCGCCCCGGGCAGCCGCCTGAAAAGCCATGTCCGAAGAATCCACCGAATGGGCCGCTCCGTCGTTGATGGTGACCTTGATTCCGGTAACGGGGAACTCCATCAGCGGCCCCTTGGCCAGGCAGGCGCGGAACCCTTTTTCGCAGGCCGGAATGTACGGGGTGGGGATGGCCCCGCCGGTGACCTTGTTGTCGAAGATGAAATCGGCCTCGTCGGTGGGTTCCAGAAACCCGGCCACCCGCCCGAACTGACCGGCCCCGCCGGTCTGCTTCTTGTGGATGTAGTTGAAATCGGCCATCTGGGTGATGGTTTCGCGGTAGGCGACCTGGGGCTGGCCGGTGACCACCTCGGCCTTGTATTCGCGGCGCATGCGTTCGACGTAGACTTCCAGGTGCAGCTCGCCCATCCCTTCGATGATCGTCTCGCCGGTCTCCTCGTTGACGAAGCTGCGAAAGGTGGGGTCTTCCTTGGTGAAGCGGTTCAGCGCCTTGGACATGTTCATCTGGGCCTTGTTGTCCTTGGGCACGATGGAAAGCGAGATGACCGGTTCGGGGACGAACATGGAGGTCATGGTCAGGCGCAGCTGGGGGCTGGTGAAGGTGTCTCCCGAGGCGCAGTCGACGCCGAAAAGTGCGCCGATGAAGCCCGCCGCAATCCGCTCGATGTCCTCCATCTGGTCGGCGTGCATGCGCACCAGGCGGCCGATCTTGATCTTTTTGCCCGTCCGCACGTTGACCACCGAATCGCCCTTGGCCAGGCTGCCCTGGTAGACGCGGATGTAGGTAAGCTGGCCGTAGGGTCCGTCTTCGAGCTTGAAGGCCAGGGCCACGGTGGGATCCTCGTCCCGGCTGGTCAGCAGGACCGGGGCTTCGCCGTGATCCAGATCCAGGGCCTCGTTGGGCACGTCGGCCGGGCAGGGGAGCAGGCGGGTCACCGCGTCCAGCAGCAGCTGGACCCCTTTGTTCTTGTAGGCCGAGCCCATGAAGACCGGGGTGATCTGGCGTGCCAGAACCCCTTGGCGCAGGGCCTCGACGATCATTGCGGTGCTGACTTCAGCCTCTTCCAGGATCGCTTCGGTGAGCGCGTCGCTGAACAGGGAGGCGGCGTCCACGAGGGCTTCGCGCTGGGTCCGGGCCTCGTCCAGCAAGTGGGCGGGGATCGGTTCCCGGCGCAGCGCCTCGCCGTTGGGGCCGTCGAAGTAGACCGCCTCCATGGTGAGCAGATCCACCACGCCTTCAAAGTCGGCCTCCAGCCCGATGGGGATCTGCATGGCCACGGCATTGTGGCCCAGCTTGTCCCGCAATTGCGCCACCACCCGCCGGGGGTTGGCTCCGTTGCGGTCGCATTTGTTGACAAAGGCGATGCACGGGATGCGGTAGCGCTTCATCTGCTGATCGACCGTGATGGACTGGGACTGGACCCCGCCCACGCTGCACAGCACCAGGATGGCGCCGTCCAGGACCCGCAGGGAGCGCTCCACCTCGATGGTGAAGTCCACATGACCCGGGGTATCGATGATGTTGATCTGGTGGCCCTGCCATTGACAGTAGGTGGCGGCCGAGGCGATGGTGATGCCGCGCTCCCTTTCCAGCTCCATGGAATCCATGGTGGCGCCGACCCCGTCCTTGCCCTTCACGTCGTGGATGGCGTGGATGCGCTGGGTGTAAAACAGGATCCGTTCCGTCAAGGTGGTCTTGCCCGAGTCGATGTGGGCGCTGATGCCGATGTTGCGAACCTTTTGAATGTCGGACTTCATCACGGTTTTCCTTGTTCGATGGGGGACTGTCCGGCTCCTGGAAAAAGACACACCCGCCGGAAGACCGGTCTTGACTGCGGCCGGCCAGGATCTGTGGCCGGTGTGGGGTTGAGGTTGACTTCGAGGCCGGCGTTCAGGGCGGATCGCGTGCAGATAAAAAAAGATCCCTCGGAGGGGATCAAGGCGGATCGAACCAGCAGCATGGCGGCCAGGGGACCTAAACCAGACCCACAAAAATACCCGATTGCGGCTGATTGTCAAGCCTTTTTTGGGAGGATTTCACGACCCGGCTGAAAAAGGGCCTGAACGGTCCCGGCCCGGCCGAGGCCACCGCGAAAATCGGCGTCGCGCTGGATGGCCCCTTCGCCTTGACCTTTGGCGCCCTTCGGGGCAAAGTAGATCCACCATTTTTCCCAAAACCCGCAGGGCAAGGAGGCAAGGCGTGGACCTGATGCAGTATTGTCCCGAAAAGGTGGTCAGTGCCGAAGAGGCGGTGAGCACCATCAAGAACGGCAGCCGGGTTTTTATCGGCACCGGCTGCGGCGAACCGCAGCACCTGATCCATACCATGGTCCAGACGCGCAGCCTGCAGGACATCATGGTGTTTCAGATGCTCTCGTGGAGTTTTGCGCGCTACGTGGATGATCCGGATTTTTTGCGGCGCTTCGCCCTCAAGCTCTTCTTTATCAGCTCGCGCATGCGCAAGGCGGCCTTCGAGGGCAAGATCGACTATATCCCCAGCTACCTTTCCCAGATTCCGAGGCTGTTCGCCTCGCGGCGCATCGGCCTGGACGTGGCCCTGATCCAGGTCAGCCCCCCGGACCGTTTCGGCTACTGCAGCCTGGGGGTCTCGGTGGACATCACCCGCGCCGGCATGGAGAATGCCAAGCGGGTCATCGCCCAGGTCAATCCGCGCATGCCGCGCACCTGGGGCGACAGCTTCGTGCACGTCAACGACATCGACCTGTTCGTGATCCACGAGGAGCCGCTGGTAGAGACCATCCCGGATATCAAGGACAACGAGGTGGCGGTGCGCATCGGCTTTTTCGTCAATCAGCTCATCGATGACGGCGCCACCCTGCAGATCGGTTTCGGCCACCTGCCCTACACCATCCTGCAGTATCTGGACAACAAGAACGATTTGGGGATCCATACCCAGTTGATCACCGACGCCTTTTTGCCGCTCTTCGAAAAAGGGGTGATCAACAACAAGAAAAAGACCCTGCTGCCCGGCCGGGCCGTGGCTTCCCTGTGCATGGGCTCCGAACGGCTCTACAACTACGTGGACAACAACCCGTCCTTTTACTTTCGCTCCTCGGAATTCGTCAACGACCCGACGGTGATCGCCCGCAACGACAATCTGGTCTCCATCAGCTCGGCCCTGGAGGTGGATCTCACCGGCCAGGTGTGCAGCGACTCGGTGGGCCACCTGTTTTATTCCGGGATCGGCGACCAGGTCGATTTTCTGCGCGGCAGCGCCATGTCCAAGGGGGGCTTTGCCATTATCGCCCTGCCGTCCACGGCCCAGGGCGGCAAGGTGTCGCGCATCGTGTCCAGCCTGAGCGAGGGGGCCGGGGTGGCCACCACCCGCGGCGACGTCAACTTCGTGATCACCGAGTACGGGGTGGCCGAACTGGCCGGTAAGGGGATCTATCAGCGGGTCATGGAGCTGGCCCAGATCGCCCACCCGCGGTTTCGCGACGAACTCATTGAGGTGGCCAAGAAACACCACTACATCTTCGCCGATCAGCTTCCGCCCACCCGCCAGGACCTGCTCTTCCTGGAGAACTACAAGAGCAACCTGCGCCTGCGCAACGGCAAGACCATCGAGTTTCGCCCCCTGCTGCCCTCGGACGAATTCAACTACCGCAACTTTTTTTACAGCCTCAAGGAAGAGACCATCTATTTCCGCTTCTTCTACAAGATGAAGGTCTTTCCCCACGAGATGGCCCAGAAGCAGTGGGCCAGCGTGGACTACAAGAAGAACATGTCCATCATCGGCCGGGTCCAGAACCGCGGGCACAAGGAGATCATGGCCATCGGTTCCTATGCCATGGAAGAAGAGGACCAGGCAGAGGTGGCCTTCGTGGTGCGCGAAGACTTCCAGGGGATGGGGGTGGCCTCCTACATGCTGGCGGCCCTGGAAAAGATCGCCCGGGAAAACGGCTATCGCCTCTTTTCGGCCACCGTCCTGCGGGAAAACGCCGCCATGCTCAAGGTCTTCAAGCGCCGCTACCCCCACGCGCGCACCCTCACCGGCGGGGGCAGCGACATCACCCTGGTAATGGACTTCGACGACGCGGTGAGCGAGGGGCCGGCAAGCGGAGACAGGGAAGAGGGCGATGCCTGCCGCTGTCCTTGAGACGCCGGCCCGGGACCCGGAGCCGTGCGTCATGACGGCGGGAGGCGGTCCATGGCAGGCGCTTGTGCGGTCGGCCGCCGCCGAGCTCGGCGTGGCGGTGGCGCCCGGCCAGGCGGAGCGCATGGGCCGGATGGCCGCCGAACTGCTCGTCTGGAACCGGCGCGTCAACCTGACGGCCATCACGGATCCGCGGGACGTGGCCCTCAAGCATTTCGTGGACAGCCTGGCCGGAGCAGATCTGCTTCCCGCTGGTGCGCGGGTCCTGGACGTGGGCACCGGGGCGGGGTTTCCCGGCCTGCCCCTCAAGATCCTGCGCCCGGACCTGCGCCTGACCCTCATCGACGGGGTGCGCAAGAAGACCGCTTTCGTGGCCCATGTGATCCGGCTGCTCGGGCTGGCGCAGACCGAAGCCCTGCACTTGCGGCTAGAAGCGCTGGGCCGTGCGGCCTCCCGGCCCTCCTTCGATGCCGTGGTCGGTCGTGCGGTGGCCGTTTTGGCACGCTGGGTGCCGGCCGCCGTCGCCGTGCTGGCCCCGGGCGGGATGCTGCTGGCCTACAAGGGCCCCCGGGCGGATGAGGAGATCGCCGAGCTGCCTTGCCTGCCGGGCCTGGCCTCCCACGAGCGGCTCGTGGCCGGTCGCCGCCTCAAAGTGAGGGTGCACCCTTACCGGCTGCCCGTTCTCGGTGATGGCCGCACCCTGGTGCAGTTCCAGGACGCGCCGCGGTGCCGCTGAACACCGCCAGCCCCGGGCTCAGCTCTTCTTGGAGGTCACGGTCTGAAAGGCCGCGATCTGTTGGGTGATCTTCTTGTTCTGGCACCTGGGGCAGGCGTATTTTTTCTTTTCGTAGTCGGCCAGGCGCAGGGTCAGGGAAAATTCGTGGCGGCACTTGTCGCAGATGAAGTCGTAGGTCGGCATGATTCACCTCCTCGGCGGGCCGGCCCCCGGGATCCGGCAGGGCATCCGGTCGGGGTGCCGCCTGAGCTGTGGTTCAGGGGGGGGTGACCTTACGCAGTGATGCCTGCGATCATCTAGACCCGAGATGGCGCACCCTGTCAACCCGGGAAAGTCGGTCGGACGCCCCGCAAAGGGCATCCCGTGGCGGTTTTAAAAGGCCGAGCGTTTCTTGGCCGGGGCCGGCGGCGTCCTGGGAAAAACAAGAAGGTCAGACTTCGAAGGATCGGCGGGTCCGTTTTTGAGGATCCGTGTAGTCGATGCGGACGGCATAGCGCCTCAGATCCACCCGGGCCGTGGCCTCCAACCCCTCGTGGGACCAGGTCAGGGCCACTTGGTCTTGAGGCGTCCGCCGGATGCGAAAATCCCCCTCGAAGGCCGGATGGCTGCTGCGAAAAGCCATCAGCCGCAGCAGGCGCCGGACCACGGGCCGCTCCATCTCCGCGGCGATCTCTTCCAAGCTGTAGTTGTGCCGGTTGATGTTGCGCCCGTTCATGGTCCGTTCGACCAGATCGACGTCGTTGCGGCCGGCCAGCAGGCCCACGTAATAGACTTGGGGGATTCCGGGGGCGAAGAACTGCAGGGTGCGCGCCGCCAGGTAGGAATCGTCGTTTTCCTCCAGGGCCGAGTAGTAGGTGCAGTTGACCTGGTAAATGTCCAGGTTCTGGTAGTCAGGTCCGGAGTAGATGCGCTTGACGTTGGAGCCCTTCGCGTAGAGGCCGTCGATGGTGCGCTCGATTTCCGCGGGCGCCATCAGGTCGGCCGCGTCCACCACCCCGATCCCGTCGTGGGTGTCCAGGGTTGTGAATTGGCGCCGGGGGCAGATGCGCAGCCACTCCAGGAGCCGGGTGTGGGTGTGGTGGTAGAGGGTGTGCAGCACGAGCAGGGGCAGGGCGAAATCGTAGGCCCAGTAGCCCTTTTCAGCCAGCTTGAGCTGGTAGCGGTGGTGTTCATGCACCTCGGGGAGCATCTGGGTGCCGAAGGGGGCGAGCAGGTCTTCGATCCATTCGAGCAGCTCCCAGACCTGCGGTTCCAGAAAGAAGCAGTTGGTGCCGATGCGCACGGTGGTGTAGGCAAAGGCGTCCATGCGGATTAGCTTGGCCCGGCTGCGCGCCAGCTGCAGCAGGTAGCGGCGCATGATGCGCCGGGTGACCGGAGAGCGCCAGTCCAGATCGATCTGTTCATGGTCGAAGGTGGTCCAGACCTTTTCCTTGGAACCGTCGGCCCGCTCGATGATGTCATAGGGAGGCCGGGGCTTGCGAGTGTAGACCCGGGCCAGATCCGCCTGGCTGATCCGGCCGTCGGGCGCCAGCTTGTCGAAGGTCAGAAACATGTCCGCATAGGGGCTTTGCGGGCCGTTTTCCAGGTAATCCTGGAAAAACCCGGACTGGCGGCTGATGTGGTTAACCATGAAATCGATGACCAGGTCGAGATCGGCCCCGATCATCTCCAGATCCTGCCAGGTGCCGAAACGCGGATCCACGGTGTCGTAGGTCAAGGGCGAAAAGCCCCGATCGGCCGAAGAAGGGTAGAAGGGCAGGATGTGGACCCCGCCGATGACCCGGTGCAGGTATTTTCGCAGCACATAGTGCAGCTCCACCAGATTTTCGCCCAGGCTGTCGGGGTAGGTGATCAATTGAACTTTGTTGTGGAGGGTCATGTCGTCTTTCCTGCCGCCCTGGAGAGAAAATCGTACTTCTGGAGACCTTCGAGAATTCCCCCGGCGCTGGGCGAGGCGGCGAAAAAGACCCGCCTGGCCTTGCGCAGCCGCTCCAGTTCGCGGCTGTGATCGCCCACCACCACGGCCAGTGGTTCGCCTCGCAGCATTTCTTCGTCGTTGCCCGAATCGCCGCAGACCAGGAAGTGAGACAGGGGAATGTTCCATTTGTAGCTCAGGTAACGGATGGCTTTTCCCTTGCTGGCGCGGTAGGGCAGGATGTCCAGATACCGGTCGTGGGAGTAGATCAGGGTGTAGCGCAGCTTCTGGGCCTGAAGTCGCCCATGGATGGCCGCCAGGCGGTCTTTGGCCGGCTTCATGTCGTAGCTCACCTTGAAGGGCCGCTGGTTCTCCTCTGGCTGGTAGCGCAGAAAGCGGAATTCGGCCAGGGCCGCCACGATCCGTTCGCGGTGCCAGCGCGCGGCAATGTGGGCCTGCCAGCCGTTGCTGTACTGATGCCCGGGGCCGTAGTAGATTTCACTGCCCACAGCGGCGATGATCACATCTGGCTCGGGCACCCGGTGCGCGGCCAGGATCTCCAGGGCCGACGCCAGATGGCGTCCGGTGGCCACGGCGAAACCGATTCGGTCGCGGTGACGCACCAGGGTCGCCGTCAGTTCCGGCAGGCGGCCGTTATCCGTGCCGATCAAGGTGTTGTCGATGTCCGTGACCAGCAGATGGTCCAGACCCGTGAGGCGCCGCCCGATGGCGGTGGTCGGTGCGCCCGGCGCCAGGTCGGGCGGCTGGCTGCCTCTCACCAGGTGGGCAATGGCGCCAAGGTAGTTCTCGGCGTGACGGCTCCAGGTATAGTGACGGCGGACGTTCAGAATGCCGTTCTTTGAGTATCGTTCCCAGACGGCCTGATCGCCGACGATGGCCCGGATGGCGGCGCCAATGGCCTTGGGATCGGTGGGATCCACCAGGGTTCCGCTGCCGCAGTTGGCCATGATGTCCCTGGGGCCCCCGTCATTGGTGGCCACGATGGGCACCCCGGCGGCCGAGGCTTCCAGGAGGGTCAGGCCGAAGGGCTCGGTGAGGGCCGCGTTGACGAAGACCCCCCGGCGGGCGGCGGCGATGCGGTAGAGTTCGGGCACTTCGCGCTCGAAATCGTGGCGCTTGGGAATGGCCATCTTGCCGTAGAGGTCGTACTTGTCCATCAAGAGGAGCATGTCGGTGAGCACCCCGCGCTCGTTGTCCTCCATCTGGCTGATGTCCTTGCGGATGCCGGCAAAGACGGCCAGGTTGGCCATGGTCTGCAGCGCCGGGTCCTCTCCGTAGGCCTGGACCAGCCCGGCGATGTTCTTGCGCTTGTCCGGCCGACACAGGGCCAGGATCAACGGTTTGTCCGGGTAGGTGAAAAAGCGGTTGAGCTCCTTGAGGACCGAGGCCTGGGCATAGAGGGCGGCTTCGTCGCGTTCGCTCTCGGGCAGCAGATCGTGGTAGTAGGGGTAGAAGACCGCTACGTCCAGACCCGGAGGGATGACCTTGAACTCCGGGTGCCGGCCGTTCTTGTAACGGCCGTACTGATCCTCGACTTCCTGGTGGGTGCTGGCCACCACCAGGTCCGCCTGGCGCAGGATCTCTTCTTCCACCGCGATGCGATGGTCGATGCGGTAGCGGCGCCGGATCTCCTCGGGGCGCATTCCGTCGCGGCGCAGCTTTTCCTCCTTGACGCGGCCCAGGCTGTGCCCAGTGAAGACGAAGGGGAGTCCGAAAAAGCGGCTCAACTGGGCAGCCGCATAGCCCGCATCCGCATAGTGGCCGTGCAGGACGTGAGGCAGGCGTCCCTGGCGGCGGATAAAACGGATGGTCCGGTCGACGAATTCATCCAGGTGGGGCCAGAGCCGCTCCTTGCGGAGGTACTTGCCGCCGCCGCATCGGATGCGCACGATGCGGAAACGGTCGTCGACCGTTTCGATGGGAACGGCGTAGTCCTCGGAAACCCCGGGATCGGTGATGCGCCGGGTAAACAGGTCCACCTGGCCGACCCCCTTGAGCTGGCTCAGGGCCTGGCCCAGTTCAACGACATACTTGACCTGCCCGCCGTTGTCGGCATCCCGACCCAGTTCCATGCGCCGGGCGCGCACCAGGCCGTGGATGCTGAACATCTGGATGTAAAGCGGTTCGTGCGCGTCAGGGACGGCAGATGGCATGGCTTTCCTTTTTCATAGGATATCGGATAGATAAGGCCCATTTGACTCGTTTTATAAGTCTTATAGGACTTATAGGGCCTATACTTATAGGACCTATACTGATCAGACTATATTCTCGTACATGACCGGATCATCGGGCACGGCTCCGCCCACGGTGCAGACGCGGCCGGCAAGGCGCACGGCGCGCTCCAGTATTCGGGGCGCCGTCCAGCCCAGCCGGAGTCCGGTGGCCAGAACGGCGCTGAAGGCATCTCCGGCGCCCACCGTATCGCCCAGGGGGCCCGGGAGTCTGGACGGCGCCCAGTGGCGCTGAAGCCCCTGATAAAGGGCAGCTCCTCGGCTCCCGCAGGTCACCGCGATGGTCTCGATGCCAAAGCGCTGCATCAGCGCGGCGATCTGCCTGTCCTGCGGTCCGGGCAGTGCGAACATGACGGCCAGAACCGACAGTTCCTCGTCGCTCACTTTAAGGATATCGCTTTGCGCCAGGCAGGCCTGGACCACGGCGCAGGTGAACTGGCCGGGCCGCAGGTTGATGTCGCAGAACCCCCGGGTCCTGGCCGGCCGCCGGGACAACAGGTCCTGCAGGCGGCGGTGGGCCGAGGCGGTGCGCTGGGCCAGGGTGCCGAAGTAGACCAGGGACGGGCCGGCCGCCATCAGCGATTCCAGGCGGTCATCCAGGGCGATATGGTCATAGGCCATCTGGGGCAGGATCGTGAATCGGGCCCGGCCCTGGCGGTCCAGGGACACCTTGACCTTTCCCGTGGGATGGTGCGGATCGATTTGAACACTTCCGGGATCGAGTCCGACTTTGGTCGTCCGAGCCAGGATTTCCCGCCCCGGCGGATCATTTCCCACACGGCTGGCGAGGGTCACCTCCAGCCCCAGTCGTTTGATATGGCAGGCAAAGTTATACGGTGCGCCTCCAAGGCGGCGCCCTGCCGGAAATTCATCGAAAAGGATTTCACCAATGGCCAGAATCATAATGAATAGTTAGGATACTAACATTTTTTACAGACCGGGTAAAGAGGTGGAAATTCTTGTTGCAAGTCCTTGTTATTCCAACTAAGCTCGTGACGCTCCGCAGAGGGCGTCTTGTCAACGGCCCGCCTTGCCCAGGCGGGCCTTCTTTCGTGCAAAGGAGAATCGGGATGCGCGTTTTTCGTGCCGTTTTAGGGGTGGCTGGGGCAATGATGATCTGGGGTACCGCGTCGGTGTGGAGCCAGTCGGCCGGCCAGCCCCCCCCGGCCGGCGGGCCGCCGCCGCAAGCCGCCAAGACCGTCGCTACGGTCAACGGGGCCTTCATCGACGATGCCAAGCTCGAGGAGGCGCTGGACGGAATCCGACGCCAGATGGCCCGCCAGGGGCAGATGGTGCCTGACGCGGCTCTGACCCAGATGCGGGCGGATGTACTGGATCATCTCATCGGCGAGGAGCTGCTCTATCAGGACAGTCGCCGACAGGGCGTCAACGTGGATGAACAGGCGATTCTGGAAGAGGTTGACGCCATGCGCCAGGGCTTCGAAAACGCCGAGGCCTTCAACGCGGCCCTGAGCGCCGCCGGGATGTCCCTGGATCAGTTGACCGACCGCCTGTGGCGCCAGGATGCCATTCAGCAGCTCATCGAGGCGCGCATCGTACCGCAGGTGACGGTAAGCGACGTTCAGGCGGATGAATTCTACAGGGACCATCCGGATCTCTTCACCCGCCCCGAGCAGGTGCGGGCGCGTCACATCCTGGTGCGCGCCGAAAAAGACGCCGCAGCCGAGGTTCGCCAGGCGGCCCGCCAGCGGCTGGCGCAAATTCGTCAGGAGGCCCAGGCGGGGGCCGATTTCGCCACCCTGGCCCAGACCCACAGCGAGGATCCGGGCAGCCGGGAGAAGGGCGGGGATCTGGGCTTTTTCGGCAGGGGCCGCATGGTCAAGGCCTTCGAGGAGGCCGCCTTCACCCTGCCCCCCAACCAGATCAGCGAGCCGGTGGAAACCGAATACGGCTATCACCTGATCCAGGTCACCGAGCGCCAGGCCGCCGAGACCGTGGGGCTGGAAACCGTCAAGCCCCGCATTCTGGAGCACCTCAAGCAGCAGCGGATCCGCGAGCGGGTCGAAGGTTACGTCGAGGACCTGCGCAAGGGCGCCAAAATCGAAAAGTTCCTCTGAGCCCTTGAGATGTTGGGAGGGAGCCCGGGAAATCGTCGGCCCGGCGCGTCGCAACGGACGCGCCGGGCCTTTCGTTTGAGGCTTTTTTGGCCGCACTGACCCACAGGCGTCGCCGGGCCGCGAACGCCGCGGGCCTTTGGCGGCGACGGTCTACTTCATACAGACGTCTACGGCCTGCAGACCCTTGGACGTGGTGCGGATTTCAAAGCTCACCGGTTCATCCTTCTGAACGCCGAAGTAGCCCGGGTCCTTGATCCCGTTCTTGTGGAAGAAGATGTCGCCCTGGCCTTCGGTTTCAATGAAGCCGTAGCCTTTTTTGTCGTCGTACCACTTTACGCGTCCCTGGGGCATGAGTCTGTATCTCCTTTCAGAGCATCGAGGTTGGGTTGGTGTGAATCCGGCACGCCGCCATGGCGCCTGTGGGCAGGGATGGAAGAGGGATGAAATCGGCGGCGGTGAAGGGAAGGCCGACGTCCAGCCGGCTTCCAAGCCGGTTTCCGATGGGTGAAGCGCACGTTGACACGGGAAGGCTGCAGCGCGTGGACCGCACCTGTGACCGGCTTACAAGGTAGCGCATCCGTCCGGGGATGTCAAAGCGGCCGCGAATCGGCCGGCGACGTCCCCGCGATCCAGATATGGGCTGAAATGTTGCCCCCCGGGGCCCCGGCCCCATTTGACATTTGACCCTGAAGCCGGCATTCCGTATGATCGTCAGCCGTTGCGGTCCGCCGGGACCGCAGGGGTTTTCCCGGCGCGCCGGTCGGCGCCGGAACCACTTGCAGGAGGAGATGCGATATGGCCCAGGAGCCGAACAAGATCATCTGTTCGATGGTGCGGGTGAGCAAGTACTATCAGAAACGGCCGGTCCTCGAAGACATTTCCCTGTCCTACTTCTACGGGGCCAAGATCGGGGTCCTGGGCCTCAACGGGGCCGGCAAGAGTTCTCTTTTGCGGATCATGGCCGGGCAGGACCGGGACTTCAACGGGGAGCTGGTTTTTTCACCGGGCTACAGCGTCGGATTTCTGCCCCAGGAGCCGGATCTGGACGAAAGATGCACGGTGCGCCAGATCGTCGAGGAAGGGGTCGCCGAGGTGGCCGCGCTGATGGCGGAATTCAACCGCATCAACGAACAGTTCGCCGAACCCATGGACGACGACGCCATGAACCGGCTCATCGAGCGCCAGGGCGAGGTTCAGGAAAAACTCGACGCCCTGGATGCCTGGGATCTGGATGCGCGCCTGGAGATGGCCATGGATGCCCTGCGCTGTCCCGAGGGCGACACGCCCATCCGGGTTCTTTCCGGCGGCGAGCGGCGGCGGGTGGCCCTGTGCCGGCTGCTGCTGAAGAAACCGGACATCCTGCTGCTGGACGAGCCCACCAACCACCTGGACGCCGAGACGGTGGCTTGGCTCGAACACCACCTGCAGCAGTATCCGGGCACCGTGATCGCCGTGACCCATGATCGCTACTTTCTCGACAACGTGGCCGGATGGATCCTGGAACTGGACCGCGGCCGGGGGATCCCCTGGAAGGGAAATTACTCGTCCTGGCTCGAACAGAAGCAGGAGCGTCTGCGGAGGGAGGAAAAGGCCGAAGGCCAGCGCCAGAAAACCCTGGAACGCGAGCTGGAGTGGATCCGCATGGCGCCCAAGGCCCGCCAGGCCAAGTCCAAGGCCCGCATCAGCGCCTACGAGCGGCTTTTGAGCCAGCAGGACCAGGCCGGCCCGCGGGACCTGGAGATCTACATCCCCCCCGGGCCGCGGCTGGGCAGCGTGGTGATCGAGGCTCAGGGACTCACCAAGGGCTACGAGAACCGGCTCCTCATGGAGGACCTGGATTTTCGCCTGCCGCCGGGCGGGATCGTAGGCGTGATCGGGCCCAACGGCGCCGGCAAGACGACCCTCTTTCGCCTGATCACCGGACAGGAAAAGCCGGACAGGGGCAGTCTACGCCTGGGCGAGACCGTGGCCTTGGCCTACGTGGACCAGTCGCGGGATGCCCTCGATCCCCAAAAGACGATCTGGGAGACCATCTCCGAGGGCCTGGATGTTTTGGATCTGGGCGGCATGGAGGTCAAGTCGCGGGCCTACGTGGCACGTTTCAACTTTTCGGGATCCGACCAGCAAAAGAAGGTGGGCGCGGTTTCGGGCGGGGAGCGCAACCGGGTCCACCTGGCCCGGGTTCTCAAGGCCGGGGCCAACGTGATCCTGCTGGACGAACCCACCAACGATCTGGATGTCAATACCCTGCGCGCCCTGGAAGAGGCCCTGGAACACTTTGCCGGCTGTGCGGTGGTGATCAGCCACGACCGGTGGTTTCTGGACCGCATCGCCACCCACATTCTGGCCTTCGAAGGGGAAAGCCGGGTGGTCTGGTTCGAGGGCAACTACTCGGACTACGAGGCCGACCGGCGCCGGCGTCTGGGCGATGCCGCCGAGCGGCCCCATCGCATCCAGTATCGGCAGCTGACGCGCGACTAATATCGGGCGCCCGCTGGGCGCGCTGTGAGGCAGGCGGCGTTGGTGACAGGGAATTTGTTCATCAAGAGGAGAAGGAAAGATGTCTGAACTGGCATATCTCAACGGCAAGGTCATGCCCATCGCCGATGCCATGGTTCCGGCCGAGGACCGCGGCTACAACTTCGGTGATGCGGTCTACGAGTTCGTGGCCAGTTACAACGGCCGGCTTTTCTGCCTGGAAGCGCACATCGACCGGCTTGAACGCTCCATGCGGGAGCTGGCCTTCGCGCCCCTGGACCGGGGGACGGTCAAGGATGCCATCGTCACCCTTTTCCGGCAGGCCGCCATTGCCCGGGCCGGGATCTACATCCAGGTGTCCCGGGGGGTGGCTCCCCGGGACCATGCCTATCCGGCGCCGGCAACGCCCCTGCAGTTCTTCATGACCGTGCGGCCGGTGCATGAAAAGCCGCCCGAAATGCGCGCCAATGGCGCCGCGGCCATCACGGTGACCGACATCCGCTGGGGCCGCTGCGACATCAAGACCGTTCAGCTGCTGCCCAACTGCATGGCCAAGCAGCAGGCCCTGAAAGCCGGCGCCTTCGATGCGATTTTCGTCTCCCGTGACGGGATCGTGCGGGAGGGGACCAGTTCCAACCTCTTCATCGCCTGCAACGGCCGGCTGGTGACCCATCCGCTGACCGAACGGATTCTGCCCGGGATCACCCGGCAGGTGATCCTGGCCATCTGCCGCGAGGAGCGGATCGAGGTGGAGGAGCGCTTCTACGACCGCCGGGAACTGGCCTCGGCCGATGAGGTCTTTCTTACCGGAACGATCACCGAAGTGCTGCCCGTGACGCGCATCGACGGCCGGGCGGTGGGCGACGGCCGGGTCGGCCCTCTGGCCCGCCGGCTCTACCAGTGCCTGCGGGCCCGCATTCAGACCTGAAATGAATTCTGGAGGGATTCGGATGTCCCTGGACCGGCAAGAGGCCGCCACCCACGCGCCGCATCTGATCGACCAGAAATTTTCCCGGCTGCGCTCGGATATGGCCCATCTGCTGGAGCGGCTCCAGCTTTTGGCCCAGGCGGCGGGCAACCGCGACCTGCCGCCGGTGATCGGCCAGCTGCGCACCACCATCCTGGATCCGTTCTTCTTTGTCGTGGTGGGGGAGATCAAGGCGGGCAAGAGCAGCTTTATCAACGCCTTGCTGGGGGCCGAGATCTGCCGGGTCGATCCGGCCCCCTGCACCGACGTGATCCAGGAGATCGTCTGGTCCGCGGCCGCCGAGGAAACCCGCATCGGCCCCCATCTGCGGCGGGTGGGCCTGCCGGCCGAGATCCTCCGGGATATCGCCATCGTCGACACCCCGGGGACCAACACCATCATCGCCCACCACCAGGAGATCACCCAGCGCTACATCCCCAACAGCGGCCTGGTGATCTTCGTCTTTCCGGCCAAGAACCCCCATACCCGTTCGGCCTGGCAGCTGCTCGAGACGGTGAGCGAGGAGTGGCGCAAGCGGGTGATTTTCGTTCTTCAGCAGGCCGATCTGACCACGGCCGAGGAACTGGCCGTCAATACGGCCAAGGTTGCCGAGTACGCCCGGCAACGGCGGATAGCCGACCCGAGCATCTTCGCCACCTCGGCCGCACGGGAGCTGGCCGGGGCATCCGAGAGCGGTTTTGAGGCCGTGCGCCGCCATATCCGGAAGACGGTCACCGGCGGGCGCCATCTTTTCCTCAAGCTGCGCGCCACCCTGGATACCAGCGAGTCGATCTTCGAGAAGATCGCCGTCTCCCTGGCCGAGGCCCGCGCCCAGCTGGCGGCCGACCGCGCCCTGAGTGACGGTCTGGGAGCCCGGGCCGAGGACAGCCGGCGCCGCAGCGCCGAACAGACGGCCCTGATGGTTCACCAGGTGTTGGTCCGCTATGACGACTGTGCCGCCAAGCTGGTGGCCGATTTCGCGGCCGGCCTCGCGGTGCCGACCTTCTTCCGCCGTTCCTTGGGGGCCGCCGTGGGGCGGGCAAAAGGGCTGCGCGATTGGATGGCCGGACTGCAGCAGGATTTCAGCCGCGCCCTGGACCAGCAGATCTCCACGGTGATCCGCGAAGAGGGCCGGCGGATCCTGGCGGACATTGAAACTTTCCTGGGAGAACTGCGCGCGGTCCTGGACGGGATGAGCCGCCCGCAGTGCCGGCCCGAAGCCCCGCCCATCGATTTCTGGCAGCGCCGGGAAGAGATCGTCTCCGCGCTGCAGCGCAATCTGGAAGCCCTTTCACCGGCGGTCCTGTTTGACGAACGGCTGGCCGCAACCCCCGAGCGGGCCGGTTCGACCCTCGTGGGAGGCAGCGCCATGACCCTGGTGGGGGCGCTGCTGCTGGCCACCACCCACATCACCCTGCTGGACGTGACCGGCGGGATCCTCACCGGCACCGGACTGATTCTTACCGGCGGTGTCCTGGCGGCCCGCCGCGGGCGGATGCGTCGGGAGCTGGAGCAGGGGCTCAAGAATCAGCGGCGCCGGCTGGGCGAGGAGCTCCAGGCGCGGCTCGAGGCCGAGGTGGAGCGCCTTCACAGCCAGATCCGACGGCAGCTCGATCCCCTGGAGGCCTACGTGGCCGAGCGCCAGGCAGCACTGGCGGCAGTGGACCAGCAGGGGCAGGCCCTGGGGCGGGACTTCGAACGGCTGACGGCGGCCGTCAGCCAGGCCGGTCTGTCTTGGCCCTGAAATTTTAGTGGCCCGCCATCGGTGCGCCGCACCGGCGAGGGCCGATCCCC
Organism: uncultured Desulfobacteraceae bacterium; assembly: GCA_937982505.1. GTDB lineage: Bacteria > Desulfobacterota > Desulfobacteria > Desulfobacterales > UBA2174 > UBA2174. The sequence continues at coordinate 11,562 of CALJLV010000077.1, read as the reverse complement.
TGGCGAGCCGCGCCCAGGCCAACGATGGGCGGCAAGGCGGGCGGGTTCAGACCGGCTTGCGCAGATAGACCACCAGGCTCTTGCCCAGCAGCGGATTGAGCAGGCGTTCGCCCCAGCGCGTCACGGCGGGCTTGCGCATCATGTCCCAGACCAGCATGCGGTGATAGAGATTAACCATGGCGCAATCGGTGCGCTGGGGGCCCACCAGGCACTTGAGCCACCAGTAGGGGGCGTGCAGGGCATGGGCGTAACGGCGGGTCCGGAACACCAGACCGGCCTCTTCCAGGAGGGTCAACAGCTCGCGGTGCCGGTAGATGCGCACATGGCCGCCGTTGGCGTGGCTGTAGTCCGGCGCCAGGCGCCAGCAGATCCGCTCGGGCCAGGCCCGGGGCACGCTGACCACCAGATCGCCCCCCGGCCGCAGCACCCGGACCAGCTCGGCCACGGCCCGCCGGTGGTCGATGATATGCTCCAGCACCTCGGCGCAGACGACCAGGTCAAAGGCGCCGTCGGCAAAGGGCAGGCGGCGGCTGTCGGCGGCGGCAAAGGCCCAGGCGCCGCCCCCCCCCGCGTCCACCTGGTCGTGAAAGGCCAGGCGCCGGCAGGCGGCGCATAGATCGGTGCGGCAGAGGTCGACCCCCACGGCAATCGTCTTCGGTAGAGCATAGGCCGCCGCCGTGTGCCGCCCGCTGCCGCAGCCCACGTCCAGGATGCGGGCCCCGGGTCGGATGTTTAGGCGCCGGAAATCCACCGTGATCATCCCAGCACCTCCCGGTAGGCGGCGGCGGTCAACTGGGCGGCCCGGTGCCAGGTAAAGTGGCGCTGCACGCGCCGATAACCTGCTTCCCCCAGGCGGCGGGCCTCTTCGGGATGATCCAGCAGGGTCTCGATGGCCCGCGCCAGGGCCTGCGGGTCGGCCGGAGGGACGAGCAGACCGGCATTCCCCACCACTTCGGGCAGGGCGCCGCCGGTGGTGCTGATCACCGGCACGGCGCAGGCCATGGCCTCGCCGGCCGGCAGTCCGAAGCCCTCATAGACCGAGGGGACCACCGCAGCCGCGGCCCGGGCATACTGGCGCACGAAGGCGGCATCCGAAATGCGGCCGGTAAAGACCACGTGGCGACCGATCCCCAGGTGCCGGATCAGCCGGACGATCCCGCCATCCGCCTTGGGGCTGCCGATCACCACCAGGGTCAGGGGCCGCCGTTCGAGCACCCGCGCCACGGCCTGGAGCAGGTAGTAGAGCCCCTTGAGGGGCGTGTCGGCGCTGTTGGTGACGATGAGGCGGTCTTTTTCGCGCACGACCCCTGGCAGGGGGCGAAACAGCCCGGTATCGATCCCGTTGGGCACCACCCGAAAGCGATGGGCGGGGACCTTGAAATCCCGGCAGATATCGTCCCGGGCGCAGGTCGAGACGGTGATAAGCCGTGCCAAGGTGCGGCTGACCCGTTTCTGCATGCCGATAAACGAGTACCAGCGCAGGTGCTTGAACTTCTTCCAGGGGGCGCGCACCGAGGCCAGGGCGATCCTGAGGTCCACCGTGATGGGATGATGGATGGTGGCCACGGTGGGGATGCGCCGGCTGATGGCCCACAGACCGTAGGAGAGGCTCTGGTTGTCGTGTACGATGTCGAAGCGCCGCCCGTGGCGCTGCAGGAAGGCAAAGGCGCGCCATCCGAAGGTGAACGGTTCGGGGAATCCCATGGTGGAAACCCCGAGCCATTCAATGAGGTTGAGCGGTCGGCTCAGTTCGCCGAGGGTTGGTACACGGAACGGATCGGCCGGATTGTAGAGGTCCAGGCAGTCGAGGCGATGAACGGGAATATCGGGGTCCAGGCCGGGATCGGGTGGCCCGGAAACCACCTCGACCCAGTGCCCCAGATCCTTGAGGGCGCGGCTGAGGTTTTTCAGATAAACCCCCTGGCCGCCGCAGTGGGGATTGCTGCGGTAGCTGAGCAGGCAGATGCGCAGAGGGGCGTCCGGTGACGGGGATGCGCCGGCTTCGGGCACGGGGCGGCAAGGGGTCATGTCAGGGCTCCTGAGGAAAAATTGCCGTCCGCTTTATCCCCGGCTCGGATTGCGGTCAAGGGGCCGGGCCTGTTTTTTCATTGGACCGCGGGAGGAAGCCTGGTGAGAATCCGACCTTCGCCGTCGAGCAGGAACAGCTGGAACCCGCCGGCCGTCGCGCTTTTGCGCAGCTCCGACAGATGCACCGCCTGAATCTCGTACCGATGCCCTTTTTCGCGGGCCATGAGATGATAGCACTTGAGTGCATCTTCCTTTTCGCGGAACATGGGGATGAAATCCAGGCGGGTGGCTTGGTCGGTGAGTCCCAGGTACTGCTCTCCAGGCCCCGGGTCGACCACCGCCACCCACACGAAGGGGTTGCCGGCCAGCATATCGCTCATGAGATCCTTGCCTCCTTGCCGTCTTTCAGACATTCGGACGTCCCTCAAGATGCGCAGTGTAGCAGAACCGGGAAGGGGTGCAAGTCCGATGCCTTCGTAAAAAATCCGAATTGTCATCCCGAGCGCAGCGAGGGATCTCTTCGTGAAACGAAATGTATTATAATAGCGGATGCTTGGGATTCCTCGTCGTAAGCTCCTCGGAATGACAATGGCTGTTTTCGGCTTTTTTACGACGTTATCAAGCCCCGCGGTACGGTAAATCTGGTCCAGCCTGCCCGTTCCTTCGTCATTCCTGCGCAAGCAGGAATCCAAGTCATGAGGCGGGCGGCATTCTGCAGATTTATGGCAATCCTGAGCCTCTGCAAATGGACCCCGGGTCAGGGCCTGGGGTGACGGGGGGCGGATGGCCCCTCAGAACAGAACCACCCTGGCGATTGACAATCCGCTGCGGTTCAACGTAGGTTGCCCGCTCAACACCGGATTGTCGCACACGGTGCGCCATCCGTCCGGATGCGAGGGGGGGCGCCTGACGCGGAGCGCGGCCCATTGCGGCGAAAGAGACGCATGTATGGCGGACATCCTGGTGGTGGGCGGAGCCGGGTATATCGGCAGCCTGGTCTGCAAGCGGCTGGCCGATGCGGGCCACCGGCCGGTGGTGCTGGACAACATGAGCACCGGCCATCGCGCCGCGGTGCGCTACGGCCCCCTGATCCGCGGCGAGATGGCCGATCCGGACGGTGAACTTGGTGAAGACCACCGGCCGGAAACCCACCTGATCCCCTTGGTGCTGGGGGCCGCTTCGGGCCGGCGCACCGGGGTGGAGATTTTCGGTGACGATTTTCCCACCCCCGATGGGACCTGCATCCGGGATTACATCCATACCGCCGACCTGGCCGAGGCCCACTGCCTGGCCCTTGAAAAGCTTCTGGCAGCAGCCGCAAGGCATGCGAAGAACTGGGGTGGCGGCCGCGCTTGGCTGATCTTGCCACCATCATCCAGACCGCCTGGCAGTGGCACCGGGACCATCCGTGCGGTTATGCGGAGCCGACCGACCCGGCAGGCACCCCTGCAGATGCCCCATGAAGCCGGGGCTGCCTCCCGCCGGGCCGCGGCCCTGCAAGCCGCCCCGAACGCCGGAAGCCGGATCCTCGATGAAAGGCACCCTGATGACCCAAACCGATTTTTCCCCCGCCCCCCATGGCGGCACCCTGGTGGATCTTCGCGTCGATGCCCGGCGGGCCGACCTGCTGAGGCACATCGCCCGGGATCTTGTCGACATCGTTCTCAACGAACGGCAGATGTGTGACTTCGAACTGCTGGCCACCGGGGCCTTTTCCCCACTGACCGGGTTCATGGTTCAAGCCGACCACGCGGCGGTCTGCGACCGGATGCGCCTATCCGACGGGACCCTGTGGCCGATTCCCATCTGCCTGGAGGTTTCCGAGACCCGGGGCAGGGGGCTGGAAGTGGGTCAGCGCGTGGCCCTGCGCGATCCGGAAGGATTTTTGCTCGGCGTTCTGCACTTGGCCGACATCTGGCCGGTGGCCCCCGAACAGGAGGCCCGGGCCGTCTACGGAACCTTCGACCGGGCGCATCCGGGAGTCGATTATCTGCGGCGTCAGGCTGGCGGCGTCTATCTGGGCGGAGCGCTGGAGGCCATCAGCCTGCCGATTCACTATGACTTTAAACAGATCCGTCTCACCCCGGCCGAGATGCGCGCCCAGTACCAGCGTCTCGGATGGCAGCGGGTGGTGGCGTTTTCCACGCGCAACCCGGTCCACCGCGCCCAGTTCGAGATGACCCTGGCCGCCATGCGCAAGGCCCGGGCCAACCTCCTGCTGCTGCCCTTCGCGGGCGTTACCCGGCCCGAGGAGATCGACCACTACACCCGGGTGCGCTGCTACCGAGAGGTGTTGGGCCGCTATCCCCCCGAAACGGTCCTGCTCAACCTCCTGCCCCTGGCCGTGCGTCAGGCCGGGCCGCGCATCGCGTTGTTGCACGCCCTGATCGCCAAGAACTACGGATGCACTCACTTCATTGTGGGCCGCGACCACGGCAGTCCAGGTCTCGATCGCGAGGGAAGGCCGTTTTACGGCTGCCGCCAGACCCGCCAAATGGCCGAAGCCATGGCCGGAGAGATGGGTATCGAGGTGCTGGGCTTCGAAGAGATGGGCTACCTGCCCGATGAGGACGTGTACCGTTTCGCCGATCAGGTTCCTGCGGGGAGCCAGATCCTGCGCCTGAGCGGCTCGCAGATCCACGACCGCCTGCGCAGCGGCCGCCGCATCCCCGAGTGGGCTTCATTTCCCGAAGTGGTGGCCGAACTGCAGCGGGCCTGGCCTTTGCCGCGGCGCCAGGGGTTTACCGTGTTTCTAACCGGGTTGAGCGGAGCGGGCAAGTCGACCATCGCCAAAGTGCTCTGCTCGCGTTTTCTGGAAATCGGCGATCGGCCGGTGACCCTCCTCGATGGGGATATCGTGCGCCATCACCTGTCCAGTGAATTGAGTTTTTCCAAGGAACACCGGGACGTCAACGTGCGGCGCATCGGGTTCGTGGCCTCGGAGATCACCAAGAACCGGGGAATCGCCATCTGCGCCCCCATCGCCCCCTACGCGGCCACCCGAAGCGAGATCCGCCGCATGATCGAGGGGTACGGCGGCTTTATCGAAGTTCACGTGAGCACGGCCCTGGAGGTCTGCGAACGGCGCGACCGCAAGGGGATGTACGCCAAGGCCCGTGCCGGTCTGATTCGGGGATTTACCGGGGTGGACGATCCCTACGAGGTGCCCGAGGCGCCGGAACTGCGCGTCGACACGCAGGGGCTGACCCCGGACGAAGCGGCCCAGGAGGTGCTGCTCTACCTGGGCCAGCGCGGTTACATCTGAATTTTCCCCAGGCGCCGGGTCCGCGTCCCGTGCCGCTCAATGCTCCAGTTCGGCCGCCGGCACGAAATTGTCCCGGTGGATGGCCTCGTCGTCGTGGCGGTAGCCGAGCAGGGCCTCGATCTGGTGGCTCTTGGCCCCGGCGATTTTTTTTAAGGCCTCGGAGCCGTAGTTGACCAGGCCGATGCCCAGACGCTCTCCGTTTTCGCCTTCCACGGTGACGGCATTGCCCACCGCGAAACGCCCGGCCACCTGGCGGATCCCGCTGGGCAGCAGACTTTTGCCGTTTTCGCAAAGGGCCCTGCGGGCCCCGGCATCCACCACCAGGGTCCCCTTGGTGGCCTTGGTAAAGGCGATCCACTGTTTCTTGCGGCTCAGATGGGTCGCCTCGGGCAGAAAGAGGGTGCCCACCGATTTGCCGGCAAAGATGTCCCGGATCACCTCGGGGGCCAAACCGTTGGCGACGACCGTGGGCACCCCGCCCAGGGCTGCCTTGCGCGCCGCGGCGATTTTGCTGGCCATCCCGCCGGTGCCCAGAAACCCCGGAATGGTGCTGGCGTACTGCTGGATGCGCCGGTCCACCCGGTCCACCACCTCGATGCGCCGGGCCTCGGGGTGCTGGCGCGGATCCTGGTCGTAAAGGCCGTCGATGTTGGTCAGGTTCACCAGCAGTTCGGCCCCGGCGAGGCTGACCACCATGGCGCTGAGGTTGTCGTTGTCGCCGAACTTGATCTCATCGGCGCTCACCGTGTCGTTTTCGTTGATGATGGGCGTCACCTTCCAGGCCAGGAGGGTCAGCAGGGTGTTGCGGGCGTTGAGATAACGGCGCCGGTGGGTCAGATCGTCACGGGTGAGCAGCACCTGGGCCACCTTTTCTCCGTAGCGCGCGAAGGCCTCCTCGTAGGCCATGATGAGCCGGCTCTGGCCCATGGCGGCCAGCGCCTGCATCTGGGAGACGGCCGCCGGGCGCCGGTTGAGACCGATTTTGCGCAGCCCGGCGGCGATGGCCCCCGAGGAGACCAGGATCACTTCGATTCCCCGGCGGCGCAGCTGGCAGATGTCGGCCGCCAGATCGTCGATGAGGTTCAGGTTCAATCCGCTGCGGCGGGTCAAGACCCCGCTGCCCACCTTGAGGACCATGCGTTTGACACCGCAAAAGAGTTGTCTGCGCTGATGGCTGTCCATCTGTCTTCCTATGCGTAGGGGGTGTCCAGGCGCCGGTGGGTGAAGGGGCGCGCCTGGGGGCCGCAGTAGTCGGCCACCTTCTGACCGCTGCCCAGCAGGTGCCACTTGTAAGTTACCAGCCCGTCCAGACCCACCGGGCCCCGGGCATGGAGCTTCTGCGTACTGATGCCCACCTCGGCGCCCAGGCCGAAGCGGAATCCGTCGGCGAAACGGGTCGAACAGTTCACGAAGACGTCGGCCGCGTCCACCCGGGCCATGAATCGCCGGGCCCGTTCCCCGTCGCCGGTGACGATCACCTCGGTGTGACCCGAGCCGTAACGGTTGATGTGCCCGACGGCCGCCTCCAGGCTGTCCACCACCCGGATCGAGACGATGCGGTCGAGGTATTCGGTGCGCCAGTCGACTTCGGTGGCTGGCACGACCTGGACCAGCGCGGCGGTGCGTTCGCAGCCGCGGATTTCCACCCCGTGGTCCGCCAGCGCCGCGGCCAGGGGGGGGAGCAGGTCCGGGGCGATGCGGCGGTGCACCAGAAGGGTTTCGGCCGCGTTGCAGACCGCCACGTACTGAACCTTGCTGTCCACGGCGACTTCGATGGCCATGGCCGTATCGGCGGCCCGGTCGATGTAGACATGGCAGATTCCGTCGGCGTGGCCCATCACCGGAATCCGGGTGTTTTGCATGATCTGGCGCACGAAGGCGTTGCTGCCCCGGGGAATGATCAGATCGATGTCCTGGTCGCAGTCCAGGATGGCAGCCACCTCCTGGCGGCTTTCCAGCAGCGCCATCCATCCCCAGGGCAGGCCGGCACTGGCCGTGGCGGCGGCGATGACGTCGGCCAGGACCCGGTTGGTGGCCGCCGCTTCCCGTCCCCCCTTGAGCAGGGCCGCGTTGCCGCTTTTGAGGCACAGGGCCGCGATCTGTATCAGGGCGTCGGGCCGGGATTCGAAGATCACCCCCACTACCCCCAGAGGGCAGGTGACCTGGTACAGCTCCAATCCCCGGTCCAGTTCCACGGCCCGCAGGGTCCGCCCCACCGGATCGGGCAGCGCCGCCAGGGCCGTCAGCCCGTCGCAGGCCTCCCTGAGCTTGGCGCTGTCAAAGTGCAGGCGCTTGACCAAGGGGGCGGCCAGTCCTTCTGCGGCGGCGGCCTCCAGGTCCGCCCGGTTGGCGCTTTGGATGCGCGCCGCCGCCCCGGAAAGTTCCTGGACCATGCGGTGCAAGGCGGCGTTCTTGACCGGTCCTGCAACCGCCGCCAGCTCCAGGGAGGCGGCCTTGGCCCGGTGTATGGTGGTTTTCAGCGGGGACATGGGAACTCCTTTCGCGACGGGCGTTTTTCCAGGGCGGTGCGTATCTCTTGCGGCATGAACGGACCCAAAGTCAACAGTCAATTGGGCCCAGGCGTTGACAGGCGTTCCGAATTAAGTTAACCAAGCGCCTTATGAAGGTTAACGAGAGGTCCAGATGAAAGGACAGATCCTGCGGATCCTGCGCGACGCAGAGGATCTGGTTTCGGGGGAAGTCCTCAGCGGGCAGCTGGGCGTATCGCGGGTGTCGATCTGGAAGCACCTGCAGAAGCTGCAATCCCTTGGCTATCAGATCGAATCGACCCCCAGGGGGTACCGACTTTTGGAGGCCCCGGACATCCTCTATCCCTGGGAGTTTCCCGGCTGGGAGACGCGGATTCACCATTACGCGGAACTGCCGTCCACCATGGACGTGGCACGCCAGATGGCCCGCAAGGGCTGCGAGGCGTTCACCGTGGTGGTCGCCGAACGCCAGACCCGGGGCCGGGGCCGGCTCCAGCGCACCTGGGTGTCGGATTGCGGCGGGATCTATTTCACCGTCGTGCTGCGCCCGGCACTGCCGCCACAGCTCTGCTTCCGGGTCAACTTCGCCGCTTCGACGGTGCTGGCCCGGGTCTTGAAGCGCCGCTACGGGGTCGATGCCCGGGTCAAGTGGCCCAACGATCTGCTCATCGACGGCCGAAAGGTTTGCGGGCTGCTGGCCGAGATGGAGGCCGAGGGCGATGAGGTGAGCTTCGTCAACGTCGGCATGGGCCTCAACGCCAACAACACCCCGCCGGCGGTGGAAACCGGCGCCGTTTCCCTGCGTCAGGTTCTCGGCCGGTCGGTTTCACGGCGCAATCTGCTGGCCGATTTTCTGGAACATCTGGAAGCGCGGGTCAGCGGCCGCCGCCTGGACGAAGCGGTGGCCGAGTGGCGCGGTTTTGCCGTCACCCTCGACCGGCGCGTGCGCGTCGTCACGGCCCGTGAAAGGCTGGAGGGGATGGCGCTGGATGTGGACGACAGCGGGGCCCTGATCCTGGAACTGGACACCGGGCAGCGGCGTCGGGTCATCTACGGGGACTGCTTCCTGGTTTAACGGCTTTGTTCAAAAAACGAGCATTTATCGTGGTAAATTAAATTGAAGGGAGAGTTGAAATGACACATCTGGAGGCCACTCCGGGGTGCCCGACCAGCGATGGCGCCTTGCAGGACACGGACACGGCCCAGAGTCTGCGCATGACCGTGGTGGCAGCCCTGATGGCGGCGCTCATTGCCGTGGGGGCCTACCTGGTGATTCCCATCGGACCGGTGCCCATCGCGCTGCAAAGCCTCTTCGTGATGCTCAGCGGGCTGCTGCTGGCGCCGCGCTGGGCCCTGGGGGCCGTGGGGGTCTATCTGCTGGCCGGGGCTCTGGGGTTGCCGGTCTTTGCCGGCGCCACGGGAGGGATCGGGCGTTTTTTCGGACCCACCGGTGGCTACCTCGTGGGGTATCTGCCGGCCGTGCTGGTGGTCAGCTGGACGGTCCGGCGACGGCGCGCAGGCCCGGCCCTGATGGTTGCCGCCCTGGTGGCGGGAACCGCCATCGTCTACCTGTTCGGGGTGGCCTGGCTCAAGACCGTCACCGCCTTGCCGTGGTCCAAGGCACTGGCCCTGGGCATGCTCCCTTTTTTGCCTGGTGACGCGGTCAAGATCGCCGCGGCGCTGCCCATCGCCAGGACCTTGAGACCCATCGTGGAGGGCGCCGAGGGGAAGCCGGAAACCGAAAACTGGAAGCTGGGAAAAGGTACCGGGGCCTCGGTCTGATCGGCCCGGTTTGAAGTTTCAAGGCGTAACTTGCTGACAACCCATGGCCCTGATCGAAATCGACAACCTGAGCCACCGCTTCCCCGACGGCACCCTGGGCCTGGACGGGATCCAGCTTCGCATCGCGGCCGGCGCCTTCGTGGTGATCGCCGGAGCCAACGGTTCGGGCAAGACCACCCTCTTGCGGCATCTCAACGGACTGCTGCGGCCCACGTCGGGGGCGGTGCGCGTCGACGGGGTGGATGTGGTCCGGGACCCGGCCCGGGCCCGGCGCCGCGTGGGGATGGTGTTCCAGGACGTGGACACCCAGATCGTGGGTGAAACCGTGGCCGACGATGTGGCCTTCGGCCCGGAAAACCTGGGTCTCACCGGCCAAGCCCTCCAGGCCCGGGTGGCGGCGGCCCTGGAGGCAATGAACCTTTCGGCGGTGCGCGAACTGCCGCCCCACCTGCTTTCCGGCGGCCAGAAGCGCCGGCTGGCCATCGCCGGGATTCTGGCCATGGAACCCATGATTATCGCTTTTGACGAGCCTTTTTCCAACCTCGATTTTCCCGGCACCCAATCGGTTCTGCGACGCATGCTGGCCCTTCACGCCGCCGGAAAGACCCTCATCGTCACCACCCACGATCTGGAAAAGGTGGTGGCCCACGCCCAGCGCCTGGTGGTTCTGGCCCGGGGCCGGCTGGCGGGCGACGGGCCGCCTCTCGATCTTCTGGAGGATGTCGAACGCTACGGGGTGCGCCGGCCCTGCACGGTGCGCCTGGGCCGGGGGCTCGAATCATGGCTGAGTTGAATCCCATCGGCTTTCGTCCCGGAACTGGCCGCCTGCATCGCATGGACGCGCGCGTCAAGATGGCCGCCCTGGCGATGGTGGGTATCGCCGCCGGCGCGGCCGGCGCGCCGGGACTGGCTCTGATGTCGGTCCTAGTGGCGCTCGGGATACGTGATGTGCGCCTGGATACGGGGGGGGTGCTGCATGCCACCCGGCTCCTCGCCGTCATGCTGGGGCTGGCGGCCGTGGTGAGGGCCTTGTCGGTATCCGGAGAACCGCTGTTGGGCCTCGGCCCCTTGGCGCTGAGCCGCCAGGGGGCCATGGAGGGCCTGCTTTTCGCCTGGCGGATTCTGGTGGTGGTCCTGGGCGGGGTTCTGCTCACCGTTTCGACCCGCCCCTGGGCCGTGCGTGCCGCGGTGGCCTGGATCCTCGGGCCTCTGCCCCTGATCCCGGCGCGCCGTGTGGCCACCATGATGGGCCTGGTGGTGCGCTTTATCCCCGAGATCCTCAACCAAGCCGGCGCCGTTCGGGAAGCCCAACGGGCCCGGGGCGCCGAGGCCTGCGGCAACCCGGTGCGGCGTCTGGCCCTGTTCGCCAGCGCCCTGATGCGCCGCACCCTGCTGCGGGCCGACCGTCTGACTTCGGCCATGGCGGCACGATGCTACAACGAGGCCCGGATCGATCCCCCCCTGGCCGCCACCTCCGTGGACATGGCCTGCCTGGGCGCCATTGGGCTGGTGACCCTGGCGGCGGTTCTGCTGTAAAGGGGCGCGCCGGCCCGGCGCGCCACCTGATCTTCGGCGAATGAATTCCGCGCTGCCCCTGTTTGACACGCCCTTTGGACTCTAGTAAGGCTGGCGGCGCCGACTTCGCCAGGAACGAGCCATTTTCGGGGGGATCTGAGGGTGAAGATCATCATCGTGGGTGCCGGTGAGGTGGGGTTCCACATCGCCAGCCATCTGGCCGGGGAAGAAAAGGATGTCGTGGTGATCGACGCCAAGCCCGAAGCCACCCGGCGGGTATCGGATCACATCGACGTCCAGGTCATGGTCGGCTCCGGCTCGAGCCCGATCACCCTCGAAGAGGCCGGCATCCGGGGCGCCGAGATTCTGCTGGCGGTCACCAACAGCGACGAGACCAATCTGGTGGCCTGCCTGATGGCCGATCTGATCTCGCCCTCCAGATCGGAAGAGCACACGTCTGAACTCCAGTCACGTCAGTCAATC
>CALJLV010000076.1 GCA_937982505.1 uncultured Desulfobacteraceae bacterium | reverse complement strand
TACGTCGCCCCCCGAGATCTACACTCTTTCCCTACACGACGCTCTTCCGATCTAGGATCCCGGTTGCCCACCGCCAGAGCGCTGACGGTGTTGTCGTTGACCGAAATGGTGGAGCCGGTGACATGATCCACCCCAGTCGTTCCCCCACCCACCACAGCGCTGCCGCCCAGATTCACCGCCAGGGTTCCGGCCGAGGCGGTGGCCGTCACCGGACTGTCAGTGATCGCCTGCAAGTTGGAGGCGGCCACGGCGCCGGTGAAGCTGGTGGCGCCGCCGACGGTGATGCTGCCATAGGCGTCATTACCCAGGGCGATGGCCTCGAAGCTATTGCCGTCCGCGGTGAGGGTCGAGGAGATCAGGCCGCGGCTGTCGACGCTCAGAGCGGCCCCGGTTGTCGGATCCGTTGCCGTGGCACTGACAGGAGAACCGTCGGCGAGCTGCGTGTTGTTCAAAAACAAGCCACCCCTGGTAACCGAGCTTTCAGTACCCGGGGTAAAATAAAGCCGGTTTTGTTGGTTTCCGTCGGCATCGACGTTCAACCCCGCCTCCACCGTCAACCGGTTGTCGGCCACGCTGCCGGTGGCCGAGGCCTGGAGGCTGTTGCCGTCGAAGGACAGGCTGCTGGTGGTGAGCGGATCATCCTGGATCGAAGCCGAAATACCGGATTCCGCCACGACGGCGCTGGCCCCGTTGGCGGCGGCAACGTCATCGTTGACCTGCAGGTTGGCGATCCCCGCCGAGGAGGTCAGGGCGGTGGCGCCGCCGGCTTCCACCGCCAGCAGGTTTTTGGCGTTGTTGCCGGTGAAGGCGGCGCTGATGGTGTTGTCGTCGGCCGTCAGGGAAAGGCTGCTGCCGAAGGTGCCGTCCACCGTCAGGGCGATGTTGTTGGTCCCCGAAACCTCGGCGAAGTTAGTCTGGCCGGCCGGAGGCGTGACTGCGTTGTTGATCTGGGCCGAGCCGACGAACAATCCGGCGTCGCCGGCGAGCGTGGTGGCCGTGGTGGTCGCCGTACCGGCAAGAGCGCTGTTGAACGAAGTGTTGATCTGACCTTCGGCAACCTGCACGGTGGCGTTGAGGTTGGTTTCGGCCACGATGCCGTTGCCCGAAAGAGAGGCCGACGATCCGGTGAAGGGATCGGTGAGGTCGGCAGTCACATTGGATCCGGTGATCTGGGAAAATGCCGTGACAGTATCATTTTCCTGGACGTTCACCGACGCCAGGCTGCCGGCGGTCCCCGAAACCAGCGCAATATCCGTCGACAAACTGGAAGAATTGGCCAGGACACTGGCTTCAAGATCGTTGTCGTCTTCCGTCAAGTTGACGACCCCTGTCGCAGTGAGAGCCGTCGAAACAGTTGAATCGCTGACGATGGCTGAAAAATCCGCATCCGTATGATTTTGGAGAATATCTTCAATCAGGCTTCCTGCAGTGGATAGCGAACCCGGAGCGTTGTAGGTCACCGACGCCTGCACCGGACCGACCGCCATGATCAGGACCGCCAGCAGGCAGACAAGCTGGCGCCCTTTCTTGGCGAATCCTGGACGAAATCTGCTTAGGTTGGATGTTGAACGTGGCATGTCGATCCTCCTGGATTATTGGATGTTTAAGCAATGCAACCGAATGGATTAGAAACCTTCCATAATCTTGAGCATTCTCTATCTGTTGCCATTTCCCGGCGTTCCGCTCGTCTGCGGATTCCTCGTCGCTGCGCTCCTCGGAATGACAGCTGGAAAAACCGCTCCCCGGAACACAACTGGAAAAGTCGCTCCCCGGAGTGCCCCCTCTTTTGGTCATCCCGAGCGCCAGCGAGGGATCTTGCTGTTCCCGTCTTTCCAAAAAACTGTCATTTCGGCTTTGCCCCGGCATCGTCAGTCTGCAGATTGATGGCCCCGGCATCGGGTTTTTCCGGATTGATGACTTCGGCATCAATTTTCTCGGAACTGACGGGCCCGCGGTCATCCTTCACCGGATGAACGATGTTCAAAGGCGAATCTTTTTCGTTGTCGATGATCCACAACAGCAACTGGAGCAACTGGCTGCGCCGGTTGGGCGCCACCCCCATGATCTCTTCCCGGATCCGGGATTCCACGCTATGGGAATCGTTCGGTTCTTTTCGGGTCGGGGCTTCCATAGCCGCCGCGGCACTCGTGGAAGCCTCGCTCGAAACCTTGTCACCTTCCGTTGCCTCCGGATAACGCCAGGACTGCGGCAGGCAGTCGGCGTAGTCCACCCCGGTGGCATCGGCCAGCAGGTGCAGAATCGATTCCTCGATGATGGCCCGGATCCCCAACTGCAGGGGTTCCTGGCTCTTGTTGCCGATGTTGATGTCCAGCAGGTCGTTGTCGGCGAACAGGTCGTAGAACCGGAACAGCTCGAAGCCCACCTCGAAGCCGGTAAACTGTTTTTGCAGGCTGACGGCCGAGACCACTTCGAGGGTCTGGGTCTTGATCAGGCGCAGGTCGGCGGCCACGCTCATCGTGTAGACCCGCGCGGCGGGTCCCACCTGGTTGACGCGCACCTCGGCGCCGCCGGACTGGATGTTGTAATTCAGCTCGGTGATCCCGCCGAGAATGGCGTAGTCCGACTTTTTGATCGTTCCCCCGAAATAGGGCATCCACGGCACCTGCTTGCCACCGACATCGTGGCTCCGGCCGTCCCCGAGCTGCCGCAGACCGATATACTTGAGCTCGGCATCGGTAACCCGCATGTCGAAGCGGTCATGGATCGCCACCGCGTCCTTGAGCTTGCAAAGGCCGGAAAAGAGCATCAGCGAGCCGCCCTGGGTGATCGCCGTCCCTTCGGTGTCGGACATCTTGCCGGTGTAGTCCTTGACCTCGCCCACGGCGATCTGCAGCTTCCTGCCGGCCAGCGCGGCGGCCAGCTTCCGGTTGTAGCAGGCCATGGCCGGATCCAGCGGGGTCCGGTTGGTGCGCACGGCCGGCCCGACAACCGTCGGGGCCTCTCCGGGCCCCAGCGTCTGCAGCCGGACGCTGGCGCATCCGGTGGTCAACAGCAGGATGGACAGTGCGGATAGAAGTAGGCGCATTACCAGTTTCCCTCGCCGTTGAGCGGCCCGCCGATGTTATCGGAGACCGTATTGAAGCGGCACACCTCGCTGTTGGAAATGGCGGATGACACCGAGGTGTTTTCCAGGGTCTGGGACGAGTTGAGAGCCACGCTGGCCTCCCCGCCGCTGCCGGACACCTGGGATACGCTGGAATTGAAACTGTTGCCGGTGGTCGAGGAACTCTGGGTGCCGCCCTCGTTGCTCTGACTGTTGCTGACCGAATTGGTGCCGTCGGCGGCGGCACTGGTGTCCAGCGGCCCGGTGCCGCTGCCCTGGACGGTCGGTCCCGTATCGGCCGTATTGCCCCCCGCGGTGATCGTGCCGCTTCCCGAGTTGCCGGTGGCCGCTGACGACGTGGTGGAATCCACCCCGATGGAGGGAGACCCGATGGGCGCGTCCTGGGCGACGCTGCCCTGGTTGCCCAGGGCCTGGGAGGTCATGTTGCAGTCGATGTAGTCGCCGGAGATGTTGTAGTTGATCGTGTTGGTGTTGTGGTTGGTGGTGTACTGGGTGTAACCGCCGGCCTTCTGCCTGAGGATGAGGTCGAGCACGACGGCCTTGTGGGCCCGCTCGGAGGCCGATTGGAACTGCCAGGCCCGGCTCTCGGAAAAATCGTTGGCCAGGACTCCCGGGCAGACGGTCATGGTGATGGCCAGACCACAGAGCAGGTGCCAGACGATCCGACGCCTGGCCTCTGCCGGGGAACCGGGCAACCTGTTTCGGCTGTGATGCCACATGTGGTGATCTCCTGTGGTGGTTGGCGCCGGTCCGGTTCAGCCGCCGGCTTTGGGCGCTGGCGCCTGGCGGCGAACGGTCGCCCTAAAAAACAAAAGCCGCCCGGCATCAACCCGGGCGGCGGCATGGACGGAATTCGTGGTCTTGAAGGGTTGTGACATCGGCAGCCTGGCGGTCCGCTGAGGACCCATAGCTTTGCGCCC
Source organism: uncultured Desulfobacteraceae bacterium (assembly GCA_937982505.1). Taxonomy (GTDB): domain Bacteria; phylum Desulfobacterota; class Desulfobacteria; order Desulfobacterales; family UBA2174; genus UBA2174. The sequence goes on along the minus strand of CALJLV010000076.1, from coordinate 49,473 downwards.
CCGGGTTGCCCCGGGTTTGCCTTTTCGATTCGGCACCAAAAGACGTTGCGCTTCCGCGCTGAACCGCATGCCGTGATCCGGCCCGCCTTCACTCGCACGAAAGGGCAACGCGTTTTGCGGCGACAATCCGATTTCCCGGTGCCAGTTGGACGCTCCCACTGGCGGGATCTCTTGTCGGGCATGTTCCGGCCATGGGGGCCATTCGTCAACAGGCTATTGTTTTAAAAAGCAAAAAACAGATGAACGGCTGAGGTCGGAATCGGAGAATCGTCCTAGGTGAAGGACCATGGGAATAGGAGAAAAAGCATAGCGCGGCGTCTGGGGAACTTGCGGTGGCCAATGGCCCCACCGGTAGCAAAGGAAGCGGGGCACTGGATGGCGGTGCCACGGTCAGCCGGTCTGGCGGACCCAGGCCACGGCGAATTTGGTCAGTTCGGCGGCGTTGGCCAGGCCGAGCTTTTTACGCATGTTGGTCCGGTGGGACTCCACGGTCTTGATGCTCAGGCAGAGTTTATCAGCGATTTCACGGGGCGGCGATCCGATGCCCATGAGCCGCAAGACCTCCTGTTCGCGTTCGGTGAGGCACTCTCGGGGGGAAGGCGGCCCGGAAGATTCCGCGGCGCCTCCCACCTGATCCATCAACAATCGAAAGGTCATTTCCGGGCTGAGGTAGACCCCGTTTTTCAGGATGCCGCGAATCGCCTCGATGACCTGGCGTACCGGGGTCTGCTTCATCAGATACCCCCGCGCCCCGGCCCTCAGGGCGCGTTCGGCGTAGATCGACTCGTCGTGCATGGAGTAGATCAGGATCGGCACCTTCTCCACCAGGGCGAGGATTTCAGTGATCAGATCAATCCCTTTTTCCGGCCGGCCGTTGAGGGCCAGATCCAGAATGACGAAATCCGGACGCTGGCGGGCAACGGCGGTCAACGCCTCGTTTCGGTCTCCGGCCTGTCCCATGGTTTCGAAATCCGGCTCCCGGTCGATCAACTGGGCCAGCCCGTGGCGCAGGGCCGGATGGTCGTCGACCACCAGAATGCGGTATCTTGTCATGCCAGGTTCCTTTCCTGACTGTCGTCCTTGGGAACTGCCATCTCACGGGGGCCCGGGCAGGACCCGGAAAGCTTTCGCTGTGTCAGCCGGACCCGCACGCAAGTCCCCTGGCCGGGCCGACTATGCAGATCGAAAAAGGCCCCGATGGCCTGGGCCCTGGAACGCATGACCGTCATCCCCATGCCATTGACCTCCGGAGCGGTCTGCCGCGCGACAAACCCGCTGCCGTTGTCTTCAATGCACAGGACCGCCTGCCCGTCCTCCTCGCCCCAGTAGACCCTGATCCAAGTCGGCCTGGCATGGCGCACGGCGTTGCCCAGGGCCTCCTGGGCGATGCGGTACAACTGGTAGGCTTCAAAATCGCGGCTCACCTCCAGCGACGCCTGGATCCGTCGCTGGATGCCGATCCGGCTTTGTTCCTCCATCTCCGACGCCAGGGTATAGATGGCGCCGGCGAACCCCGAATCGTCCAGACCCACCGGCAGCAAACCGCGCATGATGGCATACACGGCGCGCACCGCCCGGTTGGCCTGGCGGCCCAGGGTCGCGGCATGCGCCGCCACCGCCGGTTTGAGGTCGGTGAGGTAGTCCTCGAGCAGGACGGCCTCGAACTCCAGGCTCTTGAGATCCTGGCACAAGCCGTCATGCAGCTCCATGGCCAGCCGTTTCTGTTCGTGTTCGGCCAGTTGCACCAGTCTTTCCTCCAGCACCTTCTGATCGGTCACGTCGCGTACAATGGCCAGCACCTCATCGCCGCCATACGGCACCATGCGCGCTTCGAACTCTCTTTGATCATCCGATGCGCCGAGGCTGAAGCGGCAGGTCTGCAGCCGGGCACCCGCCAGGGTGGCGCGGCACTTTTCGCGGATCAGTTCGGCGATCCGGGGCGGCAGCAGTTCCGCCAGCGTCTTGCCGACGATCCTTTTCGCCGGCAGCGGGAACAGCGCGGGAGAACCGCTCTTGAGGTCGGTGATGCGGGCGGCCGTGTCGATGCGGAAAAGATTGTCCGGCAGCATTTGAAGGATGCTGCGATATCGGGCTTCGCTTTCCTTGAGCCGGATTTCGTCCCGCCGTCTCTGGGTGATGTCGCGCACGGAAATCAGCATCAGACCGAGGTTCCCCGCCAGTTGCCGGCAACTGGCCTCGACGTCCACGGAGGTGCCGTCCCGGCGCCGGAGGCGGGTTTCAAAGCGCCGCCGGCCCCCGGCGATCGATTTCTGGATGGATGGACCCGCCTCTGCCGGAGGGGCCTGGACTTCAATATCGCCGAGGTGGAGGCGGGCCATTTCTTCCCTGGTGTAGCCGAGCATCCGGGCGCCGACCGCGTTAGCCTCGATGATGCGGCCCTTGAGGTTCACCAGGCAGAATCCGTCCATGGCGGTTTCCAGAATGCGGGCATGCAGATTCTCGCTGCGCTTGAAGTCCCGAAAGAGCGCTTCGTAAGGGCGCGTCAGGCCGGCACGGATCAGTGCCTCGTAGATGAAATAGAGGGAAACGAGCTTAAGACAATGCCCCAAGAGGTTGGACAGATCGTAGGCGCCCACCCGGACGGCAGTGGCCATCTCGGCCAGGATCGCGACGACGATGGCGGCCTGCATGAACCGGTAAACGTCCGGATCCAGACGGTCCCGGCGTCTTCCCAGGACAACCGCCGCGCCGATCAGGACCAGGATGATCAGAGACTCGCCGATGATCCTGAAAGCGGCCATCCCCCGCCCATCGGCATATCCGGCGGGAAACACCGGCCATACCAGAACGGCCGCCAGAATCAGGGCGGTCGCAATCGCATAGCCCGCCATCAGGCCCCAGGTCTTCAGGGGCCGGTCGAGACACAGGCTGAAGGCCAGCAGGCTGACACTCTCGAGACAGCGGGCTGCAAACCGAAGCTGGGCGGCAGGATCGGGGCCGGCCACCCCTGGGAATACCCCCATCCCCTCGTAGGCCAGGACGTGCGCCAGATCGAGCACGCCCACGTGCAGCAGGGCCACGCCCAGCAGCACCGTGGCGTCCTGGGCCACCCGGCGCCGGAGGTTCCAGACCACCATGAACACGGCCCAGACCAACGCGACGCCCGCCAGCTCCACCAGGCTGTGAAACAGCAGATCGCTGCAGCGGCTCAGGGCCAGCAGAAGCAGAAGCACCCCGGTGCCCAGACCGGCACGGATGCCGGCCTTGAAAGGCAAATCCGAGGCTCGCCAGGTCTTATGCAAGGTTTCGCTTGCCATTTCGGGCGGTCTTCGTGGGCTCCGGTCCGTCGGCGCCCACCCCCTTCGCGGCGTCTTGGGAGGCTTTGCCGGACGCACTCCAGAATGGGGGCGCGATGGTGTGTGGACGGATGACTGGTCGAGCCGGAAGCGCTACCAGTGGACGGCCTCCCGCCAGCGGACATGACCGTGGGCCGGCGGCAGTGACGCGGCCGCAAAGAAACGGATGCGGCGGGAGGGCGAAGATCCGCGGACAGCCTGACGGAAAGGGAAACGCGATGCTCGGTCCTTTGGGTGGTACGGTTCAGGGCTCATGGTGGTCGAACCGGCCTGATGGAGGTCCTGCCTGCAGTTGCCCATCCAGCACTTGTCTGACCCTTTCCACCAGTTCCTCGATGGAAAATGGTTTCTGGATGAAATTCGCGCTCTTTTTTTGGATGCCGCGGCTGTCGACCACCTCGTCCACCAGGTAGCCGGACATGTAGAGCACTTTGAGTTCCGGATGCGTTTCCGCGACCTTCTGGAAAACCTGGCGGCCGTCCATTCCCGGCAGCATCACGTCCGTCAGCAGCATGTGCAGCGGCCCGTCGTGGGCATCCACCAGCGCCAGGGCGGCTTCCCCGTGGCCGGCCGAAAAAACTGAGTATCCTTCACGATGGAGAATTGCAAGGGTCAAGTTGCGTACCTGATCGTCGTCCTCCACCAGGAGGATGGTCTCAGAGGGGGCTTTTGGCCCGGCCGTCCGCTCCGGCGGCCGTTGAACGGCCGGCGCGGACATTTTTCCCGGTGCAGCGGGGAGTCGACAAGTCTCGAAAAGTGAAGATTCCCGGGCCGCAAGGGCCTGGGCCTCGGGAGCCCGGCAATCTGGCCCCTCCACTCCCGGGTGGTGTTTGACTGGCTGCGCTGTGAACCGCTGTCTATCGGTCACGTCGGTCATGGCGCCAAATACCTGTGTTCCGTAGATGAGAATGGCTCGATTCTCTGTTCCGGTTTTTGAGCGGATTGTCAATTGCAGCGCCGGACCGGGGTCCAAAAACAGTCAAACTCCCGATGCCGGGATAGAACGATTGACCTATCCGCGGCGCCGACCCCGGACGCGGCGCCTGACCCGTCCTGCCCTGGAACGCTGTCAAGGCCCTGCGATGCCTGCATCACAGCGGATGCCGGCCCTGACGGGGCCCTGGCTGGAAATCAAAGTCTTGTGGTTCGATCCCCGATCCCTGTGGTATAGTCGACGCCGTGGTACCCGCGAGAAGCGCGCGCCGGAGAAACATCGAGGTTCTGGAATGAAGCCTTTTTTCAAGGTCACCGAGCTGGCCCAGGTCCTGGCCCTGGCGCAAGAGGTGCGGCCCGTGGCCGCCGAAATCTGCCCCCTGGACCAGGTCCACGGCCGGGTGCTGGCCGAAGCGGTGACGGCCGACGCCCCGGTCCCCCCCTTCGCCCGCACCACCATGGACGGATTCGCCCTGGCCGCGGCCTCCACCTTCGGCGCTTCGGAGGCCAATCCAGCCTATCTCGCCGTGGTGGGCCAGGTGGCCATGGGCGAAGTGCCCACCTGCCGCGCAGGAGCCGGCGAAGCCGTGCGCATCGCCACCGGCGGGATGCTCCCCCCGGGAACCGACGCCGTGGTGATGGTGGAGCACACCGGGGTCCTGGACGACACCACCATCGAGGTCTACCGCAGCGTGGCCCCGGGCCAGCACGTCATCGAAGCCGGCGAGGACCTGGCCCCGGGACAAACGATCCTGCCTGCCGGGCACCGCCTGCGGCCCCAGGACAGCGGGGTGTTGGCGGCCCTGGGCCGCACCGAGGTCCGGGTGCATGCGCGCCCCGTGGTGGGGATCGTCTCCACCGGGGACGAAATCGTGGCCGTGGACCAGGATCCGGCCCCCGGGCAGATCCGCGACATGAACACCCATACGCTTTCGGACCTGGTGCGCCAGGCCGGGGCCGTCCCCCGCCGCTACGGGATCGTGGCCGACCGGCCCGAGCGGCTAAAGGCGGTCTGCCGCCGGGCGGCGGCCGAAAGCGACATGCTCCTGGTCTCGGGGGGCAGTTCGGTGGGGATGCGCGACTATACCGTGGAAGCTTTCACCTCCCTGGAAGATGCCTGTATCCGAGTCCACGGGATCACCATCAGCCCGGGCAAACCCACCATCCTGGCCTTCTGCGGCCCCAAGCCGGTCTGGGGCCTGCCCGGGCATGTCACCTCGGCCATGGTGGTCTTCAGCGCCGTGGTACGTCCCTTTCTCGACCGGCTCTGCGGGGCTCGGCCCCGGGTGCGCCCCGCGATTGCGGCCCGTTTGAGCCGCAACCTGGAATCGGCCCCGGGCCGGGTCGACTTCGTGCGGGTGCGCCTCTTCCAGCGCCAGGGAGAAACCTGGGCCGAACCGATCCTGGGCAAATCGGGGCTGATCCGCACCATGGTCGAGGCCGACGGGCTCATCGCCATCGACATGAACACCGAAGGATTGGAGCAGGGCGAGTCCGTGGCGGTGCAGCTTTTTTGAAGGGGCCGGCGGCGCCTCCGTTCCGGCCCGGGGAGAAGCGATGGATTTCAAACGCAACATCTATCTGAAGAAAAAGTCTCTGGTCGAAGCCCGGGATCTGGTGGCGCGCGCGTTTCCCCCGCCGGCCCGCTGGCCGGTGGAAACCGTCGCCCCCCCCGAGGCGGTGGGCCGGGTCCTGGCGGCCCCGGTTTTCGCCCGCCTGTCGTCGCCCGGCTTCCATGCCGCCGCCATGGACGGGGTGGCGGTGCGGGCCGCGGACACGTTCGGCACCAGCGAAACCCGGCCCCGGCGCCTGACCCTGGGGCACGAGGCGGTCCACGTCAACACGGGACACGTGATGCCCGAGGGCTTCGACGCGGTGATCATGATCGAGCAGATCCATCCCGTGGACGAGGCCGTCATCGAGATCCACAGCCCGGCCTATCCCTGGCAGTACGTGCGCAAGATGGGCGAAGACATCGTGGCCACCGAGCTCCTCTTCGCCCGGCACCACCAGGTGACCCCCTACTGCGTGGGGGCCCTCATCGCCGGCGGCGTCTTCGCCGTGCCGGTGCGCAAGCGGCCCCGGGTCCTCATCATCCCCACCGGTTCCGAGCTGGTGGACTGGCGCGGCCCGGTCGAGCCGGTGCTCCAGCCGGGCCAGGTCCTGGAATCCAACGCCTATGTCCTGGCGGCCCTGGTCACCCAGTGGGGCGGCGAACCGGTGCGCCACGAGCGGCTCATGGACGACGCGGCCCTCATCGAGCAGGTCGTGGCCGCCGCGGCGGCCCCCGACTCGGGCATCGACGTGATCCTGACGGTGGGCGGCTCCTCGGCCGGTTCGGCCGACTACGCCAAGGCCGTGGTCCTGGCCCTGGGCGAGGTCCTGGTCCACGGGGTGACCATCATGCCGGGAAAACCGGTTCTCATCGGCCGGGTGGCGGGAAAACCGGTGCTCGGGATTCCCGGCTACCCGGTCTCGGCCATCATCGCCTTTGAACAGTTCGTCACCCCCCTGATCCAGTCCATGCTGGCCCAGCCCCCGGTGGCGCGGCCCACGCTGGAGGTGGTGCCCACCCGCAAGATCCCCTCCAAGCTGGGGGTCGAGGAGTTCGTGCGCGTCAAGCTCGGCCAGGTGGGCGAGCGGATCGTCGCCACCCCCCTGCCCCGGGGGGCCGGGGCCATCACCTCCATCACCGAGGCCCACGGCATCATCCGCATCCCCAACCACAGCGAGGGGATCGACGCCGCGGAGACCGTCAGCGCCGAGCTGCTGCGCCCGGTCGAGGCGGTGCGCAACACCCTGGTGGCGGTGGGCAGCCACGACAACGCCCTGGACATCCTGGCCGACCGGATCCGCATCGATCACGGGGACCTGACCCTGAGCTCCAGCCACGTGGGCTCCATGGGCGGGCTGATGGCCGTCAAGCGCGGGGTCTGCCACCTGGCCGGCACCCATCTGCTCGACACCCAAACCGGAGCCTACAACGTCAGCTACATCCGGCGCTACCTGGACGGGATCCCGGTACGTCTGGTCCACCTGGTGATGCGCGACCAGGGGCTCATCGTTCCCAAAGGCAACCCCAGGGGAATCGGCGGCATCGAGGATCTGTGCCGGCCGGACCTGACCTTCATCAACCGCCAGGGCGGCTCGGGGACCCGCATCCTCCTCGACTACCGCCTGGCCCAGCTGGGCATCGATCCGGCCGCCATCCGGGGCTACGCCAACGAGGAATTCACCCACATGGCGGTGGCCGTGGCGGTTCTGGGCGGGACGGCCGACGTGGGTCTGGGAATCCATGCCGCGGCCCGGGCCCTGGACCTGGATTTCATCCCGGTGGTCACCGAGCAGTACGATCTGTGCATCCCCGAGGCCTGCTTTCACAGCCGGAACATCGGGATCCTGCTGGAAACGATCCGCACCGAGGCCTTCCGGCGGCAGGTGGAGGCCCTGGGCGGCTACAGCACGGCGCGCACCGGCGAGGAGATCCAAATCCCGTGAACGCGGCCTACCGGCTCATCGCCCACACGGCCGACGCCGGCATGCAGGTGACGGCCGCGGATCCCCGGAGCCTGTTCACCGAGGCCGGCCTGGCCCTGGCCGGACTGCTGGCCGCGGCCACGCATCCCTGCGAGGGCCGGGTTTGCCAGGTGGCCCTGGAAGGGGCGGACTGGACCGACCTGATGGTCAACTGGCTGCGCGAGCTGCTCTACCTCTTCAACGGCCGCGAACGCCTGGTGCGCGAAATCGTGATCCTGCACCTGGAGGCCCGGCGCATCGAGGCCCGTCTGGCCTGCGATCATTTCGATCCTTGCCGTCATGCGGCCGGTCCCGAGATCAAGGCCGTGACCTACCACCAGGCCCGGGTGAGCCATGACACGGCGGGCTGGACGGCGCGGATCATCTTCGATCTTTGACGTCATTGCGGCACGCAACTGCTAACCTTGGGAGGCCCCATGGACATCCGCCAGATCGACGCCTTTCGCTGGGAAATTCCCCGCAGCGGCAAAATGCGGGTTCCCGGACGGGTTTACCTCAGCGCGGCCCTCCTCGACGACCTGCGCCAGGACGAGGCCATGCAGCAGGTGGTCAACGTGGCCAGCCTGCCGGGAATCGTGGGTGCATCCCTGGCCATGCCGGACATGCACTGGGGCTACGGCTTTCCCATCGGCGGCGTGGCGGCCTTCGACTGGGAGGAAGGGGTGGTCTCACCCGGCGGGGTGGGCTACGACATCAACTGCGGGGTGCGCCTGGCCACCACGGCCCTTTGCGAGAACGAGGTGCGCCCCCGGCTGGAGGCCCTGGCCGATGCCCTCTATCGCCACATCCCCTGCGGTGTGGGGTCCACCGGATCGATCCGCCTTTCCCCGGCCGAGGAAAAAGTGGTTCTGCGCCAGGGAAGCCGCTGGGCCGTGGCCCGGGGGCTGGGGGTCGAGGAGGATCTGGCCCGCACCGAGGACGGCGGCTGCATGCCCGGGGCCGATGCGGATGCGGTGGGCGACCGGGCCCTGGAGCGGGGCCGCAAGCAGCTCGGAACTCTCGGATCGGGCAACCACTTCGTGGAAGTGGGGGTGGTGGAGGCGATCTACGACGAGGCGGTGGCCCAGGCGTTCGGCCTTTTCCCGTCCCAGGTGACGGTGATGCTCCACAGCGGCTCGCGGGGATTCGGCTACCAGGTCTGCGACGATTTTCTGGCCGAAATGGGGCGCCAGGTGCACCAGACGGGCGTCGAACTGCCCGACCGCCAGCTGGCCTGCGCCCCGATCCAGTCGTCCCTGGGCCGGCGCTACCTGGCGGCCATGGCCTGCGCGGCCAACTATGCCTGGGCCAACCGCCAGATCCTGATGCACCGCTGTCGCGAAGTGCTGGGCCAGGTCTTCGGCAAGGGACCGGCGGCCCTGGACATGCGCCTGCTCTACGACGTGTGCCACAACATCGCCAAGGCCGAAACCCACACGCTGGAGGGCCGGCCGCGGCGCGTCTGCGTCCATCGCAAGGGGGCCACCCGGGCCTTCGCGCCCGGGCGCGGGGAACTGGGGGACGATTTCCGGTCGGTGGGCCAGCCGGTGATCATACCCGGCGACATGGGCACGGCCTCCTACGTCCTGGTGGGAACCGAGGGCGCCATGAAGGAAACCTTCGGCTCCACCTGCCACGGGGCCGGCCGGGTCCTGAGCCGCACGGCGGCCAAGAAGAAGAGCCGGGGCCGGGCCATCTACCGGGAACTGGCCGACCGGGGGATCCAGGTACGCTGGACCGGCCGCGAAACCCTGGCCGAGGAGATGCCCGAAGCCTACAAGGACGTCGCCCAGGTGGTGGACGTGGTGCACGGGGCGGGGATTTCGCGCAAGGTGGCGCGGCTCAGACCCATGGCGGTGGTCAAGGGATAAATTCGGCATGCGCCGAATTTATATGCGGAGAGATTGATTTTCCGCTGACGTCATTCCGGGCTCGCCCCGGAATCCATTTTTTGCAGAGGACATCGATGGAACCGTTTCAAGCCATCGTTCTGGGAATCGTCCAGGGGTTGACCGAGTTTCTGCCGGTGAGCAGCTCGGGGCACCTGGTGCTGTTCCAGCATCTGTTCGGTCTCACCGAACCGGCCCTGGCCTTCGACGTGGCCGTGCACGTGGGCACCCTGGCGGCGGTGCTGGTCTTTTTCCGCCGGGACGTCACGGCCATGGGAAAGGCGGTCTGCCGCTTCACCGGGCGCTGGATCGGCCGGCGCGCCGATCCGGGCCAGATATGGCGCGAGGAGGATCTTCGCCTGGCGGCCCTGATCGTCATCGGCTCGATCCCCACGGCGGTCATCGGGCTGCTCTTTCACGAAATCGCCGACCGGCTCTTCGCCTCGGTGCGCCTGGTGGGCCTGGCCCTGTGGGTCACCACCGGACTGCTCCTGGCCACCCGCTGGAGCCCGGCGCGCCAGCGCAGCGTGATGGAATTCGGGGTCCTGTCGGCCCTGGCCATCGGCACCCTCCAAGGCGTGGCCATCATCCCGGGGATCTCGCGCTCCGGGGCCACCATCGCCCTGGGGCTGCTGCTGGGAATCGGTCGCGACACGGCGGCCCGCTTCTCCTTCCTGCTCAGCATCCCGGCCGTCTGCGGGGCGGCCCTGCTGGCGGCCCGGGACCTGGCGGAAGGCGCCGTTCCCGCGGGGCTGGTGGCCCTGGGGACTTCGGTGTCGGCCCTGGTGGGCTACAGCGCCCTGTGGATGCTGGTGCTCATCGTGCGCCGGGGCCGCATGCATCTCTTCGCCCCCTACTGCGCCCTGGTGGGCCTGGCGGCCCTGGTGCTCTGAAAAGCGTCACGGGTCATGGACCGTTGCCAATGACCCGCCCCCAGCTTGCCCAACCCATCCGGGAGTGCTAAGAAGCCCCGGATGGCTCGCCTGGACCTGAAAATCTTCGCCACCCTCTTTCTGGCGCTCTTCACCGTGGTGACCGGGGTGGGTATCGTGGTGCCCCTGCTGCCGGTCTACGCCCATTCCCTGGGGGCCGGAGGATTCTATATCGGCCTGATCTTCGGCGCCTTTTCCCTGTCGCGCACCCTCCTGCTGCCCTATTTCGGCCGCTGGTCCGACCGGCGGGGCCGGCGGCCCTTCATCGTCGTGGGGCTGGCGGCCTACGCCCTCATTTCCCTGGCCTTCATGGTATCCCAGACCGTGGGCGGCCTGATCGCCATCCGCTTCGTCCAGGGGATCGCCTCGGCCATGATGATGCCGGTCATCCAGGCCTATGTCGGCGACATCACCCCCCAGGGCCGAGAGGGGAGCACCATGGGCCTGTTCAACATGGCCATGTTCCTCGGCCTGAGCCTCGGGCCGGTCCTGGGCGGACTGATCAATGACCGCTTCAGCCTCCACTGGGCCTTTGGCGCCATGGGGCTCCTTTCCCTGGTCAGCTTCCTGCTCGCCCTGGCCCTCCTGCCCCCCACGGCCCGGGAACAGGCCATGCAGCGTCCCCGGGCCCCCATCGCCTGGCGCCGCCTCATGGGCGATCGGGGGATTGCCGGCCTCTTTCTCTTTCGCTGGGCCTACGCCTCGTGCATCGGGATCATGTGGGGATTCGTGCCCGTGCTGGCCGATCGGGACTTCGGCATGTCCAGCGCCGCCATCGGGATTCTGGTGATGCTCGGCGTGCTCATCAGCGGTCTGATGCATCTGCCCATGGGGCTGGCGGCCGACCGCATGGGCAAGCGCCGGTTGATGATCGGCGGCGGGATCCTCATCGGCGGCGGCATGCTCCTCTTTTACACCGCCGCCTCCCCGGAGGCCCTGGTCTGGGCCAGCATCCTGCTGGGCATGGGGGGCGGGGTATCCATGCCGGCCCTCATGGCCCTGGCGGTGGTCAAGGGGAGCCGCACCGATGCCATGGGTTCGGTGATGAGCCTGATCACCATGGCCCACAGTCTCGGCATGCTCTGCGGGTCGCTCATCGCCGGCATTTTGATGGACCTGGTAACCCTGCGCTGGGCCTTTCCGGTGGGCGCGATCCTGATGGCCGCCGCCTCGCTCTTCCTGCTGCTGGTGCCGGACCGGGCCGCGCGGGTACCCGTCTCCTCCCTGCCGCCGCCCATCGAACCGTAACGGATATCCATCTCAGGAAGCCCGCCCGGCCCGGGCCGATGCGCACCGCCACCTTCAAACCGGAGAAAGACAAGATGTCCACGCTTTTCGAAAAGACCGCCGTCAAGAACATGGTGCTGGAAAACCGTTTCGTGCGGTCGGCCACCTGGGAAGGGATGGCCGCCGAGGATGGCGCCGCGACCGACCGGCTCATCGACACCATGACCGCCCTGGCCCGGGGCCGGGTGGGGCTGATCATCTCGGGCCACGCCTACGTGCACCGGGCCGGCCAAGCCGGCCCCGGACAGCTCGGGGTCTACAGCGACCATCTGGTTCCCGGTCTCGAGGCCATGGCCGCCGCGGTCCACGCCAGCGGCGGCAGGATCGCGCTGCAGCTGGCCCATGCGGGATGCTTCGCCTCGGCCAAACTCAGCGGCCGGCCGCCCCTGGCCGTCTCCGCCACGCAGAGCCCGGGCGGCCCCCCCCGCCAGGAGTTGACCTCCGCCGACATCGACGAGATCATCGCCGCTTTTGGCGCCGCGGCCGCCCGGGCCAAAACGGCCGGCTTCGACGCGGTACAGGTCCACGCCGCCCACGGATACCTGCTCAGCCAGTTTCTCTCCCCGGCCTTCAACCGCCGCAGCGATCCGTTCGGCGGCAGCCTGGAAAACCGGGCCCGGGCCTTGCTGGCGGTGGTCTCGGCCGTGCGCGGCGCCGTGGGCCCGGATTACCCTGTCCTGGTGAAGATGAACGGGGCCGATTTCATCGACCAGGGGCTGACCGTCGAAGAGGCCGCCCAGGTGGCCCGGCTCCTGGAAAAGGCCGGCATCGACGCCATCGAGGTCAGCGGGGGCGTGCTCACCGGCGGTCCTTTGAACCCCAGCCGCATGGGGATTCACCGCCCGCAAAAGGAGGCCTACTTCCGGCAGGAGGCCCGGGCGATCCGCCAGGCGGTGTCCGTCCCCCTGATCCTGGTGGGTGGCAACCGCTCCCTGGAGGTGGCCGAAGCGCTGATCAGCGAGGGGGGGGTGGACTACATCTCCATGTCCCGGCCCCTGATCCGCGAGCCGGACCTGATCCGGCGCTGGCAGTCCGGGAACCGGCGCCCGGCCGCCTGCCTCTCCGACAACCAGTGCTTCGGTCCGGGCATGGCCGGCGAGGGGGTCTACTGCGTCACGGCGCTGGGGAAAAAGAACCCGTGAACGCTTCTGCCCGAGGGCCCACCCCGCCGGGGCCTGGCCGTCAGCCCAGCTTGGCGCCGTTGGGCACCGCCTGATCAGGCACCGCCAGGACCACCGCGCCGTCCTGGCGGTAAAACCCGCAAAGCAAAAACTCCGACATGAAGGGGCCGATCTGTTTGGGCGCGAAGTTGACCACCGCCACGATCTGGCGACCCTCGAGGGCTGCCTTCGAGTAAAGATCCGTCACCTGGGCGCTGGAGCGCTTGACGCCGATTTCACCGCCGAAATCAGCCGTGATCTGGTAGGCGGGTTTCCGGGCCTCGGGGAAGTCGGCCACCTCGAGGATGGTTCCCACCCGCAGCTCCACCTGTTCGAATTCCTTCCATGTGATCGTCTTCATCGATGTCCTTTGAGACCAATTCCGTCAATCGTTCTCGGTGTAGATCATCCGGCGGGTCATCCCGCCGTCCACGACAAAGTTCTGGCCGGTGACGAAGCCGGCCTCGGCCGATGCCAGGAAGGCGGCCAGGGCGGCGATGTCCTCCGGGCGGCCGACGCGCCCCACCGGATGCTGGTTGCGGTCCGCGGGGCGGTGATGCGGCTGGATGCGGCGGCTCGGCTTCCGCCAGTCGCCAGTCTCGATCCACCCTGGACTGATGCAGTTGACGCGCACCGCGGGTCCCAGACTGACCGCCAGGCTGTGGGTGAGGGCCACGATGCCTCCCTTGGAGGCCGAATAGGGCTCGGTGTCCGGTTCGGACTGCAGGGCCCGGGTCGAGGCCACGGTGATGATGCAGCCTGCGGCGCGGCGCAGGTGGGCCGCTGCGTGCTTGACGCAGAGAAAACAGCCGGTGAGGTTGACGTCGATGACCCGCCGCCACTGATCCAGGGTGAGTTCGGTCACCGGCACCCCGGGATAGCCGATGCCGGCGTTGCACACCAGCACGTCCAGGCGCCCGAAGCGTTCCAGGGCCTCGGCCACGGCCCGCTGGACGTCCGACTCCCGGGCCACATCGCCGGCCACGACCGCCGCCGGACCCGCGGCGCCCAGTTCCGCCACGGCTTCGCGGCAGGCCTCGGCGTCGTTGTCAACCACCAGCGCGCTGAACCCGTCTCTCAGGAATCGTTCGACAATCGCCCGGCCGATGCCCTGGGCACCGCCGGTGACCAGCACGGTGGGTTTCGCTTCTGGCGCCATCTTTTTAGGATACTCCCTATCGTGGGGGGTCATTTGACGTTTCCGGATTTTTCCCGCTGTCTCGTTCCGATGGATCTTCCCCCTCCGGCGGCGGCCTCACCCAACCCGATCCTGGCCCGGACGGCCTTTCGATGATGGCCCGCAGTGCTTTCAGCTCACGGGCCAGCTCATCGATCTTGTCTTCCAGGGGGCGGGTGTTGTCGGCGGTCATCTCGTCGATGAAAATGGCATTGGCCAGCGAAAGCCCCAGCAGACCGCCGACCACCACGGCGACCACGTAATAGACCCTTACCCAGAGCGCCATCAGATCGCTGTCCGTGCTTTCGGCGATCAGGTCGGGAATTTCGTACCAGCCCTCGACGGTAAACACCTTGAAGGTGGAATACATGGACATGAGCGGGTTGCCGAAATGGGCCGGGGCGAACTCCCCGAAAAGGAGGGTGCCGCCCAGGGCGAAGATCAGGTTCACGATCAGGATGGCGATCAGGACGCCGATGGAGGCCTTCAGCGCGCGCCCGATGCCGACGGTCAGATGATCGATGTGGGGAATGAAGCGCATGACCCGAAAGAGGCGGAAAAGACGGCCCAGCCGCAGCACCAGGACGATCCCGAACCCTTGAAAATCGACAAAGGGTTCGATGAGCACCGGCAGACTCAGGATCACGATCAGAAAGTCAAAACGGTTCCATCCGGCGCGGATGTAGGCCCGCCAGCCGCTGCACTGGATTTTCAGCACCGCCTCCATCACAAAGTAGGCCACACAGGCGATATCGACCCGCTCGAGGATCTGCGCCCGGAAAGATCCCTCCGGCACGGTGGTGCTCAAAAAAATCGCGGCGGCATTGACGAGGATAACGCTCACCACCGTGGCTTCCGCGATGAGAAAATCCCTCAGACGCCCCATGCTTTTCTCCTCCGGTCTTTTTCCCCTTCTTTAGAGCGATGTACGTCTATCAGACTGAATCCGGAGGCGATCGTTTTTTGTCCCCGCGGCCCTCTGGGAAGCGATGCCCCTCGCCCTGCGAATTGGTGGTATGGCACCGCCGACTAGCCGAACGCCGCCACGCCCCGGGGTCGGTCGGCGGCCGGCTATTGCGGCGGCGGTCCGGTGGTGATAGGAATTTGTCTCCAACCGGAACGAAACGCTTTGAGGAGGTTCCATGGCCGGTTCTAATTGCGCACGCTGCCTGATGAGAGCCCGATACGACCGCAACCCCAAATCGCTCCTCGGCCGGCTGTGGCGCTGGCACACGGGCTGGTGCCCGGGGTGGAAGCGCTACACCCGTTCTCTTTCCGCCGCAGAGCGCCGCCGCCTGGCCGACAAATACGACCTGCCCCACTTGCGCTGAGCGTCGCCAGAGCCCCGATCCCACAGCGCCGAACCTCTTGCGCCACGGGGTCGTGTTCAGGATCGTCGGGCCGGCCCGGCCTCTGGCCTGTGCCCTGATCCTAACGGCGCTCTTGCCGGCGGCCATGCCGGGAGCGGCGATTCCGGTCACCGGCGGCACCGGTTTTATCGGCATGCGGACTTTTCCGTGCGCCGACCCCGCCCCGACTAAACGGTGGACCCGTCCCTGCCGGCCGCGGCCAGCTTCTGGGCCCCCAGCACCAGTCCGGACAAAACGACGCCAATGGCGCCCAGGCTGGCATTGTAGAACAGCAGGGCGGCCATTCCCGCCACGGTCGCCCCGAGACTCAGGGGCGGGCTGCCGCGCCATACCGCGACGACGGCCATGGCCACCGCGGCCAGGCCGAAGACCTGGTGGTACATCAGCACCCCGAGGATGTCCCGCACCCGGCAGAGGACGGCGGTGGCATCCTGGCTGCAGAGGGAAACGATCCCGTCCGCATGCAACATCAGGTGGCGCAGAACCAGCAGACCTCCCAGGGCGCCGACCAGGGCCGCGCCGGACCCCAGGAGCGGGCGCAGGCTGCGGCCGCGGCCCTGCCGCCAGAGCGGATACGCCAGCAGCAGGCAGGCCGCCGCCCACAGGCCGGCCTGCCAGTTGAGAGGGGTTTCGCGGATCAGGACCCACAGGGCGCCGGCGGCCAGGGTCAGCGCCAGGAGCCGTTCGAGCCCCCCCGCCGGGCTCACCCCCTGCCCCGGCCGGTGCCAGAACCAGACGTAGCCCAGGGCCGGCAGGAGAAACCCGCCGTTCTGGAAGCTGCGGTAGCGCGGATCGAAGCAGAGGCCCGCCAGGGCGATCAGGGCCAGGACGAGCCCGGCCAGGCGGTTGACGGAAACCAGCGCCGCCAGGCGGCCGCCCGCCGCGCTTCCCGGAAACCGCCCGGTCAGCAGGTCCAGCGAGGATTTCAGGTCGAGGTGTTCGGGCACGCTCCCGCCCGCGGCGGCCCGCAGCAGCAGAACGTAGACGATGGCCGCCTGGACCATTACCATGACGGCCCACATCGTTTCCCAGACACTGCGGGTGATGACGGTGAACTGGTGGCCCTGAATGACCCAGAGCGTCGCACCGGCGGCCGCAATTATCCAAAACGGAAACCACTGAATCCGGTTCGCTCCCGGCCGGCGCACCAGAATCGCCAGGGTAAGCAGGATCACGAGGGCGGTGAGCCCGAAAAGAACGGGCCAGTAGGGATAATCGGAGACCGGCCCGCTCAGGACGGCTTTGTCGCGCCGGTGGGTGTCGTACAGCCCCCAGTACCCGCCCACGGCCCCTTCGTTGGCCCGCTTCCAGGGCTGGTCAAAGGCTTCGATGAGATTGTACGACCAGCCTTCCCGGGCGGCCAGGTCGGCAAAACCGCGGATGAAGCGGGCCTGATGGACCGGACTGGGCAGTGCCCCGGCGCGCATGCGGCCCCGGGAGGGCCAGCCGGTTTCACCGATCATGATCTCTTTTCCCGGAAGGTGGCGGGCCATCTCCCGGCGGATCCGGCCCACATGGGCGACGGCCTGGTGGATGGAGACCGGATCGTCTTCCCAGTAGGGCAGGATGTGGATCAGAACCAGATCCACGGCCGGGGCCACCTCCGGGTGCCGCAGCCAGAACTCCCAGACATCGGCGTAGGCCACCGGCACCCCGGGCAGGGCGTCCTTGACCCGCCGGATGTAGGCGGCCAGCTGGGAACCGGTCACTTCCCGGCGCAGCAGGGTCTCATTGCCCACCACCACGGCCCGCACGCTGGAGGGATGGCGCCGGACCATCTCGATGACCCGCTCCAGCTCCTTTTCGGTGGCCACCGGATCGGCGCTCACCCAGGCCCCCAGGAGAACCTTCAGGCCGTGCTTGGCGGCGATGGGCGGCAGGGCCTCCAGACCGGCGGCCGAATAGATCCGGATCCCGTCGAAACGGCGAGCCAGCAGGGCCAGATCCGCATCGATGCGCGCGGCGGAAAAAGTCGGGACCTCGTCCTTGAGTCCCAGGGGAGACTGGTCTTTTTCAAACGGGGCGTAAGAGACGCTTTCCAGGCGCTGTTCCGGCCCCGGGGCGGGCTCCGCAATCGCGCGGGACCGGCCCTGGGCGTACCAGTAGACCAAAACGGCCGCCAGCATCAGGGCATAGGCCAGGGTCGGTTTCATCCAGCGTGTCGCCATGGGATCCTTGCAGGGAAGGCCGGGCCGGGCGACGGACCATCGCCGGAACCGGAAAAGAGATGGAAGGCGCCGTAGAGCGGGTCTGATGGCGGGATGGGTTTCCAGATGCGCTGCCACACCCAGGCCAGCTGCGCCAGACGCTGGGGGCTGGCGACCCGCCGGCTCGGCCCGGGCCGGATCCGGCCGTCGGCCGCCTCGGCCACCCGGAAGCGGAAGATATAGGACGGTTCCATCCCCATGCGCAGGTCGGTGATGACGATGTCGCGTCCTTCCTGCGAAACGGCGTAGAACCCGTGGGTGAACCACTGCAGACGCCGCACCGGCCAGTGGTCGGCCACATGGGCAAGCAGCTCCGGCCGGCTCGGGTGGCGCTCGAAGCGCGGCTGGCGGTCTCCGTCCAACAGCGAGTAGAAGCCTTCGTGGTACCCCTCCCGGTCCATCACCAGGATGCGCCACAAGGCGGTGTTGAAGGCCGTGGGGACCGTCAGGATCCTCTCGTGGCCGATCTGCTGGCGCGCCAGGGCCTCCCGGGCGATGCGCTCCACGTGGAGCTTGGCCCCCACGCTCCAGGCGATGTAGAGGGTACTCAAACCCAGGCAGACGAGGTTGAGGCGCCATCCCAGGGGTGTCTGGCGCCATCGCAGGGCGGCCAGGACCCCGGCCAGAAGGGGAATCGAGTAGGCCGGATCAATAATGAAGAGGGTGGACCACATCACCGGCGGGGTGGCCAGAGGCCAGAAGATCTGGGTGCCGTAAACGGTGAAGCAATCCAGCAGCACATGGGTAGCGAAGGCCAGAAAGACCAGGGCAAACCAGCGGCGGCGGTGCTCGGCGGTCTGCGGGTGGCGCTTGACGATGAGCTTCACCACCAGGGGGGTGAGCAGTGCCAGCACGAAGAGCGAGTGGCTGGCACCGCGGTGGTAGGTGAAATTCTTGACGGCGTCGCCCAGGGGTATCAGGATGTCCAGGTCGGGAAACAGCCCGCAGGCGGCCCCCCAGGCCATGGCCTTGGGGCCCACCCGGCGGCCCATGACGGCCTCGCCCACCGCCGCGCCGAGCAGTATTTGGGTTGCGGAATCCATGATCGGGTCCATCCGTTGGGAGGGTCGGTCTCCGCCGCTTGAACCCGGCGGCCAGAGGGCTGCCACGGGGCAGCGCCTGTCCCGCACCGATGCCATGCGACCAGGTCGGAATCTATGACCGGCCGGGAAAAAGGCAAGGACCGGCGGCGGGAATCTGAAAACCTGACACCCCAAAAAGCCCGATCCCAACTGCGGCGGGCACTGGCGGTTCGCACCCGGGGGGGGTTGACTGGCCCGGTGAGCGTGTTATTCAGGCTCGGGCCACCGCCCCGAAGGGAGCGGACAGCCTCGGGACAGTCCGCCGGTGAACGGCGGCCCGCCGGGACAACCTTTTTTCACATCCTAAGGAGGCCTCATGAGCGACCACGCGCTGGAGACCCTCACCGCAACCCTGCTGATGGGGCCGGGCCCCTCGCTGGTGCCGCCGGCGGTCTACGCGGCCATCGGCCGGCCCACCATCGGTCATCTCGACCCGCGTTTCATCGCCATCATGGACGAGATCAAAGTTCGTCTGCAGCAGGTGATGCAGACCCGCAACCGGCTGACCCTGCCCATTTCCGGCACCGGCAGCGCCGGCATGGAAACCGCCTTCGTCAACCTGGTGGAACCCGGCGACCGGGTCTTGATCTTGAAAAACGGCGTTTTCGGCATGCGCATGGCGGACGTGGCCCAGCGGCTGGGCGCCGCGGTGGAGGTGCTCGAATTCGAGTGGGGTGCCCCGGTGGACGTCGAAACGGTCAACGTTCGGCTGGCGTCCCAGTCCTACAAGCTCGTGGCCGTGGTGCATGCCGAAACCTCAACCGGGGTGTGCAACCCGGTGGCCGAGATCGGCGCCGCGGTGCGGGAAAACGGCGCCCTCTACCTGGTGGACGCGGTCACCAGCCTGGGTGGCATCCCGGTGCAGACCGACGCCTGGGGCATCGACGTGATCTACAGCGGCACCCAGAAGTGCCTCTCCTGCCCGCCGGGCCTGGCGCCGGTCTCCTTTTCCGACCGGGCCCTGGCGGCCCTCAGGGCGCGCAAGACCCGGGTGCCCAACTGGTACCTGGATCTGACGATGATCGTCGACTACTGGCAGGGGGCCAAGCGGGCCTACCACCACACGGCCCCCGTCAACATGCTCTATGCCATCCACGCGGCCCTGGAGCAGATCCTGGAGGAAGGACTGGAGAAGGTCCACGCCCGGCACCAGGCCGCGCACCGGCACCTGGTGGCCGGCCTGGAGGCCCTGGGCCTGGCCATGCGCGTGGCGAGCGCGCATCGGCTTCCCATGCTCAATGCCGTCTGCGTGCCCGAAGGCGTGGACGAGGCGGCGGTGCGCGGCCGGCTGCTCGCGGAATTCGACATCGAGATCGGTGCCGGCCTAGGCCCCCTGGCCGGCCAAATCTGGCGCATCGGCCTCATGGGCCACACCGCCCGGCCGCAGAACGTCGAGCGGCTGCTGGCGGCCCTCGGCAAGGTGCTCTGATTGGCCGGGGAAGCCCGAGCGACGTCGCCCCCGCCGCCATGGCTGGCCTACGCGATCATGCCCATGGCATAGATGTCGCCCACCTGACGCATCAGTCGGGCGAACTGCTCGGGGTAGAGGGACTGGGCCCCGTCGCTCAACGCCTGGTCCGGGGTGTGGTGCACCTCCACCATCAGCCCATGGGCGCCCACGGCCGCCGCGGCCCGGGCCAGGGGAGTGACCTGGTCGCGGCGGCCGGCGGCATGGCTCGGATCGGCCACGATGGGCAGGTGGCTTTCCTTGAGCACCACCGGCACCGAGGAAAGGTCCAGGGTGTTGCGGCTGTGGTTGACGAAGGTGCGCACCCCGCGCTCGCAGAGCACCACCTGTCCGTTGCCCCCCTCGAGGATGTACTCGGCCGCCATGAGCCATTCCTCCACCGTGGCGGCCATGCCCCGCTTGAGCATCACCGGCCGCGGCGAACGGCCGGCGCGGCGCAGCAGGGAAAAATTCTGCATGTTGCGGGTGCCGATCTGCACCATGTCGGCGTAGGCCTCCACCGTGTCGAAGGTGGCCTCGTCCATCACCTCGGTGACCACCGGCAGACCGGTTTCGGCGCGCACCCGGGCCAGGATCCGGAGGCCTTCCTCGCCAAGTCCCTGAAAGGCGTAAGGCGAAGTGCGCGGCTTGTAGGCCCCCCCGCGAAAGATGTGGGCCCCGGCCTGCCGCACATGCCGGGCGATGGTCAGGGCCTGATCGAGGCTTTCGATGGCGCAGGGGCCGGCGATGACGGCCGGGTGGCCGGCGCCGATGCGCACGTCTCCCACCTGCACCACGGTGCTTTCGGGCTTGCATTCGCGGCTCACCAGCTTGTAGGGCCGCGTGACCCGAATGGCCTCCTTGACCCCGGCCATCCCCAGCACCAGCGCCGGGTCCACCGGGCCGGGGTTGTTGAGGATGCCGATGGAAACCCGGTCGCCGCCGGGAATCGGCCGGGCGATATAGCCCCTGGCCTCAATGGCGGCCGTAACCGCCTGAATCTGTTGGGGAGTCGCGCCTTTTTCCATGACCACCAGCATGGGCCACCTCCTTTAAAAGTTCAGGGCCGCGGGAAGCTTGCCCGCGGCCCTGGCGCCAAACGGCCGGGACCGCGGGTCTGGATGCCCCGCGGTCCCGGTTGAAAAACGATGGTGCGACGATCTAAGCGTTCGGGATCGGGCGGGAACACCCCCTGGGAGCGCTGCGCCAGCGCCAGTGCCAGACCCGGATGAAATGATCGTTCGCGGTGTATCGCATGGGAAGGTTGCTTTCCAGTAGGACCATCGGACTCAGGCTTAGGGCCAAGGCCGGCGTTTGTCAAGCGCTTTTTACGGTGGCCGGAAGAAATCAAATTTGTCTTGACAACCGAACCACTTTGACCCTATTTGCCATGAACCATGGACGATCCCAGGACCTCCCCATACCTGGTTGGCGCGGTGGCCGGGCGCCGCAGGGGGTGGCGGTGGCGGGCCGAGTGACCGGGCCTGCCAGCGGACCCCATCCATCGTGAGACCGTCAACGGACCGTGGCAGCGCCTGGCGTGCCCGCGGTCCGCTGTGTTGCCGCCAAACAAGGGGCCGCGGTGATTGCCGCGGCCCCTTGTTTTGGACTGATGACCCTTTCGCCTCGGAAAGGACCGCCGCATGCTGCTCTCCCGCTTTCCCGACCCATCGGCCTTTGTGGCACTGGCCCGGACTCACAACGTGATTCCCGTCTGCGCCGAGATTCTGGCCGACACCGACACCCCGGTGGGCCTCCTGCGCAAGTTTTACCCGGACCGCGGACCGGTATTCCTGCTGGAAAGCGTCGAGGGGGGCGAACGCTGGGGCCGCTACAGCTTTCTGGGCACGGCGGTGCGTCGCCACCTGCGGGTCTTCAACGAGGTGGTGCGCAGCGACGAGAACGGCCGCGCCCGTGAAATCCCCCATCACGGCGACCCGCTGGGGGTGCTGCGGGCCGAAATGGCCGCTTACCGGCCGGCCCGGTTGCCCGAACTGCCGCGCTTCTGGGGCGGGCTGGTGGGCTACCTGAGCTACGAGATGGTCTCCTTTTTCGAGGCCATTGCAAACCGCCTGCCCGCCCACCGGCCCCTGGCCCATTTCGTGATTCCCGAGGAGCTGGTGATCTTCGACAATCTGCGCCATACCCTCCAGTGCGTGGTTACCGCCTTTGTCGATGATCCGTCTCGGGCCGAGGAGACCTTCTCCGCCGCCAGCCGGCGCCTGGACGCCCTGCTGGAGGCGATCCGGCGGCCGGGCCCGGCCGTTTCCGTCCCGTCCGGGCCGCCGGCCCTGCTGGCGCCGGTGCACGGCGAGGAGACCTATCCGGAGCGGGTGGCGCGGGTCAAGGAAGAGATCCGCGCCGGCGAGATCATCCAGGCGGTGATCAGCCAGCCCTTCGCCTGCCCGGCCCCGGCCGATCCGTGGTCCCTCTACCGGGCCCAGCGCTTCGTGAACCCGTCGCCCTACCTCTATTTTCTGCATCTGGACGAGCTGACCCTGGTGGGCTCCTCCCCCGAAACCATGGTCCGCCTGGAAAACGGGGTGGCCACGCTGCGGCCCATCGCCGGCACCCGGCCCCGGGGCGCCAGCGAGCAGGAGGACCGGGCCATGGCCGACGAACTGCTGGCCGACGACAAGGAGCGCGCCGAACACCTTATGCTGGTGGACCTGGGCCGCAACGACCTGGGCCGGGTGGCCCGCACCGGCACGGTGCAGGTCACGGACCTGATGTTCATCGAACGCTACAGCCATGTGATGCACCTGGTCTCCAACATCATCTGCGACCTGCAGGACGGGTGCGACGCCTGGGATCTGATCCGGGCCACCTTTCCGGCCGGAACCCTCTCGGGAGCCCCCAAGGTGCGGGCCATGCAGATCATCGCCGAGATGGAGGCCCAACCCCGGGGCCCCTACGGCGGGGCGGTGGGCTACGTCTCCTTCGGCGGCAACATGGACCTGGCCATCACCATCCGCACGGCCTGCATCCAGGACGGCATCCTCACGGTGCGGGCCGGGGCCGGGATCGTGGCCGACAGCGATCCGGAGCGCGAGCGCGTGGAGACGGTCAACAAAGCCATGGCCATCCAGCGGGCCCTGCAGCTGGCCGGATAAAAGACCTTACGGAGAGGATCGTTGCGGGACCCTGCGGGTGGCGGCGGGTCGGTTTCCGGGACAACTTTTGCAAGACCTTCGGCCACTCGAGACAGGCCCCGGGTCCGTGCCCAGGGCAGCCCCGGTCCGGGGAATCCTTCTTCATCGGCCGCTTCCAACGATCCCAACGCTCAACTGCAACCTGGAACCGAGGGTGCCCCCATGATTTTGATCATCGACAACTACGACTCGTTCACCTACAATCTGGTCCAGCATCTGCGCCAGATGGACGCGGCGGTGGAGGTCGTACGCAACGACCGGATCGGCGTGGCCCAGATCGCCGCCCGGCCCCCGGCCGGCATCGTCCTTTCCCCGGGACCGGGCCGGCCCGAGGCGGCCGGGGTCTGCATGGACCTGATCCGCGGCTTTTCCGGCCGGATCCCCATTCTGGGCGTCTGCCTGGGCCACCAGGCCATCGCCGCCGCCTTCGGCGCCCGGATCGTGGCGGCCCGGCGCCTCATGCACGGCAAGACCTCCATGGTGACGGGGGACAGCAAGGGGGTCCTGGCCGGGTTGCATCGTCCCTTTCAGGCCATGCGCTACCATTCCCTGGCCGTGGCGGCCGAGAGCCTGCCGGCCTGCCTGGAGATCAGCGCCCGGGCCGACGACGCCGAGATCATGGGACTGCGGCACACCACCCATCCCACCGAGGGGATCCAGTTCCACCCCGAATCGATCATGACCCCCATGGGAAAGCGGATCCTGCGCAACTTCCTCAACCTGGCAGAGCGGACCGCGGCCGGTTCAAGGCACCCGGAGGAGTAGACCATGTTCAAAACGCATCTGCGCCAGATCGTAAGCCGCCAGGACCTCACCCAGGAGGCCATGGCCGAGATGGTGACGGCCATTTTCGCGGGCCGGACCACCGACGCCCAGATCGGCGCCTTCATGGGGGCCCTGGCCACCAAGGGGGAGACCTTCGCCGAACTGGCCGGCGCGGCCCAGGCCATGCGCCGCAAGGCCATGCGCATCCAGACCGGCGCCGACACGGTGGTGGACACCTGCGGCACGGGGGGCGACGGGGCCGGCACCTTCAACATCTCCACCACCACGGCCTTCGTGGTGGCCGGGGCCGGGGTAACGGTGGCCAAGCACGGCAACCGCTCGGTATCCAGCCAGTGCGGCAGCGCCGATGTGCTCGAGGCCCTGGGCGTCAACCTCGACACCCCCCCCGAACGGGTGGAAGAAGCGGTGCGCGAAATCGGGATTGGCTTCCTGTTCGCGCCGCTGTTTCACGGCGCCATGAAGCATGCCATGCGGGCCAGAAAGGAAGTGGGCCTGCGCAGCATCTTCAACATGCTCGGGCCCCTGACCAACCCGGCGGCGGCCAACTGCCAGCTGCTGGGGGTCTTCGCTCCGGAACTGACGGAAATGTTCGCCCAGGCCCTGCGGCTTCTCGGGGCCCGGCGAGCCATGGTGGTCCACGGCCATGACGGGCTCGACGAGATCTCGGTCTGCGCCCCCACGCGGGTTTCGGAACTGGCCGACGGGCGGATCCGCACCTACGAGATCTATCCCGAGCAGTACTTCGACGAAATGGCCGATCCCGAGGCCCTGGCCGGCGGGATTCCCGCCCAGAACGCCGCCATCACCCGGGCCGTGCTGGACGGGGAGGCCGGTCCCCGGCGCAACGTGGTACTGCTCAACGCCTCGGCGGCCCTGGTCTGCGCCGGCCGGGCCCAGCGCCTGGAAGAGGGGGTGATCCAGGCGGCCGCGGCCATCGACACGGGGGCCGCCCGCGCCAAGCTGGAGGCCCTGGTGCGCTACAGCCGGGACAGCCCTTAGCGCAACGCACCGCTCCCGGCTGGATTCAGATTGCCGGGCACCCGCGGATCGCGGCCTTGCGACCCGGCGCCCATCGAGCCTGCTCTGTGACGTCTCTACTACCAGATAGCGAGGAACCTCCGACATGCCCGCAGACATCCTGTCACGGATCGTGGAAAGCAAACAGGCCGAGGTGGCGCGAAACCGGGAACGTGTCCCCGAGGAAACCCTGAGGGCCCGGGCCCGGGCCCGGCGGTCGTATCGCTCCCTGGTCCGCCGCCTGGAGCGCCCCCGTCAAGGCGAGGCCAACATCATCGCTGAAATCAAGCGCCGCAGCCCTTCCCGGGGAGACCTGGCCCCCGACCTGGACCCGGCCCATCTGGCCCGGCGCTACCAGGCCGGCGGCGCGGCGGCCCTTTCGGTTCTCACCGACGGCCCCTTCTTTGGCGGGTCCCTGGCCGATCTGGAGGCGGCCCGCAACGCCTGCCGGCTGCCGGTGCTGCGCAAGGATTTTGTGGTGTCGCCCTATCAGATCGTCGAAGCGGCGGCCCACGGGGCCGATGCGGTGCTGCTGATCGCCAGGATCCTGGACCTGCCCACCCTCCAGCGGATGCTGGCCCTCTGTGCCGCCCTGCGGCTGGAAGCCCTGGTGGAGGTGCACACCCTGGCGGATCTGTCCACCGCCAGCGCCGCCGGAGCGCGGCTGATCGGCATCAACAACCGCGATCTGCAGACCTTCGCCACCGACCTCGACACGGCCCCGGCCATCGCCGCGCGCATGCAGGCCGGACAGATCCCCGTGGCCGCCAGCGGAATCGGCGGCCGCCAGGACGTGGCGCGCAACCTGCGCGCGGGCATCTTCAATTTTCTGGTGGGTGAACGTCTGGTCTGCGCCGAGGATCCGACCCGGATGCTGCGCGAACTGCGGGGGGTGGATGCGGCGGGCCGGCGCCGCGAGGAGCGGCACTGAATCCCGTCCCTTCCCGCGCCCAGGACCAGTCCCGGCCGCCACTGCCGGGGGTCCAGATCAAGATCTGCGGCCTGACCCGTCCCGATGAAGCCGCGGCCTGCGCCGCGCTGGGCGCCCATGCCGTGGGCATGATCTTCTATCCCCGCAGCCCGCGCTGCCTGAGCCCCGAGCAGGCCGCGGCGATCTGCGCCGCTGTGCCGCCGGACGTGGCGCGGATCGGGGTTTTCGTGGATGCCACCCCCGCGGCCGTTCTGGACCTCGCCCGGTGCTGCGGCCTGACCGGGGTCCAGCTCCACGGAAAAGAAACCCCTCGAACCGTCGCGGCGCTCCGGGAGGCCGGTCTGCGGGTCATCAAGGCCCTGTTCGCCGCCCGGCCGCCCGGGTTCGAAGCCGCCGCGGCCTACGCGCCGGACGCCTTTCTGGTGGAATGCGGCCGGGGCCGGCTGCCCGGGGGCAACGCCGAGGTCTGGCACTGGTCCGAGGCCCGCGGGATCGACCGGCGCGCGCCATTGATCCTGGCCGGCGGGTTGCGCCCCGACAACCTCGTCGCGGCGATCACGGCCGCGGCCCCGGACGCGGTGGATGTAAGCAGCGGGGTGGAAGACGCACCGGGCCGCAAGAACCTGGAGCGGGTGGCGGCCTTCATCCGGACCGCGGGGCAAGTCCATCCGGAAGGCCGCCGGCCCGTTTTCACCGTCCTTTAAAGCCCGGCCGGCCGTCCCCCGCGCCGGCTTTGGCGCTTACCCCCGCAGCTTTTGCAGGGCCTGCTCGGCGGCCACGGAAATCGGCTCCAGGCTCGGCTCCGAGGAGATGTCCGGGTTGCAGGCGCACATGTGGGTGGTGAGATCCTCGATGGTCTTGCCGCCCCAGATCAGCGCGTTGACCGTATCGATGGATTTGGCCGAGGCCACGGAGTGGGCCACGATCTGGCCGCCGATGAGCCTGCGGCTGTTTTTGTCGAAGACCAGCTTGATGCGCCAGGGCTGCACCCCCGGGATCATCCCGTGCTTGCTGCGCGAATCCACCGTGGCCGTCACGGTCTCGAAGCCCTCCCGGGCCGCTTCGGCCTCGGTCAACCCCGTGGAGGTGGCCACGCGCTCGAAAAACTGGCATCCGCCGGCGTTGAGGACTCCCGGAAAGGGGATGGCGTAGCCGGCCAGGCGCTTGGCCGCCAGCCGCCCCTGGATCACCGCCGGCCCGCGCAGCTGCCCCGGAACCGGCTTGCCGGTGATGAAATGGAATTTTTCCACGCAGTCGCCCCCGGCCAGGATATGCGGATCGGAGGTCTCCTGGTAGGGGTTGACCCGGATGCCAAAGCGGCCCATGGCCAGTCCCGCCGCCTGGGCCAGCTCCGTGTTGGGCCGGGTGCCGATGTTCATCAACACCAGATCCGCCGGCAGTTCGGCCCCGGAGGCCAGGGCCACCCCGGCGACCTTGCCGTCCCGGCCCAGGATCTTCTCCACCCGCTCGCCGGTCAGGACCTTAAGCCCCTTTTCTTCCAGGTGTTCCCGGACCAGGGCGGCCATCTCGGAATCCAGCATCAGGGGCAGGGGCCGATCCATCAGTTCGACGATGGTGATCTCCAGGGCGCCGGGATGCGTGACGGCCAGCAGGGAGGCCACCTCCAGGGTGATGAAGCCCGCCCCCACGAAGACGATCCGCCCGGGCTGGCGGGCCGCAAAGGCCTCCTTGATCCGGCAGGCGCAGGCCAGCCCCCGCAGGGTCAGCACGCCGTCCAGATCCCGGCCCTCGATGGGCGGCACCACCGGGCTGGCGCCGGTGGCCAGAAAAAGCTTGTCGTAGGCGAGGGTGCGCCCGTCGGCCAAAAAGACCTTGCGCTGTTCCGGGTCCACCTGCACCGCGTCGCCCACGATCACCTCGACCCCCAGGTTGTTGAGATTCTGATCGGGAACGACGATGGACTGTTCCGCGGCCAGACCGGCCACGACATGGGGCAGGGCTCAGCGGACGATAAAAAATTCCTCTTTGCGAATCACGGTCACGTCGACGTTCGGCATCAGCTTCTTGGCCAGCATGGCGCAGGGGCCGCCGGCCCCGCTGCACCCCACGATGACAAGCTTTTCTCCGGATTTCATTGAGCCTCCTCTCGATGGTTGGGTCTGAGTGAAGAATCTAATCAGTTTGTCATAGGGGCTTTGGCAAAACCGGTCAAGCCAAGATTGGCGGTCCCGGCCGGCGCCGCTTTTCTGCGGGGTCAGGGCGGCATCCGCGGGCCTGACCGAAGGGCCGTCTGTTCGACGATCCAGGCCGGGGGCCGCCGCCGCCCGCCGGAGACATCCCGCATGCGCACCCCCCAGGCGGCTTCCCGCGGCTTTCCCCTGTCGTCGTGGATGTAAACGTCGAATCGCAGATCCGTTTCGGCCCCGGGAACCGGAACCACCCGCACCTGATAGGTCCCGGCGCAATCGGCGGGATCGAAGATCCGACGACGGTCCAGGCCCACCGGAAAGGCCACCGTGCCGGCGTGGCGCTGGCTCCACACGCAGGCCGCGTGAAAGGCGGCGTCCAGCACGTAAGGCGACCCCAAGACCGCCGGGCGCCCGTCTCCGCAAGGTGATCGGACCCGCGCCAGGGCGCCTTGGGCGCCGATCATCAAATCGCCGACGATGTTGCGGTATCCCGGGCCGAAAGGCACCAACTCGCGGTAGACCGCCTCGGCGGGCACCGCCCTCAGCTCTCCCCGCAGCGGCGGCGGGGCCGGCGGCGGGGTCTGGCCGCCGGCGCCGAAGATCATGCGCGCGTGGGTCAGGACCCGCGTCAGGCCCGCCCGGGACAGTTGGCGGCGGGTTTCGAGGACCGCGTCCAGGCGGCCGTGCGCCAGCGGCGTCAGGCGCATGGCGGCCTGGACGCGTCCCCCGCCGGGATTCAGAAAAAGGAATTTGTCGAAGCGGATCTCGGTCAGATCGGTGACCCGGATCTCAGGAAAACGGGCCGCGGCCGCGGCCGCCAGCCATTCCATGGCTTCCACGGCCGGCAGGATGGGGCGCCCATCCAGGTGGTGGTCGGCGGCAAAGGGCGGCGCCGCCAGGGCGGCGGTCAGCGGGGAAAGTGCTGCCATAGGTGCATCGTCTTGGGGTCCACGGCCACCGGCGTGCCGGCCCGGTTCGTGGCGCAGTGACGCGTGATGCCGCGGCAAATCAGATCGCCCCCCGCTTCCCGCACGATGGCGTAGTCGAACTGCAAGCGCACCCGTTCCAGTTGCGCCGGCCGGGTAAAGATCCAGAAGGCATCGTCGTAGTGGAGGGGCTGGTAGTAGTCGACGCTGACCTTGAAGATGGGATAGAGGTACCCGCCCTCTTCGATCTCGCGGTAGGGAAAGGCCCTGTCGCGCATCAGCGAGGCCCGGCCGTACTCGAAGTAGCGCAGATAGTGGGCATGATAGACCATCTGGCTGCGGTCGGTATCGGCGTAAAGCACCCGCTGCCGGCAGCGGTGATACACAAGACCACTGTGGCGCTCGCGCACGAAGCGCGGATCGCCGTCCAGGACCTCCGGTGCAAAAGGCTTGGGCTTCATCTCAAACCCCGCGCAGCACGATGCAGCAGTTGGTCCCGCCGAACCCGAAGGCGTTGGACAGGCACAGTTCATACCCCTGGCGCCGGGCCTGGTTGGGCACCACGTCCACGTCCGCCAGGGCTGGATCGGGGATATGGTTGGCGGTCGGCAGGATCAGGCCCCGGTGCATCCCTTCGATGGCCAGGGCCGCTTCCACGGCCGCCGCGGCCCCCAGGGTATGGCCGATCTGGGATTTGTTCGACGACACGGGCAACCCTTTCAGATGCGGGCCGAAAACGTCGCGCAGGCAGGTCACCTCGAGAGCGTCGCCCTTGGGGGTGGAAGTCCCGTGGGCATTGACATAGTCGATGTCGGCGGGCCTGAGGCCGGCGTCTTCCAGGGCCTCGCGCATCGCCCGTACAATGGTGGCCGGGTTGGGCAGAGTGAAATGGTGGGCGTCAGAGGTCCAGCCGACCCCCAGGACCTCGGCCCGCGGGGTCAGGCCCAAGGGCTGGAGCATCTCGCCGGCGGCCAGCACCAGGACGGCCCCGCCTTCGGCCAGCACGATCCCGCGCCGGTCGAGGCTGAAGGGCCGCGAGGCCTGGCGCGGATCGGCAAAGGCCCGGTCCTGGGGGCCCACCTTGAGGGTGGCCCACATGTTGGCGAATCCCTGGATAATCTCCGGCACCAGACAGGTGTCCACCCCGCCGGCCAGGACGACATCGCAGTCCCCGTCACGGATCATGCGGGCCCCCAGGCCGATGGCGTGATTGCCCGAGGCGCAGGCTCCCTGGGGCGAGAAGATCGGTCCGGTAAACCCCAGCCGCATCCCGGCTTTTCCCGCCGGCAGGTTGGCGCACAGGTTGGGCAGCAGATAGGGGCTCACCTTGGTGGGCCCCTGGTGGCGGTAGTTGTTCATGGCCGTGCGAAAAGCATCCGTGCCGTTGAGGGCCGAGCCCACCAGGCAGGCGGTGCGCGCCCCGATGCCGGCATCGATGACCAGCCCGGCATGCTGCAAGGCCCGCTGGCAGAGCGCCATGGTCAACAGGACGTAGGCCGCGTTCCAGTTGTGGGCGTCGCGGCGGTCGATGAAATCCGGGTTCTCGGGGGGCCAGCCGGGAATCTCGCCCACCACGTTGCTGCGGCTTTCGACCCGGCAGCGGGTCAGCCGTGAAAAGCCGGTCTCGCCGGCGGCCGCCCGTTCCCAGGTGGCGTTAAACTCGCTGCCCAGGCAGGTGGCGGCGTCGTAGCCCACCACGAAGACCCGTCTGTTCAAAGGGGCGCGCATGGGCCTGCCGCCGAAAAAAGATTCCAAATTCCAAATTCCAAATTCCAAGCCATGGCTTCATCATTCATAGGATACTGTCTTTCCCTGTCCGGGTGGAAATCGATGCATCCATTCAAGCCCTGCGCCGCAGCACCAGGCAGGTGTTGCAGCCGCCGAAGCCGAAAGCGTTCTTGAGCACCACGGGCTGATCCAGGATGCGGGCCGCTGCGCTGAGGCCCTCGAGGCCGATGGCCGGGTCCCGGCGGTGGTTGAGGGTCGGGGGCAGGCGCCCGGCCCGCATGGCCTGGACCGCCAGGACGGTCTCGATGGCGCTCGAAGCCCCCATGGCGTGGCCGATGAGCGACTTGTTGGCCGTGACCGGCGGCACCCGCCCTGAAAAAACCTGCCTCAGCGCCTCGGCTTCCACCAGATCCCCGGCCCGTGTGGAGGCTGCATGGGCGTTGACCGCGGCCACGTCCCGGACCCCGATTCCGGCGTCGGCCAGGGCCCCGGCCATGCAGCGGGCCACGGTGGGCAGGTGGGGCGCCACAAAGTGATGGGCATCGCTGGTCATGGCCCAGCCGGCCAGTTCGATATCCTGGCGCAGGCCATGAGCCCGGGCGAAATCGGAGGTCGCCAGGATGGTGCAGGCCGCCCCCTCGGCGACCACAAACCCCCGTCGACCCAGTGAAAAAGGTCGACTCGCGGCCTCGGGCGGCTCGGGGACCGCGCCGTCGGCCGGCACGTAGGCCCCCCCCATGGTGGCAAATCCGGCCACGATGGGTTCCACCAGGGGAAAATCCACCGCCCCGCAGATAACCACATCCGCCAGGCCCTGGGCCATCCACATGGCTCCAACGGCCATGGAGGTGGCCCCGGTGGCGCAGGCCGTGACGGTGGCGCTGATGGGCCCGGTGGCCCCGGTATGCATAGAGACCCGGCCGCCGACCATGTTGATGCAGGCGTTGGGGGGCACGGCCGGGGCGGGCAGGCGGCCCTGGCCCATGAGGCGCCGGTCGGCGGCCAGGACGGCATCCAGGCCGCCGATGGCCGAGCTGAAGGTCACCGCCACCCGGGGCGCCAGGTCCGGGGTGATCTGGATGCCGCTATCGGCCAGGGCCCGGGTCACGGTGAGCAGGGCATACTTGAAGATCGGCGAAATCCAGCGCGCCTGCTCCCGGGGCTTGAGAAACGGATAATCGAGATGATCGATGGGGGCCACCTGGCCGGCGATGGCGACCGGAAATCCAGGCGCCAGAGGAAAGCGGGTCAACGGCCCCACTCCGCTGCGGCCTTCGAGCGCCCGCTGCCACTGGACCTCCAGGTCCAGCCCCAGGGGGGAAACGGCATCCATACCGACAATGACCGGCCGCGGCTTCGACATGGCTTCCCTCGGCCCCCGACGCGCCTACCAGGGAATGAACTGGTAGAGCTTGGCGAACATCTCGTAAACCTCGATCCAGTTCTGCAGATCCTCAGTCGAATGCAGGTGAGCGCGCTTGTTGACCATCACCCAGCTCATGTGGGCCGCCCCGTCCTTGCAGACGGCGCAGTCCCGGGTCTCGGAGGTGCAGCAGCGGTGCATGGTCCTGAGGTCCGAGGCCCAGCGCACGAAGTTGGCCAGCCGCCGCGGCGGCGGGTCGCGCCGGTCCAGGGGCGCGGTCACCGAAGGGCATTCACGCCAGCCGAAGCGGCGGCCCAGCATCCGTCCGGTGGTAATGATGCGATGGTAGTACCTGGACGAAATCACCGTTTCCGGGTAACGCTCCAGCAAAGCGTCCATCTCGGCCCGCAGATCCGCCAGGGCCTGGGGCGTCCAGAAAAAACCGTCCACCCCTTCGTCGTTGGACAGCAGCTGCATGTGCACCTTGAGGCCGGCGTCGCGGATCTTGCGCACGACCCGCTCGGCGCGCCCGACCTGGTGCGGGGTGATGGTGAACAGGTAATAGGCGTGTCGATCCCCTTCGTAATGGCGCCGGGATATGGAAAAGGTGTCCCGGCCCCGCAGGGCCAGCTCGTCCTGCTCGTCCCCCCACAGGGAGATCCCCACCATCAGGTCCGGGAACCGGTCCCGTGGGATGCGGATCAGGCCGTTGGTGGCGCAAAAGGTGGGCAGGCGCCGGTAGAAGGCCTCGACCCGCTCCAGGCACAGGGTCGGCTCCCCGCCGATGAGGATGGCCAGGTTCACGCCCCGTGCCTTTTCCGCCTCGATGAAGGCCTCCCAGCGGGTCAGATCCATCTCTTCGACCGCTGCGGCGTGCTCGCCGGAGGAAAAGAAAAAGCACCCCTTGCAGCGCAGATTGCAGCGGTTGGTCACATCGTAGATCGAACTGCGGATGTTGAGCTTGCTGATGCGCCGGTAGCGGTCCAGCCAGGCGGCATCCAGAAGGGCGCTGACAGTCTTCATCGGATCTCGGGATCCATCGGGGCCAACCGGTGACCCGGGGGGGCGACCGGGTGATCGACAAGATTCTCCCCCTTCTCATAGCCGGCCACCCAGACGGCCAGATAGGTGTCCACGTAGTCGAGCCAGGCGCCGAAGGTGTCCGGATCGGTGGCATGGCGAAAAAGCCGGGCCGTGACCACGGCGCTGCCCGCGGCGTAGTGGCGGCAGTCGGCGCAGTCGGTGTCCGGGACGCAGCAGGCGGCCTGCCGGTCCCATTGAAGATCGGTGCGGTACTGGCGAAAAGATCGCCCCAGCCCGAGATCACGGGACGGATTGCGGCGCGGATAGGCGCATCCGAACAGGTCGTGAAGACCCAGGTCATGACTGTGAACCGCGATGTTGTATGGCGAATAGAGCACCTGGCGCGGATAGGCCGCGAGCAGCTCGGCCATCATCCGGCCCATGCGGCGCAACGATGTCCGGCTGTGCCGCAGGTCGCCCCGGTACCCCACCGGGGCCGAAAAGACATTGAAGGTGATCCGCGCGCCGTGAGGCGCCAGGGTCGCGAGCACCTCGGGGGCCTCGTCGATGTTGCGGCGCGTGAAGGTGTAGACGAAGACCGCCCGCGGATCGTCGCGGTAGTTGGCCAGCTGCCGCTCGAGCATCGCCTCGGCCCGGCGCGTGCGGCGGCTGGTCGCGTCGTTGCCCCAGACCGAGATGTGAATCCGGTAGCCGATGGCCGGATCGACGGGCCGCAATCCATTGGTGGCCACCACCCCCAGGGGAATGGCGTCACAACAGATCCGGCACAGCTCCGGGGCCAGGGACGGTTCGGCCCCGGCCAGCACCGCGAAGGTGATCCCGCGCGCCTTTTCGCGCCGCATCAGGGCCTGCCAGGCCTCCGGGTCGCGGTTGTCCCGGGTGTGCTGTTTGTCGCCGACGAAGTAATAGCAGCCGTCGCAGTGGATGTCGCAGCGACTGGTGATGTCGTAAGTCGATTCACGCAGGAAAAAGAAGCGGCGCACCTTCTGCCAGCGGGTCCGCACCCGGTCGTCGGCCAGCAGTTCGGCGAATTTCCATTCCCTTGATGGCCGCGGGGCGCAAACGCAGGGGGATGAGGGCTCCACCAGGCGGGCTCCGGTCAGTTCAGTTCGGCGACCTGCAGCCGGGCGTGGATGTAGGCGGCGATGCGTCTCAGCGTCGTCAGCTTGGGATAGTCGTCCTCGTCGATGCGCACGGCGTATTCGTCGCGCAGGACCAGGGCCACCGTGGCCAGGTCCATGCTGTCGATGCCGACCTCGTCCACCAGATCCAGATCCGGATCGAAGGTCTCGGGGGTGACGTCCTCCAGCTTGATCTCATCGATCATGATGGCGGCGATACGCCGCATGAGCTGCTCCAGTTCCATGGCTTGCTCTCCTTGAACCGCCGCTTGCCCCTTGTCCGCCAGCACGGCGATGCCGCTGCAGACCAGCGCCTCGTCTTGCAAAATGCGAAAGGCGACCGTACCGGGGGCCTCGCCCCGGGGCCGGGTCGCCACCTTCAGACGGGCCCCGGGCCCCACCGCCTGTCTGAAACGCACCCGGGACAGGGCGACAATCCGCCCCCCATCGCCCAGCACCCGCCCCAGCAGGTCCTGGACCATGGCCAGTTGGGCGATACCCGGCAACACCGGCCGACCGGGAAAATGGCCGTCAAACCAGGCCGAGTCGGCCGGTACGCGCACTACGGCCTCGCAAACCGGTTCACCGGACATTAAGAAATCGATTTTATACCACATGCAACCGTCTGAAGCCATCGCTATTGTTGCCGTCGACGCGCACCCGCGGGAGCTCTTGCGGGAATCAAATACTCCCACAGCGGCCCGCTGAAGCCATGCCGGTGCATGCGTGCCAGGACAGCCGGCGTCTCGGGGCCGCCGGCGCCCAGGATCCAGTTGGGCCGTCCGGCCGCCGCCCCCTGGATTCTGGCCTGAATTTCATCGGCGCCGATGGCCGGGTTGCGATAGAAGACCGGCGTCAGCAGATCCTCCCGGGAATCGAGGTGTCCTTCGGCCACGGCCCGGCGCCACAGCTTCGTATCAGGATAGATTCGCATTCCGCTGAAGAGAAATAAGACGCTGTCCCTCAGGTTGTCAACTCGGGACAGGGTCTCCACCAGGGTGGCGGGGGTCTCCCCCGGACCGCCCAGAAGCAGGTAATGCGCCACGTTCAGCCCCGCGGCGACCGCCGCCCGGTGCGCGGCGAGCACCTGGGCGGCGTCGAAGGGCTTGCCGTAGGCGGCCAGCACCGGATCGCAGAGGGCATCGGTGCCAAACTCCACATGGGTGCAGCCGGCGGCCGCCAAACGGTCGAAATAGCCGTCCGGCGCCGGCCCGGGGGTGAAAAAGGCCCCCCACGGAATCTTGATCCCGGCGCGGCCCAGGGCCTCGGCCACCGCCAGGCTGTGGGGCGCGTCGGCGTTGAAGCTCGAATCGGTGATGAAGAGGAACCGGGCCCCGGCCGCCTGCAGGTCCAGGGCCTCGCGGGCCGCGGCGCGCGGATCGACCTGGCGCAGCCGGCGGCCTTCGATGAGCGGATAGGTGCAATAGACGCAGCCGAAGGGGCAACCCCGCTGGGTCTGGAGATTGAGCATCCCGCCACGATCCAGATAGTAGGGCAGATGGGGAGCTGCCGCGGCCGGCCGGCGGGGGCCGATGCGGTCCAGGGGCGTACCGGGCACCAGGCCGCCGGGGCTGACGACGCCGGGCAGATCTGAGGGGTCGCGGCCCTTTTCCAGGGCCTCCACCAGCCAGACGAGCCGCTCGCCTTCGCCCACGATGCCGAAATCGGCCCCCAAATCGGCCAGTATCGGTCCCGGAAAGATGGAAAAGCCGCTGCCACCCAGGACGATGGGCGCCGGCGTGGCCCGGCGCAGATCGGCCATCAGACGCCGATAGGTGGCCATGAAGCCCTGCGGGTCGGTCCGATCGGTGGTGTCCACGTTGCGCAGGGAGATCCCCACCAGGTCCGGCTGAATTTCGGCCGCGGCCCGCCCCAGGGCGCTCCGGCCCGCGGCGTTCAGGTCCAGAACGACCACCTGGTGACGCGGCTCCAGGGCCGACGCCAGGTAGTCGAGGCCCAGCGGATAGACCGGATAGGGGGATAGGAGGGGATTGGCCGAAATGAGCAGGATCTTCATCCCACCACGACTTCCAGGGCCCAGGGGTGCGCTCCGGTCTCCACCACCAGCACCGCCTCGCAAGGGCGTGTGACGGGCAACAGGGGTCGGCGGCGGCGCACCAGGTCCGCCGCCAGGACCGCCACCACCGCCGGGGCCGCCCCGTAGCCCCCCACCAGCGCGCCGCCGTCCACCACCTCGCCATCGTGGCCCAGGCACCGGGCCAGGCGGGCCAGCGGCCCGGCTCCCTGGGGCGAGGCGCCCAGGATCAGGTCGTAGCGCCGGCCCCCGGACAAGCGATCGGCCAGGACCCGGACCGAATCGACGCCGTCCGGGGCGCAGGCCAGAGCCAGGAGGCGGACGACGGGGTCACCGGCGGCCGGACGCCGGTGCAGCCACAGGGCCGCCCCGCCGTCCGGATGGAGCGGATCAGCGGCCAGGGCCGGATCGATACGGGGGGTCAGGGCGGCATGGTATTCATCGGCCGCCACCACCAGGGCCGTGGCGCCCTCGGCGGTGAAAAGGTCGGCGGCCATGAGGGCCTGGGCCAGGGAAGCCGCGCCGCCCGACACGGTGATGTTGGGGCCGGTGGCCCCGCAATGCAAGGCGAGCTGGCCGGCCGGGCCGTTGTGCACCGCACCGATGAAATCCGTCGGACTGGCCAGACGCTCTCCCGAGGCAAACAGGCCGTCGAGAAAATTCCAGGTCTCGGAAAGCGCCCCCATGCCCGTGGCGAAAAAAATGCCGTCGGGGGCCGAGCCCGGGCCGGGGCGTCCCAGCGCCTCGGCCAGAGCCAGAGCCAGGCGGGCCAGGCGCCCGAGACGCCGAATCCGGTCCGGCGCCAGCCCGGCGCACAGGACAGCGTCGCCGATACGCCCCCGGCAGGAAATCCGGCGCCGCAGACGGTCCAGGGTTCTTTCGGTGCCGCCGGCGCCGGTGACCGCCGCCAGGCCGCCGATGCGCAGGGGGCTGCGGCACCCCGCCGAAAGGGCCGCCCCCTGCCCGCGGCCGATGACCAGAGTGGCGTTGTTGCCGCCGAAACCGAAGGAGTTGGACAGAACCGTATCCACCCGGGCGGAAGAAGGCGCCCTGAGGGGCCTGAGGGCCAGCTCCGGATCCGGCTGCGTCAGGCCCGCATTGGCCGGCAGAAGGCCGTGGGCCACGCACAGGGCCGCGGTGGCGGCCTCGAAGGCCCCGGCAGCGGCCAGGCTGTGGCCCATGGCGCCCTTGATGGAAGACAGGGCGGGGAGCCGCGGCCCGAAAAGCCGCCGTACCGCCAGGGCTTCGGCCCGGTCGTTGTCCGTCGTACCTGTCCCGTGAAGGTTCAGATAGTCCACCCCCGCCGGATCCACCCCGGCATCGGCCAGAGCGGTCTGCATGGCCGCCAGGGCGCCGTCGCCCCGCGGATGGGGTCGGACGGGGTGAAAGGCGTCGCAGGACAACCCGCCGCCGCGCACCGCCACCGCTGTGGGAGGGCTGTCGGCATCCAGGAGCAGCACGGCGGCCGCCTCGGCCAGGGACATGCCGCGCCGGCCGGCGTCCAGGGGCCGGGCACCGGCCGGATCCAGAAGCTGGAGGGATCGGAACCCGCAGTAGGTCAGGCGGCAGAGGGCATCGACCCCGCCGGCCAGGACCCGCCGGGCCAGTCCCCGGCGGATCATCTCCAGGCCCAGGCGGATGGCCGCGGCGCCCGACGAACAGGCCGTGGAAACGGTCAGCACCGGCCCCCGGCATCCGAAGCGGCGGGCCAGATCCTCTGCCACCGTGGCCAGGGCATGCCGGGCAAAGGCCGTCGGATGGCTTTCGCCGGCCATCAACAGGGTTTCGGTGACGGCCATGCCGCCGGTGGTGGTCCCCATGACCACCGCGTCCGGAGGGGCGACCTGGCCCGCCATGGCCTGTCGGGCCGCCTCCAGGGCCAGGCGGTGGGTTCGCGGCGGCGCCTCCGGCGGCGCCGGAGACAGAAAGACCTCACCCACCGGCAGAGGCGCCTGGTTCCCGGGACAAAAGAGGGTCAGGGGATTGAGCCGGCAGGTCCCGGCGCGCAGCGCCCAAAGGGTGTCGGCGGCGTCGGCGCCCAGGGCGCTGATCATCCCCACACCGGCGATGGGCGCCGAACCGGCGCTCATTGGACCGCTTCCGGAGCGTTGCGGGCGATGTAGCCGGCCAGGGCCCGCAGCGTGGCGAAGACCTCGGCCCCCAGGGTCTTGTTGTCGATGATCAGACCGTAGTCCCGCTCCAGCATCATGACCATTTCCAGCACATCGATGGAATCGATCCCCAGCCGGCCGCCCACCAGCGGTTCGTCCGGGTCGATCTGGGCCGCTGGGATCTCCTGGAGGTTGAGCAGGGCGACGATCTTGTGGGCCAGGGTCCGGATCAGTTCTTCCATGGGGTCTCGACCTTTACAGTAGGCTGTTTTTGGATTAGCATCCACCTGCCGTGCAGAGGTGGTTGATACTGCAATCTACAAAGCAACGGTTCCCGGTTTCAATCCTTATTTTTGGGTCGAAAGCGCCTCCCGCCATGTCCCCTGCCCCTTTCGCGGACCTCGACGCCATCCTGCCGCACCGGGGCCCGATGCGCCTGCTCGAGGCCGTCGTTGACGGCGCACCGGGCTGGGCCGTGACCCGGGCTCGCGCCTCGGAGCGCTGGCCCCTTTGCCGGCAGGATCGCATCGATCCGCTGGTGATGATCGAACTGGTGGCCCAGAGCGCGGCGGTGAGCCTCGGCATGAGCCGGCAGGCCGCCGGGACGGCGGGGGGGGACCGGTTCGGTTTTCTGGTGGGCATCCGCGAGGCGTGCTTTTTCGTCGCGGCCCTGCGGCCCGGCGACACCCTGATCACCCGGGTCGAAGACGGATTCGTCCTGGAAAATTACCGTGAAATCGCCGGCACGGTTCACCGGGGCCGCCACCTGGCGGCCCGGATCGCCCTTCAGGTGGTCCAGGCCGCTGCTGCCAAGGACGTGCTGCCATGAACCCTTCGAGCCTTCCGCGCCGCGTTCTGGTCACGGGCGGCAGCCGGGGCATCGGCCGGGCCATCTGCCTCGAAATGGCCCGGGCCGGCTATACGGTGGCCATCAACTACCGCAATGACGCCCAGAGCGCCGGGGAAACCCTCCAGATGGTCGAAGCCATGGGCGGCAGCGGCCGGCTGTGCCCCTTCGATGTCACCGACGCCGACGCCAGCGCGGCGGCCGTCGAGGCCCTCCTGGCCGACGGCGCCGGCATCGAGGCCCTGGTGAACAACGCCGGAGTCAATGCCGACAGCCTCTTTGTGATGATGCCCCGGGAGGGCTGGGATCGGGTCCTGCGCACCAGCCTGGACGGGTTTTACAACACCACCAAACCGGTCCTGGAACGGATGATCCGCCAGCGGCGCGGCACCGTGGTCTCCATCGCCTCGGTGGCCGGCCTGGTGGCCAACCGCGGCCAGGCCAACTACGCCGCGGCCAAGGCCGGGCTGATCGGCGCCAGCCGCACGGTGGCAGCCGAGGTGGCCCGCCTGGGGATCCGTGTCAACGTGGTGGCTCCGGGGCTGATCGACGCCGGCATGATCGCCTCGGCCCCGGTGGCCAGAATCAAGGACCTGATTCCCATGGCGCGCATCGGCCGGCCCGAAGAGGTGGCCCGGGTGGTGCGCTTTCTCTGCGGTCCGGACGCCAGCTACATCACCGGCCAGACCATCGCCGTCAACGGGGGGCTGTGTTGAGACGCGCCGCCCCCGCCATAAACGCCGCGACTCGCCTCCTGGTGCTGCTGGCCGCGGCCGGGCTCCTGGGCTGGGCCGACTCCTGGCAGGCCCTGCGCGCCGCCGCGGCCCGGGTCACCAGCATCCAGGCCGCCTTCGTGCAGGAAAAGCACCTGCCCATTCTCGCCCAGCCCCTGGTCTCCGAAGGCCTTTTCGTCTTCCAGCGGCCAGACCGGATGCGCTGGGAGTATCGGCACCCGGTGCGCAGCCTGCTGCTGCTGGCCGAGGGACGGGTGCAACGCTACGTCCAGGCCGGCGACGGGCTGGCCCCTGAGCGCGGCGCCGGCCTTCAGGCCATGGACATGATCCTGGCCGAGATGCGCCTCTGGCTCAGCGGTGATTTCGAACGCAGTCCCGCCTTCGCGGCGCGGCTCGACCCCGCCGGGCGGGTGGTGCTGACACCCCGGGACGGGGCCCTGGCCGGATTCATCCAGCGTATCGAGCTGGAACTGGACGAGCGGCCGGGCGTCATCGAGGCTGTGACCATTTACGAAGGCCCCGATTCCTTTACCCGTATTCGGTTCAGCGGCGTGCGGCTCAACCAGCCCCTGGACCCGTCCCTGTTCGGGGATCCTTCGTGATCCGGGGCTGGTGCCTCCTGGTGCTGCTCCTGGCCGCCGGGCCGGCCGGCTGTGCGCATCTCCCCTGTCTGGGGCCGGCCGGCGAGGCCCCCGAGTGCCGGACGATTTTCCTCCAGGGCCGCTGGCAGGTGGCCCATGCCATCGAAGCCGTCTACCCAGACGGAAGCCGTGGGCTGCTGGTGGGGGTCACGGTCCTTTCCTCGGTTGACCGCACCCTGGACTGCACCTTGATGACCGTGGAGGGATTCGTCCTGCTGGATGCCTCGGAGGCCGGCGCCGTCACCATTCGCCGGGCCGTGCCGCCCTTCGACCGGCCCGGGTTCGCCGCCGGCCTGCTGGCCGATGTGCGCCTGGCGCTGCTGGCGCCGCCCGGCACCCCCCGGATCGGCCGCGACCGGCAGGGCCGGCCCGTCTGCCGTTATCCGGGCCCGGACGGCCGAACCACCGACCTGCTCCCCGGGGCCCAGGGCTGGCGGCTGGAACAGTATGACGAACGCGGCCGGCGGCGGCGCACCGTTGCCCTGGAGCCCGTCGCCGGCGGCCCGCCGGGGCGCATCCGCCTCCAGGCCCATGGACCCGCCGGCTACCGGCTCGACCTCAGGCTCCTCAGCGCCGTCCCCGCACCGCTGGAGACCGCAACGGCCCTCCCCCCCCGCGAGAAGCCGCAATGAAGCTGCGCCTCATCTATCCGCGCTGGCCCAAGCTGGCCTACCAGACCGAGTTTCACCTGCCGCCCCACGGCCCGGTGGTCTTTGCCGCCGCCCTGCCCCCGGAGGTGGAGGTGGATTTCGTGGACGAGAATCTCGAAGAGATCGACTTCGACGCCCCGGCCGACCTGGTGGGGATCTCCATGATGCTCACGGCCCAGGTGCGCCGGGGCTGGCAGATCGGCGACGCCTACCGGCGCCGGGGCGTGCCGGTGATCTGCGGCGGGATCGGCACCATGCTCCACGCCCAAGAGACCCGAGCCCATGCCGACAGCGTCTTTCTGGGTGAGGCCGAAGGCCGCATGGAAAAGGTCCTGGACGACTGGCGCCGGGGGCGGCTGGCCCCGGTCTACGACCATCTCAACGATCCGCCCCCCACCGAGATCATCGCTCCGGCGCGCCGGGACATCCTCAAGCGGCGGCTCTACAACTACCGCGGGGTCCAGATGGTGGATCTGGTGCATGCCTCGCGCGGCTGCCGCTACCACTGCTACCCGTGCTGCGTGGCCTACCTGGGGGGACGGCGCTTCCGCCCCCGGCCCATCCGGCAGACCGTCGCGGAGATGGCGGCCATCGACAACCGGCGCCTCTTCGTGGTGGACAACTCCCTGGCCCAGGACACGCGCTGGGAAAAGGAGCTGTTCCGGCAGATGATCCCCCTGAAGAAGAACTGGTGCAGCCACCCCATCGAGGACGATCCCCGGGTGCTCGATCTGGCGGCCCGGGCCGGCGCCTGGTACGTCTACCAGGCGGTCTTCGATACCTCCGATTACATCCGCCAGCGGATCCGGCGCTACCACGACCACGGCATCGCCGTGGAGGGAACCGTTCTGCTGGGCCTGGACCGGCACACCGAGGATGAGATCCGGCGCCTCATCGATTTTCTGCTGGAAATCGACCTGGACCTGGCCGAGTTCACCGTCCTGACCCCCTTTCCCCACACCAAGGCCTGGGACGAGCTGCACGGACAGGGGCGAATCCTCTCCTACGACTGGAACGACTACACAGCCGACAAGGTGGTCTTCCAGCCGCGCCACATGGCCCCCGAGCGGCTCCAGGCGCTGCTGGCCGAGGCCTGGCGGACCTTCTACGCCGACGCCTCCCAGGAGATGCGGATGTTCAGGCTCCTCGACCGGGTGGTGCGCCGGGAGCTGGCGGAAGGCACCTACCGGGGCCGGGATCGCGCCCTGGCGGACCAGGCTTTCGGCCGGCCGCACCCCCTCTGAGACGAGGCCCATGAGCCCCGCCGCCTATTGCTTATGACAATGGACGGCTTCGGGCGGCATCGAAATGTCCGCCGGCGAGAAAATAGCGCATCTGCCGATACCACCACGGCCAGTCATGGTTGACGTCATGGCCCCAGAAGTCCACCCAGGCTGAAACGGCCTTGTGCTCGAAGAGCGCCTTCATGGCCCGGGTGTCCGCCACCGCTTCGTCCTCCCAGGCCCCCTGGCCCACACAAATCACGATGACGCTGCGCCGGTAGCGCTCCAGATACCCGGAATCGGTCATGCCCGCCAGGTAATGCACCGGCGAGTTGAAGTACACCGCCGGGATGTCGCCGGCGCTAAGCCCGAACTCGGACCGGTCGAGCCGGTAGAGGCCGCTCAGGGCGAGGGTGCCCGAGAACAGGTCCGGGTGTTTGAGAAAAAAGTTGACGGCGTGATAGGCGCCCATGCTGCATCCGTTGGTGATGAGCGGCGATTCGCCGCCCCCGCAGTGGCGCCGGATAAACGGGGCCACCTCGTGGACGATGTACCCGTCATAGGCCTCGTGGCGGGCGTTGCGTTCGGCCGGGGGGACGGAAAAATCGTACCAGGATACGGCATCCACCGAATCCACACAGAAGAGCTTGACCCGCCCGCCGTGAATGAAATCGGCGATGGCCCCAACCATGCCCATGGTTTCGTAGTCGTAGTAGCGCCCCCGGGAACAGGGGAAGACCAGGATCGGCGTGCCCCAGTGGCCGTAGACCTTCAGGGCCATCTCATGGCCGAGGTGCGGGCTGTGCCAGCGGTGTTCTTCGACGCGCATCGATCGGGCCCCCCCTTCAGCAGGCGGCGTGGATCCAGCCCACAATCGCGTTCATCTCATCGAGGTCCGGCGTGCGGAAGATATACCCCATCTCACCCAGGGCACTGGCAAAGACTCCCGGCACCCGGTCCACCTGGCACATCCGGTGACCCCAGCGGGCAAGGATCGCTTCGTGGCTGTGGGCATATCCCTTGTCGGCCTTGCGGCTGGCATAACAGCAGTGGTACTTGCGTTCGAACCTGCCGGCCGGCCGGCCGTGGAACAGCAGCTCGGCCCACAGGCGGTAGACGTCAATGTCGCAGGCGTAGTTGAACATGTCGGTGGTAAATCCGCCCGGCGGGCGCATATTGACCTCCAGAGCGGTAAAATTCCCGCCGCCGGTGTCGAAAAACTCGATGTGGAAAAACCGTTCGCGCACGTTGAAGGCCCGCAGGCACCGGCGCCCGAGATCTTCCAAGGCCGGAGGAATCTCTTTGAGCGAGTAATAGTGGAGGTGACGCGCCTCGTTGACCGTCTCCATGATCCCCTGGCTGAAGACGTGGGCGGTCCAGAACACCGGTTGCCCGTCGCGGTCGGTCAACCCGTCGAACGAAGTGATGGTCCCCGCCACGAATCCCTCCAGCATGTAGTCGATCTCGGGCTTGATCCGAAAAAAGCGCTCAAGATCCTCGTCCGAGTCCAGCCGAAAGGTATTCAGGGCCCCCACCCCGGCATCCGGCTTGGCCACCACGGGATAACCGGTCTGTTCGACCAGGGCCTGGGCTTCGTCGCGGGTTCGGACCACCGCGCCGGCCGCCACGGGGACGCCCGCGGCACGGAAGACGGCCTTCATCCGGGATTTTTGGCGGATGGCGCCCACTTCGGCCGCACGGACGCCGAAGACGTTGAAATCGTCGCGCAGCCCGGCTTCCATGGAGAGCCAATACTCATTGAGCGAGTCGATGCGGTCGATCTTGCCGTAGCGGTGGGTGTAATAGCCGCAGGCCCGGATCAGGCCGTCCGCGTCCTCCAGGACTGGAAGCCGGTAATATTCGGTCAGCGCCTGCCTTACGGGGTCGGGCAGCGCCTCGTAGGGGGCGTCTCCGATCCCCAGGGCGTTGGCCCCGAGCCGTTTCAGCTCCAGGCAGAAACGGTAGTACTGCGGGGGGAAATGGGGAGAAATGAAAACGACGTTCATGGGCATTTTCCTTGCGGCCTTGGCCGCATGCGTTCGACGGTGGCCGGCTCAAACCTTGCACC
Source organism: uncultured Desulfobacteraceae bacterium (assembly GCA_937982505.1). Classification (GTDB taxonomy): domain Bacteria; phylum Desulfobacterota; class Desulfobacteria; order Desulfobacterales; family UBA2174; genus UBA2174. The sequence continues at coordinate 4,629 of CALJLV010000076.1, read as the reverse complement.
GGTCCAGAATCCGCTCTGCTGTCCGCAGGCACAGTAATACTTCTTTTCCCGGGGCAAAACCACCGTTTCGCCCATCACCATGCGGGCGCAGGCGTCGTAAAGATCCACGACGGTCGAGGCAATGGATGAACATGGCGCTGTAAGGGGGAATTCGGGCGAAAGGTATAAAAAGTCCATCATCGCCTTCCCATCGCCGTTTCTTTCGGGTCTTTTCTCCGAGAATCCCGTCATTGTTTTTTATAACAGGGTGTTATATGTTTTGCAAAACCAATTGGGCGGGCAGACCACATTTCCGTAAAGAAAGATGCGGAGGTGGATTCATGCGACGCTGGCTGTCATACCTGACGACGGTGTGGATCCTGGCGGGGGTTCCGGCGGGCGCCGGGGCCGCCTTTTTTCTTGAAACCGTTCCCTTTCCGGCCCACCTGGTTCCGAAGAACGGCAGCCTTTTGTTCTCCGACGCCAGCGATACGCCGGTCCGAAAAATCGACCTGCAAGACGGGCGGGTCACCCCCCTGGTCAAAAAAATGGGGGCACCGGTGGGCTTCTGCCTGCAAGGCGACGACCTTTTCTGGGTCGAGACCCGCTCCGGCAGTGCCGGCGGCTGCGTCAGCGCCCAGGCGGTCCAGATCCTTCACGGCCAGTTCGACGACGGCCTGCAGGCCGTCGAACTGGCCCGGGGATCCAACTGTGCCATGGGCGGCACCCACGAGGTCGTCGCCCGGGGCGACCGTCTCTACTGGGTCACCTCCACGATCTCGCCGGACACCTACCGCATCGAGAAAGTTTCCCTCACCGGAGCGGCGTCTTCAGCGCTTTACAGCGCGAACGGAAATCCCATCACCGCCCTGGCGGCGGACGAAACCCACCTCTACTGGACCGAGGGCCGCTTCCCGGATGCGGGGGTCGTCAAACGGCTGCCGCTGGCCGGCGGCCCGGCCGAAACGGTTTATGCGGCCAGCCAGCCGCTATTCGGCACGCTGGCCGTGGCCAACGGCTGGATTTTTTTCGGCGACAGAAGCTTCAGCCCGAGCGCGCAGCGGCTCCTGAAAGCCCCGGCGGCCGGAGGCCAGGCGATCGTTCTGGCCCAGGTGTCAAGCCCCGAGCCGACGATCACGCGCATCGTCCTGGACGGCGACCAGGTGCTCTGGTGCGACCTGCATGAGATTTACCGAACGCCCGCCGAAGGCGGCACCACCGGGGTTGTGGCGGGCGGTCTGCCCCTGCCGCCGGTCGCCATCGCCGCCGCCGGGGGAAGGGTCTACTGGTCTGAACATACCGGTTCGGCCCACGGGCAGACCGGGATGGTGAAAAGCGTCCCGCTTGCCGGCGGAAAGATTCAAATCCACGTTCAGGGGGGTGACGCCCCGTTTCAGATCGCTGTCCGGAATGACTGGCTCTACTGGAGCGAAGGGGGCGACATCGGCACCCTGGAGGGGTTCGGCCGGATCGCGCGCGTCCCCCTGACCGGAGGCCGCGCGACGACGCTGGCCGCCGGCGTCAGCGGCACGCGGCCGCCCATCGCCGTCGATGACACCCACGTCTACATCGCCGACGGATGCCGCCTCAAGAAAGCGCCGCTTCATGGCGGCCCCCCTGAAACCGTCGCCGCGGCGGACTTCGCGATCAAGGACCTGGACGTGGACGGGGGGGTTCTGTACTGGATCGAAGAGCCGTTTGCCGCTGTAAAGAAAATCGGTGTCGACGGGGGGCCGGTCATGCTCCTGGCCACCGGCTCCGGGCCGGCCGGACCATTGCGGCTCAGCGGCGGGATGATCTACTGGATGGAAGGGGGCGACACCCTGAAGCGGATTCCGGCCTCGGGGGGAAGCGCTGAAATCCTGGCCTCGGGGTTGCCGGACCTGGACGATTTCAGGGTCGCGGGGGCTGACCTCTACTTTGCGGAGCGCGATACCGGAGCCGTCCAAAAAATGCCCGCCGGCGGAGGGACACCCGCCCCGCTCGGGATTCTGCCGCCCGGGTCTTCTCCCCGGCGCCTGGCCTTGGACGGCACCTTCCTCTACTGGATCGACCGACACGCGGCGGGCCGGATCCCCCGGGCCGGCGGGGCCGCCGAGACGCTCGCGCAAAACCTGGACACGGATCCTTACACCCCCAACGCCATCGCCGCCGACGGCGCCGGACGCTACTGGTGTGAAACCGGATCCGGACGCATCAGCACCACCCGCGTCTTCTCGGGTTCCTCCGCCGCCTATTTTCCCCTGAACCCCGGCACCTCCTGGACCTTCCAGCAGGATGCCAGCTCGGACCTGACCTACACGGTCCTGGCGCAGACCGAAACGGTCAACGGCGTTCCGACCCGGGTGATTCAACGGTCGGACGGCTACCGGCAGCACTTTACCAATGATGCCGGCGGAATCCGGCTCCATCGCGAGTACGAACCGGCGGTGGATCTGGGTGACGGGGTCCTGCGGAGCGCCACCTTCACTTTTCTGACCCCCCTGGTCTATGCCGGCCCGGTCATGACCCTGGGCCAGACGGTCTCCAGCAGCGGTGCGGTGCAACTGGTCTTCTCGGGTCTGGGAACCTACAATCTCAGCTACAGCGCCCAGTCCACCATGGAGGGGTTTGAAACCCTCGACCTTCCTTTGGGGCGCTTCAAGACCGGCCGGGCGTGCATCGCGGTACGCTTTTACGGAACCATCGAGGGACAGCCCCTGGATGAAACCATAACCAACGTCAACTGGCTGGCCCGGGGCATCGGCCTGGTCCGGTGGGCGGAGTCCGACGGCGTCACCACCGATGCGGGCAGGATTTCGGCCACCAGCATCCCCCTCGCCGATCTTTCGGTCTTCCAGACGGCGGCCCCCCTGCCTCTCCGACTGGGCCAGGAATTCACCTATCGGATCCGGGTCGCCAACAACGGCCCCGGCGCGGCCGGCGATGTGGTCCTGACCGACATCCTGCCGCCGGACCTGACCCTGGTTTGCGCCTCGGCCGGCTGCACCTCGTCCGGGACGAGCGTGACCTGCAATGCCGGGACCCTGGCCAGAGGCGCCGCCTTCACCGCCACCCTGGCGTTCACGGCGACGCGTACCGGAATCCTGGAAAACACCCTCAGCGCCCAGGGGACCGAAACGGATCCATCCCCGGACGACAATACGGCCTCACGGCGCGACGCGGTCCCCGCAGACCGCGACGGGGACGGGATCCCCGACGCGGTGGAGCTTTCCGGCTGCAGCGATCCGGACCTGGCCGACACGGACGGCGACGGGTTGCCCGACGGCCTCGAGGACGGCAACGCCAACGGCCGCCTCGATCCCGGAGAAACCAGTCCCTGCGCGGCGGACAGCGACGGCGACGGCCTGCCCGACCCGTGGGAAATTGAAACCGGCACTTATCCCATGATCCGGGACGACGGAGATGATCCGGACGGCGACGGCTTTACCAACCTGGATGAATTCATTTCCGGCACCGATCCCGGCAATGAGAACAGCAGGCCCCTGGCGGACGTGGACGGGGACCGGCGAACCACCCTGGCGGATGCGATCCGGATCCTTCAAAGCCTGACCGCGGCCAGCGGGGGCACCCCGATCCGGCCCGATTATGCGACTTGCGGAACCGACATCAACGGCGACGGCCGGGCAGGGCTGGCAGAGGCCGGCTATGTGCTGCGAACGCTTGCGAAACTGCGGCTCTAACGGGCGGCCGGGGCAGGGCCTGGCCTAAGCGCCGGCCCCGGCCCTCGCAGGCGCTCAGGCGATGCCCTCCAGCTTCCAGGCCGAGGTGCCCTCGGGGGCCGCGAAGGTCCAGCGCTCCTGGAACTTGACCGGGCGGGTGGGGTCCCCCTCGAGGATGGCCCCTGTGCCTTCGTCCACCGTGTAGTCGAGCAGGTTGGCGTTGAATTCCACCGTGATCCAGGCATGCCCCTGGTCGATGCCGGCATCGACGATGTCCACCGACCTCACGGCGATGTTTTCCAGACGGTTGATGCGCCCCTGGGCCTTGAGCTCGGCCATCTGGCGGCCGTATTCGGCGGCCAGATCGGCGCCGATCAGTCCCTCCACCAGGGACAGGTCCCGGCGCATCCAGGCGGCCTGGATCTTGAAAAAAAGGTCCTGCGCCCCTTCCCGGAACAGCTCCGGGTCGAATCGCGGGTCACTGCGGCGCACCGCCTCGATCCCCCGGGATCCGGCCGGGGCGATGTCTGGCATGGCCGGCAAATCGTCCATGGCCCCGGCCCCATCCTGGTCCGTCCACTGGGCCGTGCGATCGAAAGCGCCTGCAAGGGGGCGTGGACCGGATGGGCGGACAAAGCGCTTGAACAGAAACCAGGCCAATCCACCGAAGAGCAAAATCTCGATCAAGCCGATGCCGCTGCCGCCGATTCCGCCCATGGCGCCATGGGCCGAACCGCCGAAGAGCATCCCGCCGAGCATCCCGCCGAGCAGGCCGCCGGCCATACCGCGCATGAAGGGGCTGCCGCCGCCCAGGGGCTGGCGGTTGAAGGCGGCCGATCCGGGCCCCGGGGAGGTGCTCGGCGGCGGCGGCGGTTTCTGGAAGGTCCGGGTGCCGGAAAAGCTGCGCCCCCCCCGCGGTGCGCGGGCCTCGGCGTCCGAAGCGACGGTCAGGGCGACAAACCACAGGGCCGTGGCCAGCAGCAAACCG
>CALJLV010000075.1 GCA_937982505.1 uncultured Desulfobacteraceae bacterium | reverse complement strand
CCCCCCCTGACGCTGATCTTCGTGCTCATCCTCTTCGACTTTCCCGAGCAATGGGTACGTCGCTGCAGCCGCGGGCTCTTGCCGGCCTCCGCAGCCGCCGTGCTTCTGGTCTGGACCAACGGCTGGCACGGCCTGGTCTATGTACGCATCTTTACCATCGATACGGGCCGCTTTCCCATGCTGGGCCTGGTCCACGGCCCCTTGTGGTGGCTGATCATCACCTACAACTACACCCTGTTGACCGCCGTCAGCCTGCTGCTCCTGTGGCGGGTGGTGGACGCCGTCGGCATCTATCGCGTGCAGGCCGCCGTGATCCTGGCGGCCGTGGTGGCGGTCTGGGCGGCCAACCTGGTCTACATCACCGGCCGCAGCCCGGTGGCCAATATGGACCCGGGGCCCATCGCCTTCCTCTTTGTCGCCGCGGCCATCACCTGGAGCTTTTTTCGCGTCGGTCTGCTGGACGTGCTGCCGGTGGCCAAGACCGCCATCTTCGACGGAATCGGCGATGCCATCGTGGTCACCGACAGCCGGCTGCGGGCGGTGCACCTCAACCCGGCCGCCAGGGCCTTGTTCGGCGTCGGCGAAGCGATCCGCTCGCCCATGCCCCTGGGGCAGCTGTGCGAAAACTTTCCTCAGCTCAAAGAGGCCTTGGACGGATTGCACCCCTGGCGGGAGGCGGGATTCGAAGTGGAGGGATGGACGCGCACCTACGATGTCCGCCTGGATGTCCTGCGGCATCAGAAAGGGGCGACGCTGGGGCATCTGCTCACCCTTCGCGACATCAGCGAAAGAAAGCGGATCGAACAGGCCCTGGAGCAGCGCAACCAGGAACTGGCGCAACGGACGGTCTTGCTCGGCAAAGCCTTGTCAGAGGTCCGGGAGCTGAGCGGACTGCTGCCCATCTGTGCCCACTGCAAGAAGATCCGCGACGACCAGGGGTACTGGACCCAGCTGGAAGACTATCTGACACGGCACTCCAAGGCGCATTTCACCCACAGCGTCTGCCCTGAATGCCTCAAGGCGCACTATCCCGAAATGCGGGGGCCCCAGGCGCGCTGATGGGCTCAGACCTTGCCCGCGAGGCGCAACGCCACCATGAGGGCCAGAAAACCCGCCGAAAGATGCAAGCCGGATACCAGCCGCTGGTAGCGCAACCGCACCGTCTCGTCGCCCTCCCGGGCGGCCAGGTCCTTGATGCGGCGGTAATCGGCCAGCCACCCGCCGAACATCTCCACATACTCGCCGCGGGACTTGAGGGCGATCTTGATCTGCTGGACATGGTAGATGCCGATGACGATCGGGCAGATCACGGCGATGTCGAACCAGGTCAGGTCCATGGCGGCTCCATTCCCCAACGCATGTCCGTCAACGGCAGATTTCCTTCACCGCGGCGGCCACCGCTTCGGCCGACGGCTTGAAGAACCCCTCCTGGGGAGGCGAAGCGGGCACGGGAATGGACGGCGGGGCCACCCGCCGCACCGGCGCCTTGAGGGCCTCGAAGGCTTCTTCGGCCGCCAGCGCCGCCAGTTCGGCCCCGTACCCGCAAAACCGGTTGGCCTCGTGTACGATCACCAGCCGGCCGGTGCGGCGCACCGAATCCAGGAGACACGCCTTGTCCAGCGGCACCAGGGATCGCAGATCGATCACCTCGCAGGCGATTCCCGCCTCGGCCGCCATCCGGGCCCCCTCCAGGGCCGTGTAGAGGGCCGCGCCGTAGGCCACCAGGGTGCAGTCGGTGCCGGCGCGCACCACCCGGGCGCGGCCCAGAGCCTGGCGGTTGTCGCCTTCCGGCACCTGGCCGCGCATCCAGTAGAGCATCATGTCCTCGACCACGATCACCGGGTCCGGATCGAAGATCGCGCCCAGCAGCAGCCCCTTGGCGTCGGCGGGATTGGAGGGCCAGACCAGTTTGAGCCCCGGGCTGTGGGCCATCCAGGCCTCCAGGTTGTGGGAATGCTGGCTGCCGGCGCCGAACCCCACCCCGGCCTTGACGCGCACCGTCAGCGGAAACCGGCTCTGGCCCCCGCTCATGTAACGCAGCTTGCCGGCGTGGTTCACCAGCATGTCGCTGGCCAGGGTGATGAAGGGAAAGAACATGATCTCCACCACCGGCCGCAGCCCCATGGCCGCGGCGCCCACGGCCAGACCGGCGATGGCCGCTTCGCTCACCGGGGTATCGCGTACCCGCCGAGGGCCGAAACGTTCCAGGAGTCCGTGAGTAGGCATGTTGGGATCCTGGTGGATCGACACCCCGACCCCCTCCCCGGCGACGAAGACCCCCTCGTCGGCCTCCAGGGCAAGGACCAGGGCCTGGTTCAGGGCCTGACCGAAGGACATTTCCGTCATGGCGTTCTCCTTTGAGGAAGTTTGCGGCCCGGGCCATGGCGGCGGGCCGGCGCTTGGCGGCCGGATACGGGCGTGTGCCGTGCGGCCAGGGGGCATGGGCCTCCGCCTTACAGCGCCGGCGCGGCCGTCCAGACGTCATCAAGGGCCGCCCGGGCCTCGGGGTAGGGGCTGCGGTCGGCAAAATCCACGGCGTCGGCGACTTTCCGCATCGCCCCGGTCTCCATCCGTTCCAGGTCGGCGGCGCTCAGCACCCCGCCGTCCAGCAGTTTTTGCCGGTACCGTTTGAGAGGGCAACGCCGGCTCCAGGCGGCGATTTCGGCCGGATCCACGTAATGCTGGGGGTCGCTTTCCCCGTGGCCGCGCATGCGGTAGGTGCGCGCCTCGATCAGGGCCGGCCCCCGGCCGCCGCGGCAGTGGGCCGCCATCTCGGCGGCCAGCCGGTAGACCGCCTCCACATCGTTGCCGTCCACGGCCCTGCCCGGCATGTCGTAGGCGGCCGCCCTGATGCTGAGGTCGCCGACGGCGCAGTGCACCCGGCAAGGCTGGGCTCCGGCCCAGCAGTTGTTCTCGCAGACCAGGAGCAGGGGCAGCTTCCAGACCCCGGCCAGGTTCATGGCCTCGTGGACACTGCCTTCGGCGGCGGCCCCGTCGCCGAAAAAAACCACCGTGACAGCCCCGCTCCGCGTGTACTGCTGGGCGAAGGCGGCGCCGGCGGCCAGGGGCGGTCCGGCGCCCACCACGGTGGAGGTCATGAGCACGTTGAGCTGGGGCACGGCCAGGTGCAGGGTACCGGCCTTGCCCGCGTTGACCCCGGTGGCCTTGCCCATGATTTCGGCCATCAGGGTGTTGGGATCGGCCCCCCGGCAGAGCAGGTGGGCGTGGCTGCGGTGGTTGCTGACGATCACGTCCCGGGGCGTCAAGGCCGCCACCACGCCGGCCGCCACCGCCTCCTGTCCCACGGACAGGATCTGCATCCCGGGCAGGCGCCCCTTTTCCTTGGCCATTTCAACGATCCGCTCCTCGAAGCGGCGGCTGAGCAGCATGTCCTGGTAAAGCCGGGCTTGCAGTTCCGGGGTCCAGGCAGGGATGTTCATGGTCGCCTCCTTGACGCGCTGGGGGTTGGCATCACCTGAGCCAGGCTTATATCCCGGCGCGGCCCCGGGCGCAACCCCGGGGAAGGGCGCCGCGGGCTTCAATCCGGGACGCAAGGATCGTCGAATCCCGGGCGCACGAAGGCCCGGGCAGCGGGAAAGCTCCATTCCGTGGCCCGGCGCAACCGTTCGAGTTGACGCAGAAAAGCCAGAATTTCCCCCTCGGCCTCGGGCAAGTGGCCGGTCAGGCCGGACCAGGCGGCCACAGACCGTTCGATGGCGATCAGGGCCACCTTGGCCGAGCCGTCGGCGTCCCGGGGAAGATCCTCCAGCCCGGCCACAGGCTCGTCCCCAATCACGGCCCGGTAGAGCTTGGCATGAATCAGGGGCGAGTACCACAGGAGGATCTGCGCCAGATCGCCGGCCGGCGACCGGGGACCGACCAGGTGCAGATCCGGCCGGTTTTCCGGGCCGGGCAAGGCGCCGATTTCAACAAGCCGCGTCTGCCGGCAGGCGAACCAGTCACGCACCGCCTCCGCGTACTTGACCGCCCCGTGCACCAGGATATGGTCATGAGCCGCGTCCCGGCGAAGATCGGCGTCTCCGTCGTCGGTCTCCTCTTCCAGATCGACCCCCATCTCCTCGGCCATCTCGTGGAGCATGATCACCGCGGATTCGAGAATCTCACCCAACTGGCCGATAAGATCCTCCCCCTGCCCCGGCCCGCTGGAGCTGGCCTCATCTGTTTGCAGGGCGAAAACCGAGCAGCACGCCGTCATCGCACAGCGCTCGCACCACCGGTCGCAGTAGTTGTGGATGCCGGGGATAAAGTCCGGGCTGGCGGCCAGACGCCGCATCCGGTCGGTTATTTCGGAC
>CALJLV010000074.1 GCA_937982505.1 uncultured Desulfobacteraceae bacterium | reverse complement strand
GGAAAAACCGTTTTCGCGCCAGGCCCTGGCGCGGCACGTGCGCCAGGCCCTGGGCGGGTGATGGCCCGTCGGCCCGTGCGGATTGCTCTGACGCGGCCGTGGAGAAAACCCAGAAACCGGTTGACATCCATCCAGGGTTGTTTTTATTTTATCCGGTTATGTTTGACCCTATTTGTTTTCAGGCCCGAGCGGCAGCCTCCCCCATGGATGGCGGCGAAGCTTCCGGGGCCTCGGGTTCAACTTATTTTCGCCTTCCCGCGGGTGTCGAGGCAAAGGGCGCGTGCGGCCATGGAGGGCGCTGGGGTGTGGTGACGCGATGAGCGATCGCGCGGCAAGCGTCGAACGCCGGACAGGCGAAACCAATGTCCGGGTGGAACTGAACCTCGATGGCCGGGGCCGGGTCGACGCCGAAACGGGGATCGGTTTTTTTGACCACATGTTGACCCTTTTCGGCGTTCACGGGTTTTTCGACCTGGCGGTGGCGGCGGCCGGCGATCTGCATGTCGACTGGCACCACACGGTGGAGGACGTGGGGCTCACGCTGGGCGACGCCCTGAATCAGGCCCTGGGAGACCGTCATGGACTGCGGCGCTACGGCAGCGCCGTGACCCCCATGGACGAAGCGCTGGCCGAGGTGGTCATCGACCTGTCCAACCGCCCCTTTCTGGTCTGGCGGATGCCATCGGATCTGACCTTCCAGATGCCCTTTGACGGCCTGCTGGCCAAAGAGTTCTGCCGTGCGCTGAGCCAGCGCGGCGGCATGGGCCTCCATGTGGCGGTGCGCTACGGCGAGAACGGACACCATGTGATCGAGGCCGTTTTCAAGGCCCTGGGCAGAGCCCTGGACGAAGCCGCCGGCCTGGATCCCCGGATCGGCTCGGTCCGATCGAGCAAAGGCATCCTCTAACCGTCCCTTTGCACCGGGCCCGGGCCCGGGCGGGAGAATCCCATGATCCCAAGGGGTGATCGTTTACGGGTGAGGTCGAAAATCCTGACCGCCATCGGGCTGAGTCTGGGATTGCTGATCAGTTCGCTGGCAAGCGGGTGCGCCGGAGTGCGGCAGGAGGGCGAGGGCGACCCGGCCATCGCGCACCTGAAGCGGATCGGCCTGGCTCCCGTGGTCGATATGGCGCGGGTCTATGGACCGGAGCGCAGTGCGCGTGCGCCGCTCACGGGCAAGGTATTCGTCACCGGATCGGCAGCCCCGGAACTGGCCGCGATGATGACCGCACGCATCGAGGAACATCTGGCGGCCCAGGGGTTCGAAGTGGTGGGGCCCGCCACCGTGCAGGCCGCCATGGATCAGGTGGACGCCAGCGCCGCGGGACCCCTGGCCCAGCATGGGCTGGTGCTCACCGCGGGCCGGAATCTGGAGGTGGATGCCGTGCTGGTGGGGTATCTGTACCGGGTCCGGGAGCGTGAAGGGGGACGCTTTGCCGCCGCCGCGCCCGCCTCGGTGGCCTATGGCCTTTATCTGATGGAGACCGGCCAGGGGCGCCTGATCTGGTTCGACGAATTCGACGAAACCCAGAAGTCCCTGGATGAAAACCTGCTCGCTTTCGGCACCTTTCTCAAGCGGCGGGGCGAATGGATCAGCGCCGATCAGATGGTCGCCCAAAGCCTCAAGGAGATGTTGAGCGGCTTCGGCGCTCAGCGCTGAAGGGCGCCGCCGCGATCCGTCCCCAACTGGTCACCGTCAGGGACCATCACGCCGCAGTGGACAAGCCAGGCAGGAGGCAGCGTTTGGGCGGACAGATTCCGGAAGCCATCATTCGGGAAGTGCGCCGGGCGGCCAATATCGTGGAGATCGTGTCCGAGGTGGTGGCCCTGCGGCAGACCGGCAGAAACCTGGTGGGCCTTTGCCCCTTCCACAGCGAAAAAACTCCCTCGTTTACCGTCAATCCGGAAAAGCAGATCTTTCACTGTTTCGGCTGCGGTGAAGGCGGAGACGTCTTTTCATTTCTCATGCGCCAGCAGGGCCTCAATTTTCCCGAGGCCATCAAGGCCCTGGCGCGACGCTACGGCATCCAGCTACCCGACGACGGCCGAGGTCCTCTGCCCGGCGCGGACGAACGCGAGCGCTTGCGGGCCGTCAACCTGGCGGCCCGGGACTTTTTCTCCCGGCTGCTGGCCCATCCCGAAGAGGGGCGCAGGGCGCGCGACTACCTGGAAGGGCGCGGCTTCAAATCGCAAATCGTGAGCGATTTCCAGCTCGGCTGGGCCCCGGCGGCCTGGGACCGGCTGCTGGCGCATCTGGGGTCAAAAAGGTTCCCGCCGGCGCTGATGGAAAAGGCCGGTCTGATCGTTCCTCGAAAGAGCGGCAGCGGCTACTATGACCGCTTCCGCGAGAGGATCATCTTTCCCATCCTCGACGTCGACGGCACCCTCGTCGGGTTCGGCGGGCGGGTTCTGGGCGACGCTCCGCCCAAGTACCTGAACTCGCCGGAAACCCCGCTCTACAACAAGCGGCGCTGCCTCTACGGCCTGTATCAGGCGCGCCAGGCCTGCCGCCAGGCCCAGACGGTCTATGTCGTCGAGGGGTATCTCGACCTGCTGGCCCTGCAGCAGCACGGGATCGGCAACGCGGCGGCCACCCTGGGCACCGCCCTGACGGCCGAGCAGATCGGGCTGCTCAAGCGCTTCGTGGGCGCCGGGCGCATCGTCCTGGTCTTTGACGGCGACGCGGCCGGCCAAAAGGCCGCCGAACGGGCCCGGCCGATATTCGAGCAGCTCCACCAGCGCTATACCGCCGGCAGCTTCCAGCAGGAGAAAGGCATCAACACCGTCATCCTGGAACTGCCCTCCGGACAGGATCCGGACAGCTTCCTGCAGACCCACGGCCGCCAGGCCTTCCTGGCCCTGGCCGAGCGGGCCCGGGGGATTTTCCCCTTCATGCTGGACGCCATGCTGCGCCAGCACGGCGACACCATCGAAGGTCGGTCCCGGGTCGTGGGCGCCTTGATCCAGGCGCTCGGGATCGTGGACGACCCGGTCACCCGCGCCCTGTATGTCAAATTGCTCGCCGAACGGGTGGGCGTCGAAGAGGCGGTCATCCTCAAGCGCATCGGCCGCGACCGGGCCGGTCCGCGGTCAAGGGCGCCGGAGCGCCCGCCGGAGCGCCTGCCTCCCCTTGAACGGCAGGTGATCACCATGATGCTCCAGTATCCCCGGGTCCTGGCGGAGGTCGACAAACGCGGATTGACGTCCTATTTTGTTGACTTGCGGTTGAAGGCCGTCGCCGATGCGCTGCTGGCGCACTATCGCCGGACCGGTGAGCCGCCCGACCCGCTGACGGCGCTGGCCGACCCGGAACTGCGGCGCCTGGCCAGCCGGTTGATGGTGGCCGATGAGGCATGGACCGAAGACGGGTGCCGCAAACTGATGCGCCATTTTGAACTGGCCGGCGGCCGGGGTCGCGACAGTCGCGTCGCCGCGGTGAGCCAGGCCGAGCAGGAGGCCGACAGCCAGCGCCTCGAGGCGCTGCTGCGCGAGATCCACCGCAAGGCTCGCCAAAAAGAGCGTTCCCGGCGTAAATTGACCCAGTCTTAAACGTCGCTGATCTTCCCAGACCGTTTCCAGGAGGACCGTATTCATGGCCAACAAGTCCGCTGCCAAAAGGCAAACGACCGCCACCAAGACCAAGTCTGCGCCCCGTGAACAGTCCGGTCCGAACGATGCCGGCAACGGGGACAAGCTTGGCAAGAAAGTCCTGGGCCAGCTTGTCGGCAAGGCCAAGGCCCAGGGATACCTGACCTATGACGATATCAACGCCATGCTGCCCGAAGATCTGCGCTCGGCCGACGCCATCGACGAGGCCCTGATTTTTCTGGATGAGCACGATATCGATGTGGTCGAGGAGGAAAAGGCCAAGCTGACCGAGCCCGAATCCGAAGTCCCGCCCAAGGAGGAAAAGAGCAAGGAAGACGACCTGTCCATGACCGACTACGGTTCGGTGAGCGATCCGGTAAAGATGTATCTGCGCGAAATGGGCATGGTGACCCTTCTGAGCCGGGAAGGCGAGGTGGAAATCGCCAAGAAGATCGAAGCCGGCGAACAGGAGGTCCTGCGGGCCCTGCTGGACACGACCACCGGGGTTGAATGCATCCTGCGGCTGGGCGAACAGATCGAGTCGGGGGCCCTGCGCCCCAAGTACGTGCTGCGGGATGTGGATGAAGGGGAAACCTACGTCGACGAGATGCTCCAGACCGATCGTTTCGTTCAGACCATCAATCGGATCCGGGACATCGACGCCGAAAACAGCCGCTTCCGGGAGAAACTGTTCAACACCAAGATGCCCGCCGATGCCCATCGCCGGCTGCGGCGGGCCGTGGCCCGGCGCAACGCCAAGATCTTCGAACTGATCAAGGAATGGCGTCTGGAAGGGGGGGTGATCGACAAGATCGAAGGCATGATCCGCGGCCAGATCGACTGGTTTGACAACATGAACCGCAAGATCGCCTTCAGCGCCGAAGTGCTGGGGATGTCCCTGACCGATTTTCGCGTTCGGCTCCAGGACCGCACCGCCTTTCTCTCCTGGGCCGACTCGCGCGGCGAGCTGTCCCCGGAAGAGAGTGTACTGCTCTACGAAGACCTGAAACACACCCTGGATCAGATCACCCTGCGGGAAGATCGCATCAAGGCGCGCAGTCCGGCCCTCAAGCGGATCATGGCCGGTGTCGAAGACGGCCGCCAGCGGGCCAAGGACGCCAAGAGCGAGTTGACCAAGGCCAATTTGCGCCTGGTGGTGAGCATCGCCAAGAAGTACACCAACCGGGGCCTTCAGTTTCTCGATCTGATCCAGGAGGGCAACATCGGCCTGATGAAGGCCGTGGACAAGTTTGAATACCGGCGCGGATACAAGTTTTCCACCTATGCCACCTGGTGGATCCGCCAGGCCATCACCCGGGCCATCGCCGATCAGGCCAGAACCATTCGGATCCCGGTGCACATGATCGAAACGATCAACAAGCTGATCCGCACCTCCCGCTATCTGGTCCAGGAACTGGGCCGCGAGCCGACCCCCGAGGAGATCGCCG
>CALJLV010000073.1 GCA_937982505.1 uncultured Desulfobacteraceae bacterium | reverse complement strand
GTGGCGGCCTGCCCGCAAAGCCATACCGGCCGCTTTCTGGCTCCCCTGCTGCGCGGTTCCGGCTCCGGCATGGCCCGGGTCCAGGTGTCGGAAGCGCCGGCGGCCTACACGGCGACGGCCCCGGCCGCCATCCGGGTCGAAGGGGCCCGGGAGCACAACCTGAAGAATCTTTCCCTGGATCTGCCCCGCCACCGGCTGGTGGTGCTCACCGGAGTTTCGGGCTCGGGCAAGTCGACCCTGGCCTTCGACATTCTTTTTGCCGAGGGGCAGCGCCGTTTTCTGGAGAGCCTGGCCCCTTACGTGCGCCAGTACATGAAAATCCTGGAACGGCCCGAGGTGGACCGGGTCACGGGGCTGCCCCCCACCGTGGCCATCGAACAGCGCATCAGCCATGCCGGCCGGCGCTCCACGGTGGCCACCCTCACCGAGATCTACCATTTTCTGCGCCTTCTCTTCGCCCGCCTGGGCCGGGTCCACTGCCCCAGCTGCGGTTTGCCGCTGGCGGGGCTGTCGCGGGACGCCATGGTGGAGATGATCGACCGCCGTTTCGGTGGGGGGCCGGGGGTCCTCCTGGCGCCCAAGGTGGCCAACCGCAAGGGGTTTCACAAGGACGTCCTCGCCCGGGCGCACCGGGCCGGATTCCGCGAGGCGCGCATCGACGGCCGCCGCGCGCCCATCACCCAGGGGATGGCCCTGAGCCGTTATCACCTGCACACCATCGAGGTGGTGGTGGGGCTTTTGCCGGCCGCCGATCTCGGGAGCCTGGTGGACCGGGCCCTGGCCGAGGGGGACGGGTCCCTGCTGGTGGAGGATGCCGGCGGCAGGATCCATGTCTTCAGTCTCAGCGGGCTGTGTCCCACCTGCCACAGGGGCGTGCCCGGGGCCGACGATCCGCAGCTGTTTTCCTTCAACAGTCCCCTGGGGGCCTGTTCCCGGTGTCACGGGATCGGCGAGACCGAGGCCGGCCAGCCCTGTCCCGGCTGCGGGGGAAGCCGCCTGAACCGCCGCGCTCTGGCCGTCCGGATCGACGATCACACCATCTGGGACCTGGTGCGGCGGCCCGCCGCGGCGCTGGAGCGGTTTTTGGCGGATCTTGGCGTACCTCCCGGCAAGGAGGCCGTGCTGGAACCGATCCGGGCCGAGATCACCGGACGCCTCGAACTGCTGGAGCGACTGGGCCTGGGGTATCTCGATCTGGCGCGCAGCGGCGGGAGCCTCTCGGGGGGCGAGGCCCAGCGGGTGCGGCTGGCGGCCCAGCTCGGCTCAACCCTCACCGGGGTGGGGTACATCCTCGACGAGCCCACCATCGGCCTTCACCCCAGGGACAACCACCGGCTCATTCAGGCCCTTCTGGCCCTGCGCGACCGGGGCAACACCGTGGTGGTGGTGGAGCACGACGAGGAAACCATCCGGGCCGCGGACACCGTCATCGATTTGGGGCCCGGGGCCGGAGACCAGGGCGGAACCGTGGTGGCGGTGGGCAGTCCGGCGGAGGTGGCCCGCAATCCGGCCTCCCCCACCGGGCGGCGCCTGGCCACCGGCGGGATGAAAGCGGCTCTGGCCGGAGCCGGCCCCAGCCTTGCCCAAGGGGCCATCACCCTCCGGGGGGCCTCGGCCCGCAACCTCAAGGGAATCGATGTGGTCTTTCCCCTGGGGGCCCTCATCGCCGTGACCGGGGTATCCGGTTCGGGCAAGTCCTCCCTGCTGAAGGAGACACTCCATCGGGGTTTGAAGGCCCTGCTGGCCGGAAAAGGGCTCGCCGGGGTCTCCTGCAGCGCCATCGAGGGATGGGGGGCGGTGGCGGCCGTCGAGGAGGTGGACCACAGCCCCATCGGGCGCACTCCCCGTTCCGTGCCGGCCACCTATGTCAAGATTATGGATCCGCTGCGCCGGCGCTTCGCCGCCACCCCGGCGGCCCGGGCCCGGGGCTACGGGGCGGAGCGGTTCTCCTTCAACCTGGCCGGAGGCCGCTGCGAGGCCTGCCAGGGCCAGGGGCATCCGCGGGTGGAGATGACCTTCCTGCCCGACGTCTACGTCCCCTGTGAAACCTGCGGGGGGTCGCGCTACAACGCCGACACCCTGGCCGTGGCCTACAAGGGGCGGTCCATCGCCCAGGTGCTGGACCTGACCTTCGCCCAGGCCCGGGATCTTTTCGCCGCCCTGCCGGAGGTCTGCCGCGCCGCGGCCCTGGTGGACGAGATCGGCCTCGGGTACCTACGCCTGGGCCAGCCCAGTCCGACCCTGTCCGGGGGCGAAGCCCAGCGCATCAAGCTGGCCCGCCGGCTGGCCCATCCGGGCAGGGGGCACACCTTCTTCATCCTCGACGAGCCCACCACCGGGCTGCACGGGGCCGACGTGGAGCGGCTCATCGCCGTCCTGCGGCGGCTGGTGGCGGCCGGCAACACCGTGGCGGTGGTGGAACACAACCTCGACGTGATCGCGGCGGCCGACTGGGTCGTCGACATGGGGCCGGAAGGGGGCCACGGCGGAGGAGCGGTGGTCTGCAGCGGTCCGCCCCAGGTCCTGCTGGAGGCCGCCGGCCGGTCCCACACGGCCCGCTACCTGAAAAAACACCTTGCCGGGCCCGGCGCGACGGGATAGAGGACCGTTTCAGGGGGGCACCATGCCGCGTCGCGTTCCATGGGAGGCGATCTTCAGGCCGGGAATCGCCGCCGATTTTTTTCAACCCGCCGCTCCGGGGGATTTCGACCCCGCCGCCGGCGCCTTCAGCCCGGTCAATGCCTGGTGGCTCAGCGAGCTGTCGCGGCTGGTCTACCGCAGCAGTGGGGTGACGGGGCCATCCCGGGACCGGATTCTGGCCGGGGTGGGGCTTGGGGAGGCAGCGACCTTCCGTCGCCGGGGCATCTTCGGTGTGCTGGTGGCATCGCAGCCGGGAGCCGGCACCCCCTTTGCCGTTCTGGCCTTTCGCGGTTCCAGCGGCCGGCTGGACAACTGGGTGGCCAACTTCAACCTCCCTTTGCGCGCCTGGCCGGCCGGGGGACGGGTGCATGCCGGGTTCAAGGCCGCGCTGCTCGGGATCTGGCCCGAGATCCGACCCGCCCTGGACGCCTTGAATCGGCCGGTGTTCTATACCGGCCACAGCCTGGGGGCGGCGCTGGCGCTCCTGGCCGCCAGTCTGTGCCCGCCCCGGGGGGTCTACACCTTCGGCGCGCCCCGGGTGGGCGACGCCCGCTTTAGATCGGAAGAGCGTCGTGTAGGGAAAGAGTGTAGATCTCGGTG
>CALJLV010000072.1 GCA_937982505.1 uncultured Desulfobacteraceae bacterium | reverse complement strand
GTGGGAGTGGATCCCAAGTGGGCCGAACGGTATCCTCACGAGTTTTCCGGCGGCCAGCGCCAGCGCATCAGCATCGCCCGGGCCCTGATGGTGGACCCGGAATTCATCGTGGCCGACGAGCCGGTCTCGGCCCTGGACGTCTCGATCCAGGCCCAGATCCTCAACCTGCTCATGGACGCCCAGGCGCAGCGCGGCCTGACCTACCTGTTCATCACCCACGACCTGTCGGTGGTGCGCCACATCAGCACCCGGGTGGCCGTGATGTACCTGGGGACCCTCTGCGAGCTGGCCCCGGCGGATGATATCTTCCGCCATCCGCGCCACCCCTACACCCGGGCCCTGCTCAGCGCCATCCCGCGCCTGGGCCAAAAGCCCAGCGCCCATATCCGCCTAAAGGGAGAGGTGCCCACCCCCATCCGGCTTCCTTCGGGCTGCGTCTTTCACGGCCGCTGCCATTACGCGGACCGGCGCTGCGTGGAGGAAATCCCCCAGGCCACGGCCCTGGAGACCGGGGCCCGGGTGGCCTGCCACCGGGTGGCCGAGGGAAAGGCCCTATGAACCGGCCTCCTCCAGCGCCTGGTACATTCGAAATCCTCCCGAAAGATTGAAGGCCCGCAATCCGTGCTGCGCCAGCAGGCGCACCGCCACGTAGGAGCGCTGGCCCACGTAGCAGTAGGCCCAGATGTCCCGGTCGGGCGGCAGCTCCCCCAGGCGTTGGCGCAGCGCGTCCAGCGGGATGTTGACCGCCCCGGGAACCCGCCCGGCGGCGTACTCCTCAACGGTGCGCACGTCCAGAACGAGGGCCTCGGCCCTGGCCGGGTCGGTCCAGTGCACCGTGGGGGCATCGCCGCGCAGCAGGTTGGCGGCCACCATTCCGGCCAGGTTGACCGGGTCCTTGGCCGATCCGTACTGGGGGGCGTAGCAAAGCTCCGATTCCTCCAGGTCAAAGACCGTCCCGCGGTGCTGCAGGTGGGCAGCGATGACGTCGATGCGTTTTTCCACCCCCTGGCGGCCCAGGGCCTGGGCCCCCAGGATCCGCCCGCCCTCCCGTTCGAAGATCAGCTTGACCGTCAGGGTCTGGGCGTCGGGATAGTAGCCGGCATGGTGATCGGGGTGGATGTAGATCTTTTCATGGGGCCAGCGGGTGGCGGTCGGATCCAGCCGCCGCAGGGTCTTTTCGGAAACACCGGTGGCCGCCACGGTCAGCCCCAGAACGCCGCATACCGAGGTGGCCTGAACCCCGCGGAAGGGCGGATAAATGCCGCCGCGGCCGCAGATGGCAGCGGCCGCCACCCGTCCCTGGCGGTTGGCCGGTCCGGCCAGGGGCACCATGGCCGGCAGACCGGTGACGTGGTCCCGCACCTCAATGGCGTCACCCACGGCCCAGATGCACGGATCGCTGGTGCGCATCCAGGGATCGACCTGGATGCCCCCCCGCTGGCCGATGGTCAAACCGGCGGCTGCCGCCAGCTCGGTCCGGGGCCGCACCCCGGCGGCCAGAATCACCAGATCCGTTTCCAGGCGGCGATCGTCGGCCAGTTCGACCTCCAGGCGACCGGCTGCGGACTGGGCCAATCCGCTCACCCGGGAGCCCAGTTCCAGCGCCACGCCGGCCTCGCGCAGGTGGCGGTGCACGAAAAAGGCCATTTCCGGATCCAGAGCCGGCATCACCTGCTCCTGCATCTCCACGATGGTCACCGCGATGCCCAGCCGGTGCAGGTTCTCGGTCATTTCCAGACCGATGAAGCCGCCGCCCACCACCACCGCCCGGCGCACCTGGCGCGACTCGATCCAGGACAGGATCCGGCGCGTGTCGGGGATGGTCCAGAGGGTGAAAACCCCCTCCTGATCAATGCCGGCCAGGGGCGGGCGCAGCGGTTCGGACCCCGGCGCCAGCACCAGGGCATCGTAGGCTTCCTCGTAGCGCCGCCCGCTGGAAAGGTCCCGGACCTGGATCAGACGCCGGCGCCGGTCGATGGCCTCCACGAGACTGGCCGTGCGCACATCGATGCGGAACCGATCCCGGAACAGCTCGGGGGTGGCCACCAGCAGGTCCGCTTCCCGGGTGATGACCCGGCCCACGTAGTAGGGCAGACCGCAGTTGGCAAAAGAGACATAGGGCCCGCGCTCGAAGAGAATAAGGGTCGCCGTCTCGTCCAGACGGCGGGCCCGGGCCGCGCAGGAAGCCCCGCCCGCCACCCCGCCGACGATCAACACACGCTTGCCGTTTGTCATAGTGCTCCTTTGCGAAACAGGGGGAAAAGTTGATGGAGGCCGTCGTTCGCCCCGGGCGTCCGCGCTGCGACCCGGCCCCTCCCTGTGCCTGCGGCGCCCTACCCCGCCAGATACCAGCCCAGGGCCAGAAAGCCAGCCAGCACGAAAAGCGATTCCAGCTGAAACTCCAGTCCCACCCCGGGATGGATGCGGCCCCGGGCATGGGCCGAGATGAGCAGCCCCATCAGCAGCGGACAGACCATCATTCCCAGCCCGAAGGGACCGATCCACCCGCCGGCGACCGCCGCCCCCAGAACCACCGCCGCCAGAATCAAGCCCGTGTAGAGCAACCGCATGGTCGTGGCTTCTCCCAGCAGAATCGGCAGGGTTTCCTTGCCCACGATGCGGTCTCCCTGGACGTCCAGCATGTCAAAGAAGGCCGTGCGCACGAACACCAGCAGGGTCGCCACGGTGAAAACCACCCCGGAGGCCGCCGTGATCCGCCCCAGCAGCCCCAGGGCGGGCAGAACGGCGGTCACCACCCCCCAGGCCAGGGCGATGAGGATTGTTTTGGAACCGGGCAGGTCGCGGATCCGGCGCATGCGCCAGCCCAGGCGCGCCGGCACCAGGTTCAGATTGTAGGAGAGCCCCAGGGCGCTCATCACCGAGAGGACCCCGAAGGGGGCGGTCCCCATGCGGTAGGCCAGAAAGAGGCCCGTGGCTCCCGAAAGCAGCGCCAGGATCCCCAGCACCGTCCGGAAACGCTGGTAGAACCAGGCGCGCCCCGGATCATTGTAGCGGTCCTCCTTCTGGCCGGTGAGGTTGTTGAGCATGTGCATCGACTGGACGTAGAGCATGGCCAGAAAGACCATCGGCAGGCTGCCGGCAAGCCCCTGGAGCTGGCTGCAGGCCAGGCACAGCCCGCCGGCGCCCAGGGCCACGTAGGTATTGGTGCGCAGCAGGGTCTGCTGTAGACTGTAGAGACGCTGGCGCCAGGCCCCGCGGCGGGGCAGCAGCTCCAGGTGCCGGCAGATGCGCCTGATGATCCAGTTGGGGGTGGACGCTCCAGCGGTCACCGCCACGGTGCGCGCACCGGCCAGCCGGACCGGGTCGATGTCGGCCTCGGTTTCCACTTGCAGAGTTGGCTTGCCGCTCTCGGCCGCGATCTCGGCCAGGCGCTGGGTGTTGCCGCTGCTGCGACCGCCCACCACCACCACGGCGTCGGCCGCCGCCGCCAGACGGCGCACCTCGGCCTGACGGTTGGCGGTGGAATCGCAAATGGTGTCGAAAATCTTGTAGTGGGGATGGTGTCGGGCGGCCCAGCGGCGCACCGCCTCGAAAAAAATCTTGTTCTGGGTGGTCTGGGCCACGATGATGGCCTGGGGGAAGACCGGCAGGGCTTCCAGGTCCTCCATGCAGCGGACCACCACGCCCCGTCGGCCGGCATACCCGAGCAGGCCGATCACCTCGGGATGGTCCGGATCCCCCACCAGGATGGTGGCATGGTCCTGGCGCGCATGGCGCCGGATGATGGACTGGACCTTGACGACCCGCGGGCAGGTGGCGTCCACCACCTCGAAGCCGGCCGCCTTGAGCTGTTGTCGGGCTTCCGGCGGCACCCCGTGGGCCCGGATCAGCACCGTCCCTTCCCCCCGGTCCGGGATCCGGTCGAGGACCGTAATCCCTTTTTCCGCGAGCATTTCCAGGACCTGAGGGTTGTGGATCAGCGGTCCGTAGGTGCAGATCGGTCCGGGCCGCTGCTTGGGGGCGTCCAGGACCATCTCGACGGCCCGGCGCACCCCCATGCAGAATCCGGCCGTTCGGGCGATGATCAGCTTCATCAGGGTGCCATGGGGTCTGGTTGGACCGCGCGCAACGGAGCCGCCTCAGGGCCGGGAAAGACCGCGGCGGACCCCGGGCGCCCTCCGCGAGGATCCGGCCCGCATCTAATCGGCCTTGAGGAAAATCTTGTGGTCCACCAGCTTGAGGGCGTGAATGCGGGCTTTGAGAAACTTCTGTTCACCGAAGATGCTCTCCAGGCGCAGACCGTCCTCGGTGGGTTCGACCGTGTCCACGGCCTCCATCACCAGCTCGGTCCCCTGGTCCAGGATCAGATAGGCATTGGCTTCACACATGGCGGGGTCCTCTTGCATCCTCGGCCAGAAAAGGGGCCAGATGCACGTCGATCAGTTCTTCGATAAGCCGCGGCAGGGGAATGGCCGGGGCCCCGGCGATGACCACCGGCTCCTGGCAAAGGGGCAGGAGGATCTTGGGGCACGGGCTGGCGGCCACGGCCGCCGCGATGCGGGGCGTCACCTCGCCCATCATGGCATGGGCCATGACGATCCCCAGGGGGCCGAGGATGGCGTCCAGTCGGGGCGCGGTCTGGATGATGGCATTTTCTCCGGAGGCCCCCCGGTTGGCCTTGGCCTTGAGCATCTGGGCCGTGGCGATGGCATTGGTGCCCAGGGCCACAATCTCCAGCGTTTCACCGTAGCGGCCCTTGATCTGCCGGATGATGGCGCTGCCGATCCCCCCCCCCTGTCCATCGATGACCCCGATTCGTTTCATGAATGCCTCCGGCCGCTGTTCAGTCGCGGCGGGCAGTCAGGCCGCCACAAGAACCGGCACCGAGAGCCTAGCGTCCGGGTTCAGACCGGACGCAGGAGGTTCAGGAGCCGGTCCAGATCCTGGTCGCTGTAAAACTCGATCTCGAGCTTGCCCCGCTGCCCGCGCCGCTGGATGGCCACCTTGGTCCCGAAATGCCGGGAAAGATCCTCTGCCAGATGTGTAAAGTAGGCCGACTCGCCACCGGGAAGTACGCCAGGAGTCTCCGGCTGGCGGTTGAGCCGCTTGATCAGGGCCTCGGTTTCGCGTACCGAGAGCCGGCGCCGCACCACCTGCTGCCAGGCCGCCACCTGGCGGGGGCCGTTGACCGCCCCCAGCAGGGCCCGGGCGTGGCCCATGCTCAGGTCTCCGGCCCGCAGGCTCTCCTTGATCGGTTCGGCCAGCTGGCGCAGACGCAGGAAATTGGCCACCGCGCTGCGGCTCTTGCCCACCCGGCGGGCAGCTTCCTCCTGGGTCAGGCCGAAGGCCTCGATGAGACGGTGATAGGCATCGGCCTCTTCCATGGGGTTGAGATTTTCCCGCTGGATATTCTCCACGATGGAAATCTCGAGCATCTCAGCATCGGAGATGGCCCGCACCACCACCGGCACGCGCTCCAGCCCGGCCAGACGGGCGGCCCGCAGGCGGCGCTCGCCGGCCACCAGCTCGTAATCGGCCCCGTCCCGGCGCACCAGCAGCGGCTGCAGGATTCCCTGGGCACGGATCGAATCGGCCAGTTCGGCCAGCTCCTTCTCCGGGAACTGGACCCTCGGCTGATAACGGTTGGGCCGGATCCGGGCCACGGGGCACTGGGCGTAATCGCCTGACGGTGCGGCTTGGCCGGGCTGCGGATCGGCGGCGGCAGCCTCCAGGCCGGGGATCAGGGCTTCCAGGCCTCTGCCGAGGGCCATTTTACGGCGGGGCGTTTTGGCCGTCATCGCGCTGCGGGCTCCTCTTTGCCGGGCGGGGCCGCGGGCGCAGGGCGCGACCCGCCGTTGTGCAGAATTTCGCGCGCCAGTTCCAGGTAGCTGGCGCTGCCGGCCGATTGGGCATCGTACCAGATGATGGGCTGACCGAAGCTGGGGGCCTCGCCCAGCCGAACGTTGCGCGGCACCACGGTGTGGAAAACCTGTCCGGAGAAAAAACGGCGCGCCTCTTCGGCCACCTGGGCCGAAAGGTTGGTCCGTTTATCGAACATCGTGAGCAGGATTCCGGCGATCTCCAGGCGCGGATTGAGCCGCTGTTTGATCAGCCGCATGGTCTGCATCAGCTGGCCCAGCCCTTCGAGGGCGTAGAACTCGCACTGCAGCGGAATCAGCAAACCGTCGGCGGCGGTCATGGCGTTGACCGTCAGCAGGCTCAAGGATGGCGGGCAGTCGAGCAGCACGTAGTCATAGGCGTCGGCGGCCCGGGCCAGGAAGCGCTTGAGGCACAGTTCGCGCCGGGGGGCGTCCACCATTTCCACCTCGAAGCCGATCAGCTCCACCCGGGCCGGAATCACCTTGAGAAACGGCACCTGGCTTTCCACCACCAGGTCATCCATGGCCGCCGCGCCGATCAGACCATGGTAGAGGCTCTGGGACAGGGCCTGCTTGTCGATGCCGATGCCGGTGGTGGCGTTGCCCTGGGGATCGCAGTCCACCAGCAGGGTGCGCTTTTCCGCGACGGCCAAGGCCGCGGCCAGGTTCACGGCGGTGGTGGTCTTGCCCACCCCGCCCTTCTGGTTGGCGATGCAGAGGGTGTAAGCCATAGTGGGGGTCCTTTACCATAAAAGGGATCTTTTGAAAAGCCGCCATGTTGCCCCCATTTGACTTGTAACTCATCGGATATGCAATATAATATTCATAAGTTAGCCCGGTGCCGCCCCCCTCGGGGGGCCAGCACCCTTTCCCTGACGGATTGCCGAGGAGGAACAATTCGATGCCGATGCCTACGGGTCATGGATCTCGTCGCCGCCTGGCGGTCGTTCTGCTCCTGATCCTGCTGGGCTGGAGCTGGGCCCTCGCCCCGGCCCTGGCCGCCATAACCGTGCAGGAAGAGGAGGCGCTGTCACGCGAATTTCTCAAGGTGGTGCTCCAGCGCTATCCCATCATCCGTGAACCACTGGTGAACGGCTACCTGAACCGCCTCGGCCAGCGGCTGCTCGAAGTTCTGCCGCCGCAGCCTTTCGAGTATCACTTTTACATGGTCGAAGATCCCACCTTCAACGCCTTCGCCACCCCGGCGGGCCACATCTTCATCCATACCGGCCTGGTGGCGGCCCTGGAAAACGAAGATGAATTGGCCGGCATCATCGGCCATGAAATCGCCCACGTGGTCTGCCGCCACATCTCGCAGAAGATCGAGCGGTCCAAGAAGATCGGCGCCGCCACCCTGGCCGGAGTGATCGCCGGAATCTTGCTGGGCAGCGCCGGGGCCGGAGAAGCCGCCGGCGCCATGATGGTCGGCAGCATGGCCGCCGGCCAGAGCCTGGCATTGGCCTACAGCCGGGAAGACGAGATGCAGGCCGACCAGTTGGGGCTGCGAAACCTGGCCGAGGCCGGATTCAGCGGTGAGGGACTGCTGACCAGCCTCAGGAAGATCCGCAGCCAGCAGTGGTTCGGCACCCGGGAGGTGCCCACCTACCTGAAAACCCATCCAGCCGTGGAAGAGCGCATGGCCTACATCGACAACTGGCTGCATCGGGCCGGGGCCGAAGCGCCCGGTACCGCCGCATCGAGCCCGGAATTCAGCCGCGTGCACACCTGGGTCAGCGCCATGTACGGGAACGCGGAAACCGCCCGCCAGCGCTTTGCCGCGGCCGTGGCGCGCGACCCGTCCGACCCCTTGGCCCTGTGGGGGTATGCCTTGACCCTGGAACGCGGGGGGGACAGCGGCGCGGCCCTCGATCATCTGCAGCGCGCCCTGGCCCGCCGGCCCCTGGACGCCTACATGCTCAAGGATCTGGGGCGGCTCTACTTCGTCAGCGGCCGCTACCGGGAGGCCCTGGCCGTCCTGGAGGGACTGGACCGGGGAACGGATCCCCCGCCCGAGGCGCTTTTCTATTTGGGCCGCACCCTGCTCGAAATGGGACGCCCGGATCAGGCCCTGCGCACCCTGGACACCCTGGTGGCCCGGCATCCGGACTACCCGTCGGCCCGCTATTTTCTCGGTGAAGCCTTCGGCCGGGCGGGCCGCCTGGCCGAAGCCCACTATCATCTGGGAATCTACCACTACGGCCAGCGGGACATGAAAAACGCCCGTTTCCATCTGGAACGGGCCGCGGCGCAAATTCAGGACGCCCAGCGGCGCCAGGAAATCGAAACGATCCTCAAGGCCGACAAAGCCAAGGCCCCCTGACGACCAAGCTCTTGACAACAACCCGGAATACCGGGTATTGCGGTGCACGTTGGCCGCGGGCGGATTTTTCCGGCCGCCCGGCGGCTGCGTCAGCAGGAGTGGCCGCCCGCCGGATCTGGCGGGCACGGGCCGGATATGGCCATCACTCGAACCGCCAGCACCTTCGAATCAGAATGGCGCGAACCGCGTTGGGGATCATGGGCCTGGGCAACAAGCGATGCCTTTTCATCCTGGGGGTTTTCCTGCTTGGGACGCTGCTGATCTGGACCAGCGCCGGCCACGCGGCCGCCAAATCCAAAAAAAACGCCCTCAAGAAAGCGACCACGGTCAAAAGCCGGCAACTCAAGCTCAAGCCTGAACAAAAGGCGATCCCCGATTCGGTGGCCTTCAAGCCGGAACTGGAAAAATTCCTCGGCACCCCATACCGACTCGGCGGGATCGGGCCTTCCGGAATGGACTGCTCGGGCTTTACCAAGACCTTTTTCGCCCAGACCTTCGGGATCGAACTGCCCCACAACTCCAGCGCCATCAGCCGTCTGGACTTTCTCGAAGACCTGCCGGCGGACTGGGACATTTACCGGCCCAGCGATCTGCTTTTTTTCGGAAACAGCAAAGGCCGCATCAACCATGTGGGCATCTACCTGGGGGAGGGCAAATTCATCCACGCCTCGCGCAGCCAGGGCGTGGTGGTCTCCAACCTGGAAGACAGCTATTGGAAACGGCGTCTGGTGGCCACCAAGCGGGTGACGGTGCTCGACGACACCCTGGTGATGAATCCGGAGGATGGCCCCGACGCTCTGGCGGCCTACCGCATCCCGTCCACCCTGGCGCTGGGCTACCACCAGTCCATCCTGGAAGAACACCTCGACCTGGGGGTGGAAGGATTCTACGGGGGCAGCGAGGAGCTGCCGTACCGGCAGTTGCCGACCACCCGCCCGCACCGCTGGGAAGATCCCAGCGCCATGGACCATTACGAAGGCTGGCGCGCCCGCCTCTCCATCATGCCGTCCCCCTGGCTGCACATCACCCCGTCTCTGGCCAGCTTCGAGGTTGCCGACACGCTGGGCGAAAGCAGCGGCTCCCTGCGCACCTACCGCATCGCCACGCGCATCGCCCCCGAAGCCTCGGACTGGTCTTTGTCCATGGCGGCCCAGACCTCGCATTTCCGCGAATCCACCCCTGCCCTCGGCGAGGCAGACCGCTCCTGGCAAAGCCTCGACCTGGCCTTCGACATCGGCTACCGCCTGGCCCAGGGGTTCAACCTCTCCCTGTCCGGTTCCTACAGCGACCTGTACGAGAACGAAAGGGCCGGCGCCCAGCCCGGCGACCTACCCGCGGGCCTCAACGACCTGAGCCTGCGCCTGAAGATTGATTTCTGACAAATCCGGGGATGACGACAGGGCCCTCGCCGCCGCATTCTTCTCGTGGAAGGCGGCGGGCTCGTAGCGCCACCCGGATGCCAGGCGTTTTTC
The DNA here is from genome assembly GCA_937982505.1 of uncultured Desulfobacteraceae bacterium. GTDB lineage: Bacteria > Desulfobacterota > Desulfobacteria > Desulfobacterales > UBA2174 > UBA2174. The sequence goes on along the minus strand of CALJLV010000072.1, from coordinate 2,481 downwards.
CTCGGCCTGGATCCGGGCGGCCATCCAGCCCCCGATGAGGGGCGCCGCCAGCCGCGCGGGAAGACCGAAGGTCCGATAAATGTCGGCCAGCAACCGGCTCATCTGATCGCGCCGCCGGGCGTCGCCGCCGAAATGGCGCCGCATGGCCCAGACCGCGCCGGCATAAATGGTACGCAGGGGGGCCGCCTCCCGGGCGTGGCGCTGGCGGATGCGCCGATCCGGGTGGTGCCGGTAGCGCTGCCAGCCCGACAGCAGGGTACGGATCAGGCGCGCCAGACTGGGACCGTTGACGACGAAGTCGCGCCGGAAGGCCTCCCTGAGGTACTTTTCCTCCTCGCCGGGAGGGATGTGGGCATGCCGGTAGTTGAAGCGATACTGGCCGTGGGCGTCGGCCGGATCGAAACGATCCTCGTCGTAAAGGGCGCCCTCCTGGCGGCGGGCCTGGTAGAGGGGGGTGCCCGGATTGGGGGTGTAGAGCATGAACTGATGAAAATCGGTGCGGTGCGCCACCGCCTGGTCGATGACCGCATCGATGTTGTGCGGCGCGTGGTGGTCGAGGCCGATGATGGTCGAGCCCAGAACCCGGATCCCGTGCGCCTGCAGTTCGGCCACCAGGGCCCGGGTGTCCACGTGCTCCAGCTTGCGGTACCGGCTCCCCTCGCCCTCGATGCCCATCCAGACCCAGCCGATGCCCAGTCCCACCAGCTGCGCCATGGTGTAGGCGCGCAGCACCCGGGCCGAGGAGAAGACACTCAGGCTCCACGCCTTGCCCTGGGCCTGCATCCGTTCGAGCAGCCGCAGGGCGCGCTGGCGGTGGAGCAGAAAATTTTCGTCCAGCACGAAAAAGGACTGAACCCGCAATCGGGCCTCCAGGTTCTGCATGACCTCGAACAGTTGGTCCCCGGTCTCGTAAAAGTTGACGAAATGCCCCTTGCCGCCGAACAGGGCCGAGGTGGAGCAGAAGTTGCAGCCCACGGGACACCCCACCGAGGGGATCAGGATGGCGGCCGTGTCGCCCGGCCGGTCGCGCAGGGAGATGCCCAGGATGCGGGTTCCGAAGGCCGAATAGACCGCCGGATGGCGCACTGGCGCGTTTGCCGGCTGGCCCAAAAAACGGCGAAACCAGGAGATCCCGTCGCCGCGCACGATGTGGTCGGCATCGATGCGCCTGGCAAGGTCCTCCACTGCGGCGATGTGGCCACCCACGACGATGGTGGCCCGGGGCCGGTGGCGGCGGATCAGGCGGCACATCTGGCGGACCTTGCCGATATGGGTCCCAATGGCACCGATGCCGACAATGTCGTAGGGGGTCCGGACCAGCTCCGCGGTGAAACGCTCCAGCGATGGAAAATCGAGCACCGTGCAGGGCGCCTCGATGTTGGCCTGGAGCATGAGCAGGCCAAAGGAGCGGTGAAACATGCGCAGGGAAAAGGCCCCCTGAAACCGGGTCACCTGGTTGTGGTACAGCTCCATGGGATTGATGGCGCGGCTGCCAAATTCGTCGTCCCGGGCAAAGGGTCCGAACACGCTGGACAGGAGCACATTGGCCTCGCGTCCCTTGGGATGGATCGGAGTATCGGCGGGCATGGTGAACGTCCTCCAGTAGGGGTGGCCACGAGCGGCATGCGTACCCTTCGACCGCCATCGGCCGCCGCGGCAGGATAAGCGCCATCCTAAGGTCGCAGACGCGCGGAAATCAAGCCCAACATATCGGTTTTACAAATCATTTACACATTTCTGCCCTGTCCCGAATCCCGGCCGGCCATTGACATAAGGCGGCGATGATGGTACAGAGATCGCCATCCTTACCCATGGGCATTCGCCGCCCGGCCGCACCAGTTTCAAACGCACATCATCATCGCCTGGGATCGCTGCCCGAAACTGTTCGGGGACCCGATCCTCGGAAAAACGGCAGGGCGGCAGGTGATCGCTGGTTATCGTCGGGGGTTTTGGGGTTTGAATTCAATCCAGTGTGGAGGTGACAAGATGGCCGATGCTTACATCAACATTCTCCTAAACGATGAAAAAACCAAGCAGCTTCAGGAAGCGGGGCTGGCCGAGCAGGTCAAGACCATCGACGGCAAGCCGGTTTTGCAGGTCGGCATGACGGCCAAGGACCAGAAGAAGCTGTCCAAGGGCTTCGAGAACCTGCAGTTCGACGACGCCAAGGCCTGCGTGCTTCCCGAAAAGGCCGAGGAAACCCTCTGGAAAATCATCCTCGACATGAAGAGCACCGATGTGATGAAATTCGCCATCACCAAGCTCTACAACCCCCTGGCCGGCCGCGACGTGTTCGGCCGCGGCAGCACCGGCGGCCGCTAGCCGCCGGTGCGTTTTTCTCCATGCCCAGTTCCCGCGGTTGCCCCCGGCCGGTCCACGGCCGGGGGCAACCGGTGTCTGGCCACGACGGATGCGGATGACCGCGTGAGACGCTTTGAGATCGGAAGAGCACACGTCTGAACTCCAGTCACGTCAGTCAAT
>CALJLV010000071.1 GCA_937982505.1 uncultured Desulfobacteraceae bacterium | reverse complement strand
GGGGGCGCATCGATTTTACCGTGGGCAGCGCCCTGGACATCTTCGGCGGCCGGCAGCTCGTCTATCGGGACCTGGCCGCCCGCTACGGGCCGCGGCCCGCGGCCTGACGCACGCGATGCGCGGTCGGGGTTTTAGGCTGTAGGCTGGCGCTCAACCGGCGGGGGGGCCGGGAACCATGGGCCACAAGTACAAAATCAGCGGCACGGCCACCCCGACCACGAGGATGGAAAGGGGCAGGCCCAGACGCCAGTAGTCGCCGAAGCGGTACCCGCCGGGGGCCATCACCAGGGCGTTGGACTGGTGGCCCACCGGAGTAAGAAAAGCGCACGAAGCGCCCACCGCCACCGCCATCAGAAGCGGGTCCACCGAAACGTGCAGCCCTCCGGCCAGGGTGATGGCGATGGGGGCCATGAGCACGGCGGCGGCCGCGTTGTTGACCACGTTGGACAGGAGCATGGTGCCCACCAGCAGGACGGTCAGGATCGCCGGAGCGGAAAAGCGGTCCGAGAGGAGCAGGAGCTTTGCGGCGATCAGCTGGGCCCCGCCGGTACTCTCCAGGGCATGGCCCAGGGGGAACATGGCCCCCAGCAGTACGATGATGGGCCAGTCGATACTCTCATAGATTTCCCGGATAGAAACCAGGCCGGTGAGGGTCATGACCAGGGCCGCGGCCACGAAGGCGATTTGTACCGGCACCAGGTTCAGGGCCGACAGGAGCATGGCGGCGGCGAAGATCCCCACGGCCATGGCCACCTTGCGCGGCTGGCCGATGCGCAGGTCGCGCTCGGCCAGGGGAAGGCACTTGAAGGTCCGGACGACGGTCTGCAGGGCCGCCTCGCCGCCCTGGAGCAGCAGGATGTCGCCGATGATGAACTCGGCCTGGCCCAGGCGGCTTTTGAGGCGCTCGCCGCGCCGGGCGATGGCCAGGAGGTTGACCCCGAAATTGCGGCGCAGGTGAAGGCTGGAGGCCGTTTTGCCCGGCAGGGGGGAATCCACGGTGACCACCGCCTCCATCAGCCGGATTTCGTTCGATCCGAGGATGGCCCGGCAGTCGTCCCCCTTGCACTCGGCCAACTGCAGCCCCATGGCCTCGATGAGGGTGTTGAGATCCTCGGGGGCGGCTTCGATCATGAGGATGTCGCCGGTCTGGATCACCTCGTACCAGGCCGGGGCGGCGATGTGCCGCTGGCCGCGGATCATGCCCACCACGGTGGCCTCGGTTTCCTTTTCCATGGCCGAGGTGAGGTGAAAGACGGTCTGGCCCACGATCCGGGCCCCCTCGGGGACCAGCACCTCACTGATGTAGTTCTGGATGTCGAACAGCTCCTCGGCCGAATGCCCGCCGCTGCGCCGGGGCGTCAAGCGCCATCCGGCCAGCGCGATAAAAAGCAGCCCCACCGCGGAAACGGCCAGCCCCACGGGCGCGAAGTCAAACATGCCGAAGGCCGGCAATCCGGTCTCGGCCCGGTAGATGGCGATGATGATGTTGGGCGGGGTGCCGATGAGGGTGATCAGGCCGCCCAGCAGTGACCCGAAGGCCAGGGGCATGAGCAACAGGGAGGGGGAACGGCCGCTTTGGCGCGACATCCAGATGGCCACCGGCATGAGCAGGGCCAGGGCGCCCACATTGTTCATGAACCCCGAACAGAGGATGACGATGCCGGTGAGGACCGCCACCTGGGCCGTGGGACGGGTGCCCACCCGACCCAGGTGGCGCGCCAGGGCGTCCACCACTCCGGCGTTGAGCAGCCCCCGGCTGAGGACCAGCACGGCGGCCACGGTGATCACGGCCGGGTGCCCGAAGCCCATAAAGACCTGGTCGGCCGGGACCAGGCCGGCCAGGAACACCAGCAGAAGGGCCGTCGCGGCCACCAGGTCGTAGCGCCAGCGCCCCCAGACGAAAAGGATCAGGGTGCCGGCCAGGATGGCAAACACGACGGCTTGATCGAAGGTCAGGTGCAAGGGCCGGATCCTTTTCTGGACGCCAGGATCAAAAATCGCCGCGGTAGGGCTGGTGGCAGGCGCCGCAACTTTGCTGCAGAGCCCCCATGGCCCGGGCCAAGGCGTCCTGGTCCCCTTTTTCGGCGTTCTGGCGTACCTGCTGGGCCGCCAGGCGCATCACCTCGGCGGCGGCCTCGAAGTCGGCCGGCGCGGCTCCCTTGAAGTATTTACCCTTGCCCGCGTAAGCGCCTTCATGCCTGTCCCGGTAGAGGGGCGGCATGACCTTGGCGCTCAATGCCAGGGCGGCGCCGTTGGCCGCAATGGCCCCGATTTGGCCGGCTTCAAACTTCTTGGCCGCGTCCTCCGCGTTGAGTTTGACCGTCTGCATGAGATACTTGCGGGTTTTGACAACCTGCTGGGGCGAGTCCATGTCGGTTTTCAGAACCCCCTCGGCCCAGAGCATTCCGACCAGGGACAGGACCAGGATCGACACCAGCAACGCCACCTTGAAACGCTTCATGGTCATCCTCCTTTTTTGAATGATGGGCAATTTCGCAGCGCAGCCCGTGCAGCCGGCGCATTGCCGCGCTTAGACGACCAGGGCCAGGACCGCGTGGACCAGGGCCAGGGCCAGCAGCGCCTGACCCGAGCGCCGGTGCACCGTGATCTTGACCTTGATCCAGCGGCGGCCGGTGGCCACCTGAAAGCCGCAAAGCAGCAGATTGACGATCCCCAGACCGAGTACCGTCCATCCCAGCGGTCCGCGGCCGCTGCGGAACGGGGCCGGCGCGGCCGCAGGCGGCGCCGCGGCGGCGGCCGCGCCGGCGATGCGCACCTCGGCCCGGGCCGCGCCGGCGCTCCCGTGAACGTTGCAGTTCCCCTGGGCCGTAAAAACCACGGGACCGGTGACCGTGTAGCGCACCTCGCGGACGAAGTTTTCATCCTCGGGCCGCTCCTGGGCGCTGAAATCCCAGCGGCCGATTTCGCGGTCCCCGGCCTTGAGCCAGACCCCGTCGGTGAAATGAAAGAAGTTGTTGCCTTCATGGGTGACGTGGACCTTGACGGTAATCTGGCTTCCGGCCGGAGCGTCGGCAGGCGCCTCCAGGCGCACGGCGGTCTGGTCGGTACGGCCGTCCACGGGCAAAAAAAACAAGATTCCGAGGACCAGGGCCATCCATCCCCGACCTGGACCGGTCTTCCGACGAAGATTCGTGCAACCGGGCATGGCACCTCCATCAGGATTGGGTCAATGCGGAACCGCTGCCGTCTACCCTAAGAGGAATGGTTGCCGTTGGCAAACAATTTCACAGGTAGGCGATGGGGGGCAGGTCCAGACGCCGGCGCACGGCCTCCAGCAGCCCGGTGGTGCCGGTCATCATGTTGTCGCCGAAGGGCGCGCCGAACATGATGGGCAGGGGGCTTTCGCGCACCAGGGCACGCTTTGGACCGGTGGCCACGATGAGCCCCAGCCGGTTGAAGCCGACCCGCTTGCGGGTATAGGCGCCATGGCCGCCGGCGGCCAGCACCGCGGCGTGCTCCAGCCGGCCTTCGGCCAGATCCATCAGGACCCGGTCCAGGTCTTGAACGGTAAGATCCCGGGTGTGGTATTCGACATAGGCGGCGATCCGGCCGTCGACCAGGGTGGCGGCCACGGTGTGGGAAGTGGCGATATCCAGCACCATCAGATGCCGGTTGCGCCGCGCCAACGGATCCAGACCGGCACCGAGGATGGCCGCCAGGCCGCTGTCCATGACAAAGACTTGCGAGGTCGGCAGGCGGGCGGCGTCGGCGGCGATGGTCTTCAGCCGGTTGAAGGTGGCCGGCACGGCGTCGGCGGCGTAGAGCAGGGCCGAAGGGGTCGGATCCGGGTCCAGCGCCGCGGCGTGCATCCGGTGGCGGTGGTCCAGGTGGGAGGTCCCGGCTGGAGGGGTCCCATGGTCCTGGGCGCAGACGGCCACGGCATCGAAGGCAAAAGGCACCCCCATGGCGGTGCTGATCTGTCGGATCTGCGCCGTATCGATGTCCGCCAGGGTCAAGCGCGGGATTCCGGCCGCGGCCAGCCGGCGGGCGTCGTCGGGGGCGACCATGGCCAGCCCCATGGCCGTTACCCGGGCCGGATCGTGGTGCAGCGTGCGGGCTGCCTCGGGAGTGATGGAGACCCTCGCCTCCCGGGCCCGGGATCGAAGGGCATCGGTCACCGGGCCTCCGCCCATCTCTGCGCCGTCCACCACCAGGTCTCCGCTGCCGCAGCGCACCCGGTCCGCCACGGTTCGCACCGGTGAGGACGTGACGAGTTTAAAGCTCCGTCCACTGTCGCTGTCGTACCACAGAACGTCCATGGTGCCGGCACCGACATCGATCATCAAGAATCTGGGCATCTATAGACCATCCTGGATTGGGGGCGGACGCCGAAGGCAGCCAGGGGGCTTGACGGATGGGGTCTGCTGCCGAATAGTATTAATTACTCATAATAGCAATCTCTTTCCGACCGGCACCGTCGGTGCCCGATGCCAAGGGGGTGGCCATGTCCACGCTGAAAAAGATCGCCCAAGACCGTCAACTGGTGAACGCCATCGACTGGGAGATGACCCCGGAAGAGGCGGTCCGCTTGTACCTGGAGTGGGGCAACAACTGGAGCCGGGGCAATTATGTGATCCGCTCCAAGAACGACGTGGCACATTACTTCGTGGTCAACACCTGGCAAAAACCCGTGGTCTATCTGATCCGGCGCAACTCGGAAGAGGCCCGGGAACTGGCCGCCATCCAGATGCCCGAAGCCCTCGAGCGCCGCTTTCTGAAACGGGTGGGGCACCACAAGGGGGTCTGGGCCATCGACCCGGAACTGCGCGGCTGGCTGCAGGCGGAACTCGATGCCACCTGACATGCGCTAGTGGCGGTGCGTCTGGCATTGCGGGCAGATCCCGATGAACTCGATGCGGTGGCCCAGAATGTCGAAGTCGGTTTTTCCGCTCAGGGCGTCCTCGATGTCCTGCAGGCGTTCCACGGGCGCATCCACCACGCGTTTACATGCCGCGCAGCGGATGTGGTAGTGGTCCTCGGGGTTGCCGTCGAATCGCTTCAGGGTGCCGCCGGTCTCGATCTTCTGGATTTCGCCCAGTTCGGCGAGGACCTCCAGGTTGCGGTACACCGTGCCGAGGCTGATGCGCGGCAGGCGCCGGCGCACGATGGTATAGATTTCGTCCGCCCCGGGATGGGTGCAGACTTTGCGCAGTTCTTCCAGAATGACCTGCCGCTGGCGGGTCATTCGCATCTGGGCCGGTTTTTGCACTTGTTTCTCCCTTTGCGCACGGGTTTCGATTGGCGGCGCCGGACTCAGCGCGCGTCCATGGGAACGAAGGCGCATTCATCGGGGCCGCAGTAATCTCCCACGTATTCAGCCCCCGGCCGGTACAGGGAGGGTTTGGGCGCAGCCAGGGCAAAGGCTTCCTCGATGATGTGGGCCGTCCAGCCGGCCACCCGGGAGACCGCAAAGACCGGCGTGAACAGATCCACGGGAATGGCCATGCCGTAAAAGAGCGAGGCGCTGTAAAAGTCGACGTTGACGAAGATGTCGATACCCTTGCGGCGCTTGAAGGCGGCCTTGCCCTTTTCCTCCAGCTCCCGGGACATGGCGTACCAGTGGGGTTCGCCGCTGCGCCGGCCCATCGCCTCGGCCATGGGGGCCAGGATATGGGCGCGCGGATCGTCCACCTTGTACACGGCGTGACCCAGACCCATGATCTTCTGCCCCTCGTCGAGAACCCGGTTGACGTAGGCCTCCACCCGCTCGGGGTCGCCGATGGCCTTGAGCATCTCCATGACCCGCACGTTGGCGCCCCCGTGGAGCTCTCCGGAAAGCGAGCCGACGGCGGCCGACACCGCCGCATACATGTGGGCCCGGGTCGAGGCCACCTGACGGGCGGAGAAGGTCGAGGCATTGAAGGAATGTTCGGCGTGCAGCACCAGGGCCACGTCGAAAAAGCGTGCCACCTCGGGGTCTGGTCTTTGGCCGCTGAGCATGTAAAGGAAATTGGCCGCATGGCCCAGGTCCGGATCCGGATCCACCGGATTTCGCCCCTGGCGGATACGGTGCCAGGCCGCCACCACGGTGCCCAGCTGACCGATCAGGCGTACCGCTCTTTCCCGGGCGCCGTCCAGGGTCTGGTCCGCGGGGGACGGATCGCAGGTCGCCATCATGGCCACGGCCGCCTGCAAAACGTCCATGGGGGCGCTGGCCGGCGGCAGGGCCTGAATGGCCGCCGCGATCCTTTCCGGCAGACAGCGGGCCCGGTGAAGCGCCCTTCTGAAATCGGAAAGCCGATTCGCGTCCGGCAGCCGCTCGAAGACCAGCAGGTGGGCCACTTCCTCGTAGGTGGCTTCACGGGCGAGGCTGACCACCGGAAATCCGCGGTAGATCAGCTTGCCGGCGCTGCCGTCCACGTGGCTGATGCGGGTGCTGGCCACCGTGACGCCGCGCAGCCCGGTATTGACGGTGGGGGTGCAGGCTTCCATGATCTTCCTTCCCGGCGACGTTCCGGCGGCGTCGCCGGCCTCAGCCGAGGCGGCCCCATGGCCGGATCACCCGGTCGGGGCGTTCGCATCTTGGCGGGGCGCCAGTCCCCGGACGGCCGGAATCGCCCAGGCCCGAAAAGCGTTTTCCCCGCGGCCCGGCTAGAGATCGATCCACATGTCGGCTTCGTTGCCGCAGTGGGTGCAGGTGCCGTGGGCCTTGACATGGCGGTGGCCGGCGGCGCTGGGGGCCGCCGGGGCCTGCCCGCCCGGCGCCTCCGGAAGGGTGCAGGTGAGGACCATTTCGGCCTCGTTGCCGCAATGTTCGCACTTGCAGACTTGTTTGCGGGTAATTTCACTCATGGCGTCTTCCTTTGGGGTTGGGCGCTAAACGGTTGGAACGATAACGCAAGCCACCAGTTACGATTCCCATAACTTGGGAATTCAGGTCTTAAAAGTCAAGGACGAAATCGCCTCGGGGATCGGGCCGGCGCTGGCACGGCAACTACAAGTTGAAAACCGATCCTAAAGGTGGTAATGCTTCTGGTCGACTTCAGCATTCTGTAATTATCATGTCATCGTGATGGGTTAACGTCTTTTTCGGCCACGGCGCCGGCATCGAGCGGGCTATGCAGAGGGTAGAGGTTCGCAAGGGGTACACATTGAATCTGAGCGGCGCGCCCACGACGGATCTGGACGTTCTGCCGCGCCCCCGGCGGGTGGCCATGCTGCCCGAGACGCTTCCCTTCATCAAGCCCAGGCTTTCCATCCGCGAGGCGCAGCCGGTGGCGCTGGGAGGGGGGCTGTTTCACGACAAGCGCCATCCGCAGGTGCGTTTCCTGTCTCCGGGCGGCGGCATCGTCGAGAGGATCGAATACGGTCCGCGGCGGGTGATTCGGCGCATCGTGATCCGCCTGGACGACACCGAGACCGCCGACACCTTCGAGGCCTTTGCCGAAGGCCGTTTGCGCCAGATCGAGCCCCGGCGGCTGGTGGCGGCCATCTGCCGGGGCGGACTCTGGCCCCTGCTGCGCGCCCTGCCCTTCCGGGATTACCCCGATCCGCAATCCGAGCCGACGACGATCATCGTGGCCCTGGCCGACGACGAACCGTTTCAGCCCGATCCGGCGGTCTACCTTGCCGGACGGCGGGACCTGCTGGACTACGGCCTGCAGGTCCTGGCGCGTCTGACGCCCCAGGTCCGCGTGGTGGCCCCGGAAGGGAACCCGGCCCTGCTGCGGGATCTGGGAACCCGGATCACCCATACGGTGTCCGGTTCTTACCCGGCCCAGGACCCGGCCGTGTGGGTCTATCACACCCGGCGCTCGGCCGCCGACAACCGCGCCTGGTTCATACGCGGCCAGGATCTGCTGCTCATCGCCGGCCTGCTGCGCGACGGGCGCTATCCCACCGAGCGGATCGTGGCCGTGGGGGGGCCGGCCGCGGGCCGCCGGCGCCACGTGGCCACCCGTCTGGGGGTCCCCTTGGAACTTCTGGCCGGCGGCGCGCTGGATGCTTCGGTGCGCTGCATCGTGGGCGGGGTGCTGCGCGGTTTTACCGGCCCGGCGGACGGGTACCTGGGCTTTTTCGAGACGGCCCTGAACCTCCTGCCCGCCGGCGACAGGCGCGAGTTTCTGGCCTTCGTGCGTCCCGGATACCGCCACCCCAGCTTTTCGCGCACCTTTTTGTCGGCCTTCAACCGCCGGCGGCTCTCCATGGACTGCCGCCTGCACGGCGAATTGCGGCCCTGCGTGGCCTGCAACGCCTGCGTCCAGGTCTGCCCGGTGGAGATTCTGCCTCAGTTGACCTTCAAGAGCCTCCTGGCCGAGGACTTTGAAGAGGCCCTGGCCCACGGCCTTCTCGATTGCGCCGAATGCGGCCTGTGCAGCTATGTCTGTCCGGCCAAGATCGAGATCTGCGATCATCTGACCCGCGCCAAACGCCGCTACCATCAGGAGCAGTCCGCCGCATGAAACGCCTCCTGCAGCGCTTTTTCGATGGCCGGCGCCCGCATTTCACCCCAGGAGGGCGCCTCGCCCGGCTCCATCCGTTCTTCGACGCCATGGAGACGGTCTTCTTTGCCCCGGCCCACACCACCCGGATCGGGCCCCATGTGCGCGACAGCCTGGATGTCAAACGCTTCATGACCCTGGTGATCGTCTGCCTGCTGCCCCACCTGTTCTTCGGCATCTACAACGTCGGCTACCAGAGTCTCACGGCCACCGGCCGCCCGCCGCAATTCCTCGCGGCCTGTCTTGTCGGCCTGGGCGCCGTTGTGCCCATGGTGATCGTCACCTACGTGGTGGGCTTCTTCTGGGAGGTGCTTTTTGCCGCGGTGCGCCGGCACACCATCAGCGAGGGGCTTTTCGTGTCGTGCATGCTTTTTCCGTTGACCCTGCCGCCCACCACCCCCCTGTGGCAGGTGGCCCTGGGGATCAGCTTCGGGATCGTCATCGGCAAGGAGGTCTTCGGCGGCACGGGGCGCAACTTTCTCAACCCGGCCCTTACCGGGCGAGCCTTTCTCTTTTTCGCCTACCCGGTGCAGATGTCCGGGGACGCGGTCTGGACCTACATGGGCGGCAGGGCCGCGGTGGACGGGTTTTCCGGGGCGACGCCCCTGGCCCTGGCGGCCGCCGTCGAAAGTCCGGCCACGATCCAGGCGGTTCTCCACGAGGCCCACTACGATTTCTGGACCCTTTTTCTGGGGCGCTACGCCGGCAGCATCGGGGCCACTTCCACCCTGTTGTGCCTTCTTGGCGCGGTGGCCCTGATCCTCATGGGGATCGCCAGCTATCGCACCATCATCGGCGGCATTCTGGGAATCCTGGCCACGGCCGCTCTGCTCAACCTCTTTGCCGGCCCCGGCGCCTCCCCCTGGCTGGAGCTCAACCCATTGTACCACCTGGTGATGGGGGGGGCGGCCTTCGGTCTGGCCTACATGGCCACCGATCCGGTCTCGAGTCCGGACATGGAAGCGGCCCGCTGGATCTACGGGTTTCTCATCGGGGTGCTGACGGTGCTGATCCGGGTCTTCAACCCGGCCTTTCCCGAGGGAATCATGCTGGCGATTCTCTTCATGAACGTTTTTGCGCCTCTGCTGGATCACTTCGTCATCCAGGCGCGGCTCAAGCGGCGCATGATCCGCACCTGATCCCGGCCGGTGGCGGGCGGCACAGGAAGCGACAAGATGAGCGGACCGACACGATCACTCCTCTTCACCCTGGTGCTGTGCGTGGTGTGCAGCCTGCTGCTCACGGGCGCCGCCACCGGCCTCAAGGACCGCCAGCAGCGCAACATGCGCGCGGACCGGCAAAAGAACCTGCTCCAGAGCGTGGGTCTGGTGGCGTCGGATCAGCGTCTGTCCGCCGACGAGATCCAGCGGCGCTACGATGCCCAGATCCGCCAGGTGTGGCTGGATGAGGCCGGGCGCATCGTGCCCGAGGCGGACCGCCAGCCGGCTGACCTGCCGCTCTACCTTTACGTCAAAGACGACTGCGTCGAGGCCTACATCCTGCCCATCGACGCCCCGGGGCTCTGGGGCCAGATCAACGGCTACCTGGCCCTGGAGAGCGACGGCTCCACCGTGGCCGGCTTTACCGTCTACCGCCACCAGGAAACCCCGGGACTGGGCGGAGAGATCGAGGAACGCTGGTTCCAGAAGAACTTCGTGGGCAAACGGATCACCAACCGGGGCGGCGAGTTCGTATCCGTGCGCATCGCCCGCGGCAAGGCCAGCGAGGTGGTGGCGCCCGAGCGCCAGGCCAATTACGTGGACGGGATTTCCGGCGCCACCCTGACGGGCAAGTTTCTGTCCAGCGGGCTGGAGACCGTCCTGACGCGCTACGAACCGGTGGCGGTCAATTTTCGCCAGAACCCCACCTGCCCGGCGGCCCTGCCCGGGGCAGGGGGGTGAGGCAAGGAGGCGCGATGGCATCCAAATCCTCTCCGGCCATGCAGGCCTTCGGCCAGGGGCTGTGGTCCAACAACCCCATCGCCGTACAAGTGCTGGGGATCTGTTCGGCCCTGGCCGTTACCGTGCAGCTGCGCACCGCCATCGTCATGTGCCTGGCCCTGACGGCGGTGCTGGCCGGCTCCAACCTGATCATTTCGGCCCTGCGCCGCCTGATCCCGCGCAATATCCGCATCATCGTGGAACTGTGTGTCATCTCGACGCTGGTGATTATCGCCGACGAGCTGCTGCGGGCGTTCCTCTACGATGTCAGCAAGCAGCTGTCGGTATTCGTGGGCCTGATCATCACCAACTGCATCGTCATGGGCCGGGCCGAGGCCTTCGCCCTGGGCAACCCGCCCTGGCCCGCCTTCATGGATGGACTGGGCAACGGGCTGGGATACGGGGCCGTCCTCATCGCGGTGGCCTTTTTCCGGGAGCTTTTCGGCGCCGGCAAGCTGCTGGGGGTCCAGGTGGTGCCCCAGGCCTTCTACGGGGCCGGATACCAGAACATGGGCTTCATGCTCCTGGCTCCGGCCGCCTTCATCCTCATCGGGCTGCTGGTCTGGGTTCAGCGCGAGCTGATCGAACGGCAAAAATGACCACTGATGGTGAAAATGCCCGTGGCAGGCCGGGTGTAATGCGGCATACGGTTTTCCGGATCATCTTACGCTCTGTGGTTGAAATGAGCGTGGATTCCTGCTTTCGCAGGAATGATGAAATAAGCGCATCGCTGTCCGGTGTGCTTCAGCGGCTCGTCACCCCGGGCCCGGACCCGGGGTCCATGTCACTGGGCTGAAAATTTTCGAAAAATGCTTCTTCAAGGGCGCGGGGTCACCGACGCGCCTAACCGAGAGCACCGGGCAGAGGTCGGAAACGGTCATGGAAAATCTGGCGAGCATCTTCGTCAACTCGGTTTTCGTGGGTAACATCCTGCTGGCCTATTTCCTCGGGATGTGCTCGTTTCTGGCGGTTTCCAACAACATGGACACCTCCATGGGGCTGGGGATCGCCGTGATCTTCGTGCTGACCCTCACCACCCCCGTCAACTGGCTGGTCTATCGCTACCTGCTCGGTCCCGGGGCACTGACCTGGGCCGGGCTCGAAGGGGTGGATCTGAGCTTTCTGAAGTTCATTACCTTCATCGCGGTCATCGCCGCCATGGTGCAGGTGGTGGAGATGATTATCGACCGCGTCTCGCCCACCCTCTATAATTCCCTGGGGGTTTTCCTGCCCCTGATCGCCGTCAACTGCGCCATTCTGGGGACATCCCTCTTTATGGTGGAGCGCGACTACACCCTGGCGGAATCGGTGGTTTTCGGAGTCGGTTCGGGGGTCGGCTGGGCCCTGGCCATCGTGGCCATGGCGGCCATCCGGCGCAAGCTGCGCTACGCCGATGTGCCCAGAGGGCTGGAAGGGTTCGGCATCACCATGATTTCCACCGGCCTGATGGCCATGGCCTTCATGCTTTTTTCGGGGATCACGCTGTGATTTATCTGGTCAGTCTGACGGTTTTCGGTGCCATTCTGTTCACCCTGGTGGGCGGGCTGCTCCTGGTGGAAGCCAAGGTGGTGGTCAAGGGGGAGGCGTCCGTCGAGATCAACGGCGACGCCCAGAAGCCGCTGCATGCCCCGGTGGGCAACACCCTGCTGGCGGCCCTGGTCAACAACCAGATCCTGCTTCCCTCGGCCTGCGGGGGCAAGGGGACCTGCGGCACCTGCAAGTGCACGGTGGTCGAGGGGGGCGGCGAGATCCTGCCCACCGAGTTGAGCCACGTCTCGCGCCGGGAGCGCCAGGCGGGGGTGCGTCTGGCCTGCCAGCTCAAGCTGCGCCAGGATCTGAAGATCCGCATTCCCGAGGAAATTTTCAGCATCCAAAAATATGAGGCCACGGTGGTTTCCAACGAGAACGTGGCCACCTTCATCAAGGAACTGGTCCTGCAGCTCGACCCGGGTCAGGAGGTCCGTTTCGAAGCCGGGGCCTACATGCAGATCGATATTCCCGAATACGAAGTGTCCTTCCGGGACTTCGACGTGGCCCAGCGCTACCGGGATGTCTGGGAGCGTTTCGATCTGTGGGGCTTGCGGGCCGCCAGCGAGGCAGCGGTCTACCGGGCCTACTCCCTGGCCAGCGCCCCCCACGAGGGCCAGCGGCTCATGTTCACCGTGCGCATCGCCACCCCGCCGCCCAACAAGCCCGATGCGCCGCCCGGGGTGGGCAGTTCGTATGTTTTCAGCCTCAAACCCGAAGACCGGGTGACCCTCAGCGGCCCCTACGGCGATTTTTTCGCCAAGCCCACCCGGCGGGAGATGTGCTTCGTGGGGGGCGGGGCCGGCATGGCCCCCATGCGCAGCCACATCCTGCATCAGCTCGAAGCCCTGCGCAGCGACCGCCGCATTACCTTCTGGTACGGGGCACGTTCGGTTTCGGAGATGTTCTACGACGATGAATTCCGGCGCCTGGCCCAGGAGCATCCCAACTTTTCCTATCACGTTGCCCTCTCCGATCCCCAGCCCGGTGACGACTGGAACGGCCCGGTGGGATTCATCCACCAGGTTCTTTTCGATCGCTACCTCAAGGACCACGAGGATCCGGGCGAGATCGAATACTACCTGTGCGGGCCGCCGCCGATGATCGACGCGGTCACCCGGACGCTGGATGATCTCGGCGTCGAGCCGGAAATGATCGCCTACGACAAGTTCGGTTGACCTGCACCCGCGGAAGCCTTTTCTTCCTATGCTGCATTGACAGGCCATCATTTCCCCCTGTAAGGAGATCTCTTAAAAAAGACGATTTTACCAGGCGGCTGGCCGGGGCTGCGGGGGCACCCTCGGCCGGCGACGGCTGCGGTTCTTATCGCCAGTCACCCTATCGATGAGGAAGGAGGCGTTCCGATCATGACCGAGACCGTATGGCCCACCCCGTACTGGCCCGAGGGCGTCGCGCGCGATGTCGGCGGGTATGACAAGCCGCTTTACAGCGTTTTGGACGAGGCCGCCCGGGACTACCCGGACAAGACCTATACCCTTTTCAGCGACGCGGGCCGCACGTACGCCCAAGTCAAGGATACTGCCGACCGCATCGCCAACTTTCTGGCCGGCCGGGGAATCCGCAAGGGAGACCGGGTGGCGATCTTTCTGCCCAACCTGCCGCACTATCCGGCCTTGTACTTCGGCATCCTCAAGGCCGGGGCAGTCACGGTGACCTGCAACCCCCTCTACACGGCCAGCGAACTGAATCATCAGCTCAACGACAGCGGGGCCCGGGCCGTGTTCTGCATGGATCACCCGGTTTTTTACCCCACGGCCTGCGAGGCGGTCAAAAACACGCTGGTGGAAACCGTAGTGGTCTGCAGCGTCAAGTCCTACCTGCCCCCGCTCAAGGGGTTCATTGGCGGGCTGCTGGGCAAGATTCCCAAGGCGGCCAGCCACGACCCGAGCCATCTGATGTTCGACCAGGTGGTGGCCGCGGCGCGTCCCGAGCCGCCCAAGGTCGACATCGATCCGGCCAACGACCTGGCCCTGATCATCTATACCGGCGGTACCACCGGTCTGCCCAAGGGCGCCGCCCTGACCCACAGCAATTTTCTCTACGACCTGATGGCCATCGACGAGGTGGGCCGCTTCGTGCATGAACCGGGAAAACCGCCGGAGCGGATGCGGCGCGACGGGTTTCACACCTATCTTGGCGTGCTGCCCTTCTATCACAGCTTCGGCATGACCGTGGCCATGCTGTCGGCCTGCTCCATCGGCGCCCGGCTGATCTGCGTGCCCGACCCGCGGGCCGGCAACCCGCCCTTTACCGAGGTGCTCAAGATCGTGCAAAAGCACCGCCCCACCATCATGCCGGCGGTGCCCACCTTGTTTGTGGCCTTTACCAACCATCCCCAGATCGACCAGTACAATCTCACCAGCCTGATCGGCTGCTTTTCAGGCGGGGCGCCGTTGCCGCCCGAGGTGTGTCGGCAGTTCGAGGAAAAGACCGGGGCCGTGATCTTCGAGGGCTACGGACTGAGCGAAACCGCTCCGGTGGCCAGCGTCAATCCGACCAACCGTGAACAGCGCAAGATTGGCTCCATCGGTTTTCCCATGCCCGGCACGGACATCAAGATCGTGGACCTGGAAACCGGTCTCCAGGAGCTGCCCAAAGGCGAGGACGGCGAGATCGCCATCAGCGGGCCTCAGGTGATGCAGGGCTACTGGAACAAGCCGGAGGAAAACGAGGCGGTATTCCGCCAGATCAACGGCCGGCGCTACTTTCTGACCGGCGACATCGGCCATATCGACGAGAACGGCTACATCCTGGTCACCGACCGCAAGAAGGACATGATCCTGGTGGGCGGCTTCAACGTCTATCCGCGGGACGTGGAGGATATCCTGTACAAACACCCCAAGGTGGCCATCGTCGCGGTGGTGGGGGTTCCGGATGCCCGCAGCGGAGAGGCGGTCAAGGCCTTCATCCAGCTCAAACCGGGCCAGACGGCCACCGAAGAGGAGATGCGCGAATTCTGCAAGCAGAACATGGCCGGCTACAAGCGGCCCAAGTTCATCGAATTCCGGGATACGGTGCCCACTTCCAACGTCGGCAAGGTCCTGCGGCGGGTGCTGCGCGACGAGGAACTCAAGAAGAAGTAGACGCCTCAACTGGCGCCCGGCGGACTGGAGGCCGGGCGCCGGTTTTTCGGGGCCAGCAGGTTGTGGGAAAGGGGCGGGGGCGCAGTACCGCGCTCAGTCCGCCGCGCAGCCGGCACAGCGGCGTCCCTCGGCGGTGCGCAGATCATTGGGCAGGCCCTCGCGCCAGGACCAGTAGGCGTGGCAGGCCGGGCAGCGGACGTGGACCCGGTCGTGGTCCGGTTCGCTCTGGACGAAGAGGATATCGAAGTCAAAGCGCGTGCGGGCCGCTTCCAGGCAGAGGCGCTGGGCGTTGAGAATGGAGCGCAGGCGCCAGGGATGGAAATAGACCTTGAACAGGCTGCGTCCGCAGCCGCGGATCCCCCGGCGCAGGCCCAAGACATTGAACTCTATGGGCCGGATATTGCCCAAGCCGAGGTGGTGGAGCGACTGGACCTGCAGCAGGGTCATGCCCGGCGCCGACAGGGCGGGCGGCCTCACGGGCCGCGCCGGCACGCCGGCGTAGAGGGACGGAAAGGTCAACAGCGATAGCGGTCCCACGGTGAAATGAACCTTTCATAACAGTGGT
>CALJLV010000070.1 GCA_937982505.1 uncultured Desulfobacteraceae bacterium | reverse complement strand
TGGATCTGCCTCCAGGCGATCTCGACGACTTTCTGGCCGACCACTGGGACGAGATCGCCGCCGAATGCCGATCCGTCCGGGTTGACGGCGCCTTCCGGGAACCCGGCGCTCGGCCGGCGGTGAACGCCCCCGGGCGACCGGTCCATCTGCAGGTGATGCCGGCCGAGTAAGATTTTTACAGCGCCCACGGCTTTCTTTTCCCGCCCCGACGTGGGATAGGGGTGCGGCGATGGCGCCACCTCCGGCTGGAGAACGGATCGGGTGGGCCGGTCAGTCGCCGGATGACAGCGCCTGTCCGGCCGCCTTGTCCCCCCCGGTCCATTTCCCGGCCTGGATGCCGGCCGTGTGATAGACGGCCCGACCCCTCAGCGTTTCTTCCAGCCATATCACAGAGGTATTTTCCATGAGCCTGGGCTACAAACTGCGCCGGGCGGCCCAGATCCTGAACGGGCTGTCCCCGCGGGAAACCCGGCGCCTCGACTGGCGCTGCCAGGCGATCCACAACGCCGAGCTGGACCTGCTGGCCCGAGCCACGACCCTCATGGATCGCTGCATCACCGGGTGCCAGGGCCTGTGCTGCCGCAACACGGCCATCGACGAAATCATCGGACTGACCGACCTGGTCTATGTCCTGAACCGGGCGCCCCATCTGCACGGGCGATTGGCCGCCTGCCTGGTGGCCGAAGCACCCTTTTTCACCCGTGACTGCCCTTTTCTCGACAACGGCCACGGGCCCTGCTTCCTGCCCCGGGCGGTGCGCCCCGAGGTGTGCATCACCACTTTCTGCGCCGACACAAGCCCGATCCGAAGCGAAACGGTGCGCCTCAGGCGCGCCTTCCGGCAGCTGGGCTGGACCCTGTGGGGACTGGGAGCCAAACAGGCCATGCGACGCTTCCGCCGGATCCCGCCGGAACGGAACCGGCCGGGATGACGGACTCGAGGCGGGATTGTGCTTATTTTCAAACCGGCTGTCTTTTTTCTTGACAAGCACCCGCCACCCATATATTAGATCCGCTTCGTCAGGATGACTGACGCCGACCTGTTCCCCAGTAGCTCAGTCGGTAGAGCAAGTGGCTGTTAACCACTGGGTCCGCGGTTCGAGTCCGTGCTGGGGAGCCAAAATCCATCCGTCGATTTAGACGGTCATTTATTAGCACGAAACCCCGTGGGATCATCCCCTCGGGGTTTTGTCGTTTCAGCCGTATCCACGCCGACTTACGCCCGTCCGAACATTTACCCTGATTCTCCGTTTCGAAGCCCGCAGTCCGGGGGTCGGGTGCAACCCTGGGGGCTGCGGGCGCTCACCGAAAATGTCCTTTCCGAATTCTACCGTTCTCCGTTTTTTGATCCGCCTTGTTTAACAGCCCGACTGCATCCGGACACCCGCTTCGACCTTTCGCCCCCCCCTCCGGCAGGCCGCCGGACACTGCTATGGCAATCCCTTATGCTGCCGCACGTTGAGAGCCTTCCATTCGAGAAGCGGCTGGCATTGAATGCGCTGCTGAAGAGATTCGTCGGCGGTCAAGAGCTTGGAGTCGATCATCCCTCGGTCCAGCAGCGAATCCAAGAACGCTCGTTCGGAGTCTGTGAAGGGCAGCACCACGAACAGTCGCTCCCGGCATTCCCTTACAAGGCGCGCCCCGTATTCGGCCGGAGAGACCTGCTCCTTTGTTTCGCGGTCGTGTAAAGTGGGAATGAGTAACCTCGTCAATTCCGCCGTATCGAAATCCACGTCCTCGATAGAAACTGTTCTCCAGTCCTTGCGGTTCATCCCTCCGTAAGTGACGAACGCCACGCGGAGCCGGTCCTTTTCCAGATCGTCCATGCGGAGAATCCGATGACAGTCGAACAAATCCCTTGCCTGCCCGCGCGCCAGCAGTGCCGCGAGCTTGCCCGCCGCCAGTTCGTGGATATCGAGAACTGGAATACTCTTGGACTGGAAGTCCCCGAACGGATGAGAATCGGCGGGCTGAATATCCCAGAGCGGCTGCCTGAACATGAAATTCATGTCGACCTCAATGTTGCCGGATTGTCCTGTGTAGCTCTGGTAGCTCAACCTCCATTTTCCGCCCGCGTGTTCGTCCGGGACTCTCTTGGTGGTGAACCCTTCTCGGGAAAATACCGCCTGCGACGCCTGTTCGATCTTGGGCCTTTCAGCCAGCATTTCCTCACGATCCAGCGCCCCAATGTAATTGAGATCGATATCTACGGACAATCTGGGTATGTCGAGCTTAAACATGTTCAAGGCCGTGCCACCCTTCAAAACCCATTTGCCCTTGAGAAATGGGTGGGAGTTCAGGGCATTCAACAGATTCAGCAGGTGGAGTACTTTCTCGACCATATCCACTTTGAAGCCGGTGGCTTCGGCTGCCTGCAATACTTCCGACGACAAGAATTTCACAGCACTTCCCCCCATGATCTGTTCAGAATTTCGACCGGGATCAGCAGGTTCCACTCTTTGACCAACCGGCACTCTCTTCGTCGGCTGCGATCAAGATAGTGAGGCTGCCGGGGGCGCAGGCTTCGCAGCGGATTCAAGTGGGCATCGTCGGCCATCAAGGTTTCCTTGTGCTGTTCCAGAAAAAAACCCACCTTTGCGGCGGTGGTTGCATTCTCCAACAAAAGAACGTATTCGACGACCTGATCCAGGTCGAAGAACTCAACCGATTCCAGGGATCGCCATATCTCTTCCCAACTCCCCGTCAAATCCGGCCGGTCCAGCACGTCGACGAAGGTTCTTTCAAGGTTGGTCACCCTGAGTTCCACACCGGAACGTTTGTGGCTGGCGACACCGAACATCTCCTTGCCCTTCTCCCGAAGGAGATGCGGTACGGGAACGCGCGTGAACTCATGAGATTGAAACTTCAACGGAAGCGATTTACGCGCGGATAAGTAATGCAACTTCGTGTAGACCGAATATGCCTTTCCGTGGAATTCCAAAGCCGTATGGTATGCAAGTACCGCATCCTCGCTCAAATTCGCCGCTACGAGATAAGGATCGACCGGACTCGATGCCGGATCGCCGCCCAACGGAACGGTCGCATATAGCCCGCGGCGGATAGGTATTATCCTCCCCTGGTTGCGGTGGTATGTCAGGAGTGACTTGCGGGTGTTCCGTTTTGCGGACCCTCTGGCGGACAGAAATCTGTCCAACTCGTCCACCGTAAACACGGCATGCCGCGACAGAAACTCATTCAGTTTCATTGGCGCATCCTTTGACGTTCAATCGACATAGTAGCAATAATATTGGTCCTATCTCGACCGTATGTCAAGTAATATCTCAAACATTTGATGTACTGACGAGATAGGGCTAAAATATTTGCTACTTTCTCGCCCTTTTGTTAATTCACCCAACAGCCCATCCACTGACATCATTTCCTGCCTCCATGGACAACCGCGCCGCGCTCCTCCTCGGCCATACCCGTTGGCGCACCCGAGGGGACGAACGGGTCAACAGCAACAACCACCCGATCCGCGCCGGGGAGGTGATCGGCACCCACAACGGCACCATTTACAACGCCGACTACCTGTTCCGGCGCTGGAAGATGCGGCGCTTCGCCGAGGTGGACAGCGAGATTCTGTTCCGCCTGGCCGCGAACGCCGCCCGGGACGGGGCCATGGATATCGAGCGGTTCAAGACCCGGCTCCGGCGCTGCCGCGGGCAGATCACCGCCGTCATCGCCTGCCGGACCGATCCGGAAACCGTCATCGTGCTCAAGGGGAACAGGCCGTTGGAACTGCGCTGGCATCCCCGTCGCAAGGCGGTTCTCTACGCTTCGGACCCCGCATACCTCGACGCCGTGCTGGCGCAGGAAAAAGGCTGGAGCGAGCTTCCGGTCCCGCCCATGAGCCTGGTGGTGTTCCGGCGCGAGAACCTGGCCGGGTACTCGGTGGAACCCTTCGAGTTCGTCGCCCAGGAGAGAAAGGGGACGGGGTGATGGCGGATTTGGGATTGGGGATTGCGGATTACTTGCGGGAACGGGCGGTTTTTATGGAGGCGACGACCATTGAAAGAATTTCGTTTGCTTCGTTTTTCAACTCGACCAAACGCTTTTCGTCCATCAAGCCGGCTTCGACGATCAATTCCATCCAGTATATGGATTCATCGCATTCCTCTTCGACGATGGCCAGCTTGGCGACAAAGTCGGCGGGAGATTTCGCGCGGCAGGCGGCGCGATAGTTCGCACCTACCGAGGTGCCGCTTCGGAGCAACTGGTTTCCAATTACCTTCGCGGTCTGGTTTTGCGGCAACGCTTCCACCAACCGGATTACCCTGATCGCGAAGGCTTTGGTTCTGTTTTTGAATTCATCCGCGTTCATGGAGGCAGCATATGGCATTTTCATTCAATCCTCAACCTTCCAATTGCGGATTTCGGATTTGGGATTGTGGATTCTGATCGGATCAAACCTCAATAGCCACATTTTCAATCCGCAATCCACAATCATCAATCCGCAATATGAAGGCGCGCCCTGGGG
>CALJLV010000069.1 GCA_937982505.1 uncultured Desulfobacteraceae bacterium | reverse complement strand
GCGGCGATGACGCCACAAGGCCCAGGGCTTTTGCAGACAGGTACACGACCATGATCCACATAACACTTCCCGACGGCGACATAAAGCGCTTTGACACCCCGCCCACCGGCCACGACGTGGCCCTGAGCATCTCCGAAGGTCTGGCCCGCAACGCCGTGGCCATGGAATGCGACGGCCGGCTGGTGGATCTGCACACCCCCATTTCCGGCGACAGCCGCGTCCGTCTCATCACCACCCGCGATCCCGAGGCCCTGGAGATCATGCGCCACAGCGCGGCCCATGTCATGGCCCAGGCCATCCTGCGGCTCTACCCCCAGGCCATGCTGACCATCGGTCCCACGGTGGAGGACGGGTTCTACTACGACATCGACATGGCCCCCATCAGCGAGGAGGACTTTACCCGCATCGAGGATGAGATGCGCCGCATCGTCAACGCCAAGCTGCCCATCCGGCGCCGGGAGGTCTCAAAGGCCGAGGCCCTCGAATTTTACCGCGGCGAGCCGTACAAGCTGGAAATGATCGCCGATCTGCCCGACGGGACCATCTCCTTTTACGAGCAAGACGGCTTCACCGACCTGTGCCGCGGCCCCCACATCCCCCACACCGGTTTCGTGCGCGCCTTCAAGCTGATGAAGGTCTCCGGGGCCTACTGGCGGGCCGACCAGAGCCGACAGCAGCTCCAGCGCATCTACGGCACGGCGTTCTTCGACAAGAAGGACCTCAAGGCCCACCTGGACTTCATCGAGGAGGCCAAGCGGCGCAACCACCGCAAGATCGGCCTGGCCATGGACCTGTTCAGCTTCCATGACGAGGCCCCGGGGATGCCCTTTTTCCACGCCCGAGGGATGGAGATCTGGAACGCCCTGCTCGACTACTGGCGCCAAGAGCACCGGGCCGCCGGTTACGTCGAGACCAAAACCCCCATCATGCTGCGCCGAGTGTTGTGGGAACGCAGCGGCCACTGGGAAAACTACCGCGAAAACATGTACACCTCGGTGGTGGACGAGGAAGACTACGCCATCAAGCCCATGAACTGCCCCGGAGGGATGCTCCTCTACCGCGCCAGGCCCCATTCCTACAAGGACCTGCCCCTGCGCCAGGCCGAGATCGGGCTGGTCCACCGCCACGAGATGAGCGGGGTGCTTTCCGGGCTGTTTCGGGTGCGCGCCTTTCACCAGGACGACGCCCATATCTTCATGACCCCCGAACAGATCCAGGACGAAATTCTCGGGGTCCTCAGGCTGGTGGATCGGATCTATTCCACCTTCGGCCTCGGCTTTCACCTGGAGTTGTCCACCCGGCCGGAAAAGTCCATCGGCAGCGACGCCCAGTGGGCCCAGGCCACCGACGGGCTGGAAAACGCCCTCAGGGCCTACGGCCGAGATTACAAGGTCAATCCGGGCGACGGCGCCTTTTACGGCCCCAAGATCGACGTGCACATCCAGGACGCCCTCAAGCGCACCTGGCAGTGCGGCACCATCCAGCTGGACATGTCCCTGCCGGAACGCTTCGACCTGGCTTATATCGGCAGCGACAACGAACGGCACCGGCCCATCATGATCCACCGGGTGATCTACGGCAGCATCGAACGCTTTCTGGGAATTCTCATCGAGCACTTCGCCGGCAGGTTTCCCCTCTGGCTGGCGCCTCTCCAGGCGGTCCTCCTGCCCATCAACGACAGCCTGGTCCCCTTTGCCGAAGCCCTGCGGGACCGGCTCTCGGGCGCCGGGGTACGCGCCGAGGTGGACAGCCGCACCGAGAGCCTCAACCGCAAGGTGCGCGAGGCCCAGCTGGCCTACGTGCCGCTGATCCTCACCCTGGGCCAGCGCGAGCAGCAGGACGGCACCGTTTCGGTCCGCACCCTGGATGGCACCGTGCGCCAGGGCGTGGGGTTGGAGTGCTTCATCCAGGAGGTGGGCGAGGCCATCCGCCGCCGCGCCGATCTGACACTTTTCAAGACCGCCTGAGCCTGACTTGGAGCCAGCCGCCGGCCGCGCGCCCTCCCGCCCTGGATCGCAGTCGGCCTTTACCCGGCGTGAATCTTCATCCAGACAGATACCCTTACTTTGAGGGCGTCCTGGAAGGCCCGGCCCCTCGATTGACAAATCCAGCGCCTTTCTATAAAGGTTTGGCATTCCTGACCGCACCCGCATGGTCAACGCCCCAGACCCCCAACCGCTTCAAGGAGAGCTGGCAATGGCCGAAGCGCCGCAGAACCGCATCGTGATCAACGGCAACACGTGGACCTTCGAACCTGGCGAGACCCTTCTCGAGGTGGCCCGGCGCCATCACGTCGATATCCCCACCCTCTGCCACCTCAAGGGCGCCACCCCCACCGGCGCCTGCCGCATCTGCGTGGTGGAGGTGGAAGGGGCCGCCACCCTGATGGCCTCCTGCGCCACCCCGGCGACCGACGGGATGGTGGTGCGCACCGAATCGCCCAAGGTGGTGGCGGCGCGGCGCCAGATCCTCGAACTGATGCTGGCCTCGGGAAACCACAACTGCACCATCCGCCAGACTGTTGAACAGGACTGGAGCCGCTTTCAGATGCGGGTTCAAGACGAGGATCAGGCCGTGGAGCTCTGCCCGGTCTGGGGGGACTGCCGCCTCCAGGATCTGGCCTTCCGCTACCAGGTCACGGCCCGGAACCTGCCCCCGGCCGAGACCGTCTATCCCATGGAGACGGTCAACCCGTTCATCGTGCGGGACTTTTCGCGCTGCATCCACTGCGGCCGTTGCGTTCAGGCCTGCAACGAGATCCAGGTCAACAACGCCATCCGCTTCGGCTACCAGGGGACCCGCTCCAAGATCGTGGCCGGTGACGACCGGCCTCTGAAGGACAGCGACTGCGTCTTTTGCGGCGAATGCGTCCAGGCCTGCCCGGTGGGGGCCCTGGTGGAAAAGGACGCCCGCTATCGGGTGCGCCCCTGGCAGACCACCCGGGTGCGCACCACCTGCAGCTACTGCGGGGTGGGCTGCCAGCTCGACCTGCACGTGGCCGATGGGCGGGTGGTCAAGGTTACCGGGGCCGACGTGGCCCCCAACCACGGCAGCCTGTGCGTCAAGGGCCGCTTCGGGTTCCACTTCATCCACGACCCCGAACGGCTCACCACCCCCCTGGTGCGCGACAACGGGCAGTTGCGCGAGGCCACCTGGGACGAGGCCCTGGACCGGGTGGCCCGGCGCCTGGGCGAGATCCGCGAGCAGCACGGCCCCGACAGCCTCGGGGTCCTCACCTCGGCGCGGGTCACCAACGAAGAAAACTACCTGATGAACAAGTTCACCCGGGCGGTGCTCAAGACAAACAACATCGACCACTGCGCCCGTCTCTGACACAGCTCCACGGTGGCCGGGCTGGCCGCCACGTTCGGCAGCGGCGCGATGACCAACACCATCGCCTGCATCGAGAAGGCCGAGGTGATCCTCATCACGGGCTCCAACACCACCGAGAACCACCCGGTGATCTCCACCTTCGTCAAGCGGGCCGTGACCCGCCGGGGGGCCAAGCTCATCGTGGTCGATCCGCGGCGCACCCGCATCGCCGGGTTCGCCGATTTCTATCTGCGCCAGAACCTGGGCACCGATGTCGCCTGGATCAACGGGATGATGCACGTCATCATCAAGGAAAAGATCTACGACCGGGATTTCGTGGCCCAGCGCACCGCGGGCTTCGAAGCGCTGAAACAGATGGTGGAAAAGTACACTCCCGAGTTCGTGGAAAGCATCACCGGGATCCCGGCCGAACACCTGACGGCCGCGGCCCGCCTTTACGCCTCGGGCCGGCCGGCCAGCATTCTCTACTGCATGGGCATCACCCAGCACACCACCGGCACGGACAACGTCAAGTGTCTGGCGGCTCTGGCCATGCTCTGCGGGAACCTGGGGGTCGAAGGCGGGGGGGTCAACCCCCTGCGCGGACAGAACAACGTCCAGGGGGCCTGCGACTTCGGCGGCCTGCCCGACGTTTACAGCGGGTACCAGAAGGTGGCCGATCCGGCCATCCGCGCCAAGATGGAAAAGGCCTGGGGCGTTAGCGGCCTGCCCGAAAAGCCGGGGCTGAAAGTGACCCAGATGGTGCCCGCGGCGGGCGAGGGCCGAATCAAAGCCCTCTACGTCGTGGGTGAAAATCCTCTGGTCTCGGACCCGGATCTCAACCACGCCGAGCACTGCTTCAAGCACCTCGATTTTCTGGTGGTCCAGGACATCTTTCTCACCGAGACGGCCCGCATGGCCGACGTGGTGCTCCCTTCGGCCTGCTTCGCGGAGAAGGACGGCACCTTTTCCAACACCGAGCGGCGGGTCCAGCGGGTCCGCAAGGCCGTCGAGCCGCCCGGCCAAGCCCGCGACGACTGGTGGATCGTCTGCCAGATCGCCACCCGCATGGGCTATCCCATGCAGTATGAAAACCCCCAGGCGATCTTCGACGAACTGGCCCGGATCACCCCTTCCTACGGCGGACTTTCCTACCCCCGCCTGGAAAAGGAAGGAATCCCCTGGCCCTGCCCCACCCCGGAGCATCCGGGGACTCCGGTCCTGCACCAGGGGATGTTCACCAGCGGCAAGGGGGTCTTTTTCGCCATTGAATACATCCCCCCGGCCGAGGTGGCCGACACCGAGTATCCCATCTACCTGACCACCGGGCGGGTTCTCTACCAGTACCACACCGGCACCATGACCATGAAAACCGAGGGACTCAACGAAAGGGCCCCGGAATGCTTCGTGGAGATGTCCGCCCGCGACGCCCGCGAGCACGGTTTGCAGCATGGCGACCGGGCCTTGATTTCATCGCGCCGCGGCAGCATCGAAGTCGTGGTCCAGATCTCGGACCAGGCCGCCCCCGGGACCGTCTTTCTGCCCTTCCATTACGCCCAGGCGGCGGCCAACCGGCTCACCAACGCCCGGCTGGATCCTGTTTCGGGGATTCCCGAATTCAAGGTCTGCGCGGTCAAATTGGCCAAGGCGGCCTGAATTTCGGCACCTGAGCGCCGACACCGACGCCCGCCCCGACCGGAAAACGGTCTCGGCGGGCGTCCATGTTGGCGAAGGCTTCCACCTCCGGGACGGTGGACCGGGTGGCGACCTTGGGGGGACGGCTTTCGTTGAGCGGGTAGTCCCAGTGGCCAAAATAGGTGACCACGTAACTGAAAACCGGCACCCCCTCCCGGATCCAAGGAGTGATCTTTTCGCTGACCTGGCGATAGAGGGAGGCGTCCGAAAGAAACGCGCCGTTCATGTCATCGAGAACGAAATCGTCGATGGCCCAGTAGGTATCGAACCCCAGGCGGCGGTAGGCATTGGTCCGGTTCCAGAACAATTCGTCCAGGGCGAAGACATCGTCGAGGGTCGGTGGAACCCCGTGGAAGGCCGTCTTGGCGGCCATGGCCAGGAAAAAACACCCCATCCACAAGGTTTGAAGGATCAAGAAAGGAAGCGGCCGCCTTGAAAAAAGGCCGTGCCCCAGGCCAGGACCGTCTGCCAGGCCAAATCGCGGCCGGCTGCCGTCCAGGGGTAGGCGAGGCCGAAGTGGGCGCCTCCCGCCCAGAGACAGAGGGCCAAAAGCGTCGGGGTAGAGAGCAGCGGGAGCCACAGGGACCACAGGCGCTTCCATCCCAAAGGGTTCATCTTTACCGTCTTTATCCGCCAGGGGACTTCGCGCCGGTGCATGCCCGGTGAACCCGTCCCCGGAATTTGTCGGTCAAATTCAAAAACCCGGTCCGGGGCATCGCGGCCCCTGACCGGGTTTTATTGCTTGCGCGGCCGTTCGCGAGAACGCGGCCAGCTACTCCTGCTCGGGATGGAACATGTTGACTTCCGCCAGATCCTCGCCCAGATAGGCCCGTTCCTTGGGACCGAGAATCCCCAGGGCCAGGCAGATGAGGGTCCACAGATGGACCGTCTGCCATTTGTGGCCGTGAACGTCCGAAAGGTCGTGGACCTGGGCGTGGCAGTTGTGGCAGGGCGTGATGCAGTAAGCCGCCCCGGTGGCCAGGATCTGTTCGGCCTTGATCCGGCCGTATTCACGCCGCTGCTCGGCGTACCCCGACTGGAGGTAGCCGCCCCCCCCGCCGCAGCAGAAGTTGTTGGAGCGGTTGGGGTACATCTCGATGAAGTTCTCCTCGCCCACCACGGTCTTGACCACGAAGCGCAGGTCCTCGGCCACCGGGTCGCCGAAGCTCTTGCGCACCAGCTGGCAGGGGTCCTGAACCGTGAAGGTGACCTTCAGATCCTTGTTCCAGTCGCTGTTGACCTTGAGTTTGCCTTCCCGGATCCACTGGGCGTAGTACTGAATGATGCTCTTGATCTCGAAGTTGGGGGTCATCTTGAACTTTTGCAGTCCGGCCCGGACCGCGAAGAGTTCGTGCCCTCACTCCGTGTTGAGCCAGACCTTGCAGGCCAGGTCCTCCACCGCCTTCTTCTTGACCTCCACGATGTGCCGCCAGGCATCATCGTCGGCCAGGAACATGCAGTAGTTCTCGGCGGCCCAACCCTTGGTGCCGTAAGTCCAATCGGCCCCCACGAGGTGCAAAATCTTCCACAACGGCACCATTTCGTCGGGCTCGGTGACCGGCTCGCGGGAGTTCTGGTTGAGGTAGAATTCGGCCCCCTGCTTGTTGATGGGCGCCTCCATCTCGGCGAACTCCGGCTGGGCGGCGCGGTACTCTTCGAGCACGTCCTCCACCACGAATTGGAAGTCGTCTTCGCTGGCGCCCATGGCCGAACAGGTGTCGTGCTTGAGGGCCATGTCGCAGGAACCCAGAATCCCCTTGGGCCGCTTTTCCCGCGGCCAGCTCTGGCGCGCATAGTAGACCAACTGGGGAATGTTGATCTTCATGGGACAGACGTAGATGCAGCGCTGGCACATGCTGCACATCCAGACCCACGGCGTGGTGGTGATCTCTTCGTCCATGCCCAGGGCCGCCATGCGCAGGAACTTGCGCGGATCCATCCCCTCGAGGCCGGTGGCCGGGCAGCCCGAAGCGCACGCTCCACAGGTCAGACAAAGGTTCAGGTTGCCGCCTTCCGGCAGCATCTCCCGGACCTTGTCCATGAAGGTGCTCTTCTTCTTCCCTCCGAGTTTGATCGCTTCTTCAGCCATAAGCAAAACCCTCCGTCTGATGTTGGCCGCCGCCTTTCGCCACCGGGCCAGGCCCGCCGTGCGGACGCGGTGGTGACTGCATGCTGTGCGCGGGGCACCGTGTGAAAAACGGCGCCCCTGGATAGAGAAACGCTATTGCGAGACCTTCCCTAGCTCCTGTATTTTTTGCGCCATGTCAACCACAATCGCACGAAAATCGCTGCCCATGTTGGCCGCCAGGGTGGCAAAGCGCAGCCGCTCGGCATCCAGACCGGCGCCGGCCAGAATCCGCTGGGCGTCCTCGACGCGCCAGCCGGCGTAGGTGTTGCCCCGTTCGCTCTTGCAGTTGCCCGGGTGGCAGGCCATCACCAGGACCCCGTCGGCTCCCTTGACGAAGGCGTCCAGAATGTACTGCAGGTCGATCTTGCCCGCGCAGGGAACCTGCACCAGGCGCAGACCGGCCGGCAGAGGCATCTTGAACTGGGCCGCCATCTCCCCGGCCGCCAGGGCCGAGTTCTGGCAGCAGAAGGCCACGATGGCCGGATCGCCGTTGACGTCGGCCAGCGCCGCGCCGATGCGCCCCTGGACCTCGTCGTCGCGGAACCCGCCGATCTGGATGGCGTCCATGGGACATTCGCTGGCGCAAATGCCGCATCCCTGGCAGGCCACCGGCGAGATCACGGGCTTGTTTTCCGCCAGCCAGTAAATGGCGCCGTGGGGGCAGCAGCGGTAGCAGGTCAGACAGAAGGTGCACTTGCCGATGTCCACCACCGCCTTGTCCCGCGGTACGCTGCGCTTTCCGTCCCCGAGCAGCTCGCGCACCCGCAGGGCCGCGTTGCGCGCGTCGGTCAAGGCCCAGGCCAGGGACCGTGCCTCGCGGCTGGCGCCCACTACGAAGATCCCCTCGCGGTTGGTGGCCACCGGGAAACGGTAGATGTTGTCGGCCTGCAGGAAGCCCTGGGGGCCCAGATCGAGGCGCAGCATGGCGGCCAGATCGGCGTTGGCGGCCGTCACTTCGAGGGCCTCCTCCACCACCAGCAGGTCGGCGTCGGCGTTCACCGCCCGGCGCAGGACTGGATCCGGAAAGGTCAGGGTGACCCCGGCTTCGGCCGTCGCGATCTGGGGGGCCGCCTTGAGCTTGAAATAGAGCGCGCCCCCGTCCCGCCCCTCGCGGTAGCAGCGTTCGAGGCCGTCGTCGGCGACCTTCAGATCCGCCACAAAGACGTTGACCCCGGCCGCCCCGGCGGCCTGCAGGGCCTTGACGCTGTTGAACACCCGCTGCATCACCAGGGGATTGCCGTTCTGGGCGAAGCCCACCACGAAGGCCACCGTCCGCTCGGCAAAGGCCGCCGGATCTTCGGCCAGGCGGTTTTCCAGATCGCTCTGGCCTATCACGGCCTTGCCCGGCGAAAGCTGGTAGCCCAGAAAAAGCGGCTTCACGGCGAACTCGGTGGCCAGGACCACGGCGCCGAAGCGGCGCTCGATCACATCCTCGGCCGTTCCCAGCCAGGCGCGGAAATCACCGGCCAGCCCGGCCACGGCGTCCAGCCGGGTGCCGCTGAGAACCTCGATGCGATCGCTGGCGCGCACCCGCGCGACCCGATCCGCCAGATCCGCTCCGTCGGGAAGGGCCCCCCGGGGTCGGGATTCGGCCCCCGGACCGATCTCGGCCCCGCCTTCCACCAGGGTCACGGCGTAACCCTGGGACGCGACCTGCAGGGCGGTTTCCACCCCGGTCATGCCGCCGCCGACCACCAGCACACCGGTGGCGATCTCAATTTGCTCCATGGCAGTTTCCACTTTGGCTGTCATCGGCTGGCCCTCCCTAAGTATTGCAGCACCGCAGCGGCCGACTGGCCGGCATGGGCCATGGCCCCGGCGATGGTCATGGGACCGCCGGCGGTGCCGGCGACGAAGAGGCCGCTGCGCCCGGTGAGGCTGGTGTTCAACAGATCGGGGCGGGCAAAGAAGCCGTCCCCGTTGAGATCGATCCCCAGGGTCCGGGAAAGGGCGGAATTGTCGGCTCCCGGCATGATCCCCACCGAGAGGACCACCAGATCGAAGATCTCGTCCACCGGGGCCCCGTCCTCCTCGGTCATGTAACGGGTGCGCACCGCCCCGTCGGGCGCCTCGTACATGTCCACCGGAATGGTGCGCACGAAGCGCAGGGCGGACTTGCACTGATCGTAAAAGGCCCCGAAGCTGTTGGTGGTGTTCTGAATGTCCATGTAAAAAACGGTGACATCCATCTCCGGGTGCTTGTGCTTGGTAGCCAGGGCCGAACGCAGGGCGTAGGGGCAGCAGACCTGGGAGCACCACAGGTGGCCCAGGCGTTCGTCGCGGCTGCCCACGCACTGGATGAAGGCCATGCGGGCCGGAAGCCGGCCGTCCGAGGGGCGCCGCACATCGCCGAAGATCCGCTTGGCGCGCTCGAGTTCCAGGCCGGTGACCACGTTGGCCAGTTCGTGATGGCGGTAGGTGGGCTTCTCGGCGGGATTAAAGGGGACGAACCCGGTGGCCAGCACGACGGCATCCACCGTGGTATCGGCCGGAGCGGCCACCCGCCGGGGATCGAAGCTTCCGTCCGGTCCGTAAAAGACCCCGTTGTGCACCGAATAGCCCCGACCCGCGGCGCAGGCCTGGGGGTCGGCGTCATAGCCCGCCCCACAGGCGCCGGCGCCCGCCGGTGCCGATCCGCTGGCCCGCAGGGCGACCGTGAAGGGCCCGTCGCCGCTCACCGAGGCCACTTCGGCGGCCAGGTGGACCTGGATCCGGTCGCAGGCGACCACGTTGGCCAGCATTTTTTCCACGCCGCAGGCCCCGCACTGCTGGCAGGTATCGGTGGCCTTGCAGGCGTACTGAATGGCATGTCCGCCGAGAAAGGGGGCCTTTTCCACCAGCGCCACCTCAACGCCGGCCGCGGCCAGCTCCCAAGCGGCCGTCAGCCCGGCGATGCCACCGCCTATGACCATGACCTTTTTCGTTTGGCTGTTCAATTGGGGACTCCTTATCTTGCGCAGGGTTGTCGGAATCGTTGACGCCCAGAGGGGCGGCGCATCAGACCGTCGGCCGGGGCAACATCCCTGCCCGTTCGGCGATTTCCGGGACCTTGTGCTCCCACTCGATGGCCATCAGGTGAACCCCGGCCACCCCCTTCAGCTCCTTGAACTCGGCGATCTGCTCGCAGGCGATCTGGATCCCCTCGTCGGCCACCTTCTTCTTGTCCACTCCCTGGAGACGCTTGATGATGGCTTCGGGCACATCCATGCCGGGCACCTTGGTCTTCATGTAGCGCGCCATACCGATGCTCTTCATGGGGGTGACCCCGGCCAGGATGTAGACTTTCTCGGTGAGCCCCATGTCGTTGGCTTGCTGAATCCAGCGCCGGAACTTGTCCATGTTGAAAATGCACTGGGTCTGGATGAAATCGGCCCCGGCCTGGACCTTCTTGGCCAGCCGATGAACGCGCCACTCGAAGGGGTCGGCAAAGGGGTTGGCCGCCGCGCCGATGAACATGTTCGGCCTGCCGTCGATGTCCGCCCCGCCCTGGAACCTGCCCTCGTCGCGCATGCCCTTGACCATCTGAATCAGCTGGGTCGAGTCGATGTCGTAGACGCTCTTGGATCGCGGGTGGTCACCGAACTGCTGGTGGTCCCCCGACAGGCAGAGCATGTTGCGGATTCCCAGGGCATAGGATCCGAGGATGTCGCTTTGCATGGCCAGGCGGTTGCGGTCGCGGCAGACCATCTGGTAGTTGGGTTCGAGCCCCTCCTCGATGGCGATGAGCGAGGCGGCCCAGCTCGACATGCGCACCATGGCGGTCTGGTTGTCGGTGATGTTCACCGCATCGACCATCCCCTTGAGGGGTTTGGCCTTCTCGCGCACCGCGTCCACGTTGGCCCCCCGCGGCGGCCCCAGCTCTCCGGTGAAGGCGAAGTGTCCCGCGCGAAGCATCTTTTCCAGGTTGCTCCCTGATTTCAATTCCATACTCGTCATCCTTCGGTCTGGTTGATGGGTTCCGAATCCTTGCCGCCAGGGCCGTATCAGGAAGCCAGGGCCTCCTTGCGACGGCGGTAGCCGGCCTGCACCAGGGTCCGCGGGGTCTGGTTGCGCCACTCGTTGGCGGGATGGATCTCCATGATGTTGGCCAGCCGATTCTGCTGGGCCAGCCGCTCATAGATCCGGTACCAGGCGCAGGGCTGGTCGTTGGAGATCTCGCAGCTGCCGTTGTTGGTCCCGCCGCAGGGGCCGTTGAAAAGCCCCTTGGCGCACATGGTGACCGGGCAGATGCCGCCGGTCATGCCCAGCACGCAGGTGCCGCAGGCCCGGCATTTTTCCTCGTACCAGCCCACGTCCCGGTTGGCACCGATGAAGGTGGTGTCCACCGCCGGGAAAACCGGCACCTCGGCAAAGCGCTCGGCGAGGAACTGGATCCCCGCCCCGCAGGCCATGGACAGGATGGCGTCGTAGTGATCCACCAGAACTTCCAGTGGATCGAGAAACTCCATATCGCACTGGCGCTCCACACAGGCCGCTCCCAGTTCGATGGGGTCTCCGTTCACCTTGCGGACCAGCTGGAGTTCGGCGTTGAGCACCCCGACCTCCTTTTCACCGCCGGCCAGACAGACGGCCACGCAGGTGCCGCAGCCCACGGTCAGCACCCGCCGGTAGCCCTTGAGCATGGCGTTGATTTCATCCAACGGTTTTCTTTCGGCAACGATCATGGTTCCTCCTCGCTTCGGTTCCCGGCGCAAAAAAGCCCGCGTTGAAGGGCCGCCGGCGCTCCGGAAGGCCGGTGGAAACCGGCTCCGGATTCCAGCCGAACACCTGTCGGCGGGCCGCCCTTACCCGGGCACATCGGGGTACGCGTGGTGTGTCGGATAGCGGTTCAAGGCGGTAGAATAATTGAATGTCACTGGATGCCAAAATAACCGTGGGGTGTCAAGAATCGGAACTAAAAAAAACACGCTTCATGTAATGAAGCGCAAATAGATACTTTTTTGAATTTTTCGGCTCCCGCCGAATTTCATCTGAGTTTGAAACAACCTCCTGTTTTTATTCAAGCCTCTATCCTTCTCCGAACCGGCTGGCAAAAACAGCCCGCCTGTGATAACCGGGTGGAGCGAAATCACGCTGCCGTTGCCCGTTCGGACGGTTTGAACGAAAACAAAAGGTGAAGCTCGTGAAGACGTTCCTTTCCACCCGCGAATATGCCCAGACCTGCGGCCTCACCGTGCAGCAGGTCACCCAGATGCTGCGCGCCGGCCAAATCGCCGGCGAAAAGCTCGGCAACCGCTGGCGCATTCCCGCCGATCAGGTCCCCGCCCAAACCGCTGCGCCGGAGACGCCGGAGTCCAGTGCAAGGCCCCACTACACGGTGGATGAGTTTGCCGCCATGACCTACCTGACCCCCTGGGGCGTGGTGGACTGGCTCAAGACCGGGCGCCTCAAACGCGTGGTGGACGCCGAGGGCAACTGGGCGGTGGACGCCGCCTGCCTGGACCACCCGGACGTGCGCCGGATCCTGCGCTAGAGCCGCTTGACCAACTGATTGGCCGCCGTCAGAAGCGGATCCCAGACCGGACCGAAGGGCGGCGCGTAGGAAAGGTCCGACTGGGCAAAGGCCGCCACCGTCATGCCGGCGTGCAGGGCCACGGCCACGGCGTTGATGCGGTGAGCCGCCCCTTCGCTGCCCACCATCTGCGCGCCGAGGAGCCGCCCCGTGCGCCGGTCGCCCACCATGTGCACGTGAAGAGTGCCGGAACCGGGATGCGAATGGGCCCGGGTGCGGGTCTGGATGGTGACCGTCCGCGGCGCGAAGCCGGCTTTTTCCGCTTCGCGGGAGGTCAACCCGCTGCGGGCCACCTCCAGGCCGAAGACCTTGAAGACCGCCGTGCCCGCGATCCCGGCAAGCTCGGCGGCCCCGCCGGTGGCGTTGTCGGCCACGGCCCAGCCGGCCCGGTTGGCCCGCAGGGCCAGGGGGATCCAGACCCGCCGCCCCGTGACCACGTGGAAGGCGTCGGCGCAATCGCCGGCGGCGAAGACGGCCTCGGCCGAAGTCCGCATCCCCCGGTCCACCGCGACGGCCCCGGAGGGTCCCAAATCGATGCCGGCCGCGGCAGCGATCTCGCTGTTGGGCTGGACCCCGACGGCCGCCACCACCACGTCCGCCTCCAGGGCGAATCCCGGCCCGGTCAGGCGCAGCTGATCGCCGCGGATCGTGATCCCGTCCAGGGCCTGGCCGTCGTGCAGGGCCACCTCGTGGGCTTCGAGTTCGGCGCGCACCGCGGCCGCCAGTTCCGGGGCCATCCAGGGCAGAATACCGGCCCGGGGCTTGACCAGCGCCACCGCCATGTCCCGCTCCCTCAGGGCTTCGGCCATCTCCAGGGCGATATAGCCCATTCCCAGGATCGCCACCTGGCGCGCCCGGCGCTCGGCCAGCAGAGCCTTGAGGCGCCTCCCGTCGCCCAGGGTCTTGAGGACCGCCACGCCCTCCAGGTCGATCCCCGGCAGATCGGGCAGGATGGGCCGGGCCCCGGTGGCGATGAGCAGCCGATCGTAGGCCACCTCGAAGCGCTGCCCCCCGGCCGTCGTCCCGGAAACCCGGCGGTCGGCCGGATCAATCGCCTCGGCCCGGTGCCCGAGGCGCACGTCGATACCCTGTTGGGCGCGAAAGACCTCGGCCCGGCGCACCACCAGATCATCCATGTCCCGCTGCGCGTCGGCGATGTTGTAAGGCATCCCGCAGGCGCTGTAGGACACGTCCCGGGTCTGCTCCAGTACGATGACGTTGAGACTGGCGTCGTTGCGCCGGGCGCGGCTGGCCGCGCTCATGCCGGCGGCGTCTCCGCCGATGACGACGAAATTCATGGGGTCCTCCGATTCTGTTGGCCCTCAGCGGTGTTGGCTTTACTGCTGGGTAGCACAGGCCTTGCCGGGTGTCACGCCCGGCGCTGCAGAAAAGCATCCCTCTCTTTGTCGTCCTTCAAGTCCTCGGTGTGGTCCGTTCTGGTTTTTTGGCCGCCGATGGTTTAAACAAGCGGCGCCATGACCATCAGCACCATCGACAAGCTGCGCCGGCGTCTGCCCCGGGCCATGGCCGACGAGCGGGCCCGGTCGGGCCGCGAGCTGGCCCGGCTGCGGCGCCAGGCCGCGGCGGAAACAGCCGTGCCGGAAACCCGCCTGGCGGTCATCGCCGAACGTCTGGCGGCCTCGGCGGCCCAGAAGGCGCGGCGCCGGGCCGCAATGCCGGTGCCCGCCTACGATCCGGCCCTTCCCATCACGGCCCACCGCGAGGCCATCGTGGAAGCCATCCGCCGCCACCCGGTGGTCATCGTTTCCGGGGAGACCGGCTCGGGCAAGACCACCCAGCTGCCCAAATTCTGCCTGGAGGCCGGCCGGGGCCTGGACGGGCTCATCGGCTGCACGCAGCCGCGGCGCATCGCCGCCCTGACCGTGGCCCGGCGCATCGCCGAGGAGCTGGGCCAGCCCCTGGGCCGGGCCGTGGGCCACAAGATCCGTTTTTCAGACCGCACCGGCCCCGAGGCCTTCATCAAGGTGATGACCGACGGGATCCTGCTGGCCGAGGCCCAGCGCGACCGGAGCCTGACGTCCTACGACACCCTCATCGTGGACGAGGCCCACGAACGGAGCCTGAACATCGATTTCGCCCTGGGACTGCTGCGCACCCTGGTGCGCCGGCGCCGGGACCTGAGGCTCATCGTCACTTCAGCCACCATCGACACCCAGAAATTCGCCGCCGCCTTCGACGGGGCCCCGGTGATCGAGGTCTCGGGCCGCACCTACCCGGTAACGGTGCGCTGGGCCCCCATCGACAACGGATCCGGCGAGGAGGCCCTCACCTACGTGGAGGCCGCCGCGGCGGCGGTGGACCGGATCCGCCGCCGGGGGCCTTGGGGCGACGTGCTGGTCTTCATGCCCAGCGAACAGGACATCCGCGATACCGTCGAACTGATCGAGGCCCGCCGCCGTCCCGGCGAGACCGTTCTGCCCCTCTTTGCCCGGCTGCCGGCCGCCGACCAGCTCAAGGTCTTCGCCCCGGCGGGCGGACGCAAGATCATCGTGGCCACCAACGTGGCCGAGACCTCCATCACCATTCCCGGCATCCGCTACGTGGTGGATACCGGCCTGGCGCGCATCTCGCGCTACTCGCCGCGCACCCGCACCACGGCCCTGCCCGTGGCCCCCATCAGCCAGGCCAGCTGCGACCAGCGCGCCGGACGCAGCGGCCGGGTGGCCGACGGGATCTGCATCCGCCTCTACAGCCAGGAGGACTACGACAGCCGGCCGCGCTTCACGGCCCCGGAAATCCTGCGCGCCAACCTGGCCGAGGTGGTCCTGCGCATGATCGCCCTCAGGCTGGGCGATATCGCTGATTTCCCCTTCATCGACCGCCCGGCGGACAAGAGCATCCGCGACGGCATCCTGCTGCTGGAAGAACTCGGGGCGGTGGAGGCGGCGCAGGCCCCGGCGGCGGCCCACGCGGCCATCGGCAGCCGCCACCTGCACCTCACCGCCATCGGGCGCCAGATGGCCCGCATGCCCTTGGACCCGCGTCTGGCGCGCATGCTCATCGAAGCCCGCCGGCGCGGCTGCACGGAACCCATCATCGTCATCGCCGCGGCCCTGAGCATCGCCGACGTGCGCGAACGACCGGCGGAAAAGGCCGCTGCGGCCGACCAGGCCCACGCCGTCTTTGTGGATCCGGGCTCCGATTTTGCCACCCTGGTGCAGATCTGGCGGGCCTACCAAACCGCCCTGGAGACCGAAAAGAGCGCGGGCCGGCTGCGGCGCTGGGCCCAGCGCTGTTTTCTGTCCCACCGGCGCCTGCGCGAATGGCGCGACATTCACGGCCAGCTGGCGGCCATCATGGCCGAACTGGAGGCCGACGGCGGCCTGGATGCCCCCGGCGCCGATCCGCTGGACGCTTCGGCGCTGCAGGCCGCGGTCCACCAGTCGATCCTGGCCGGGTTCCTGGGCCATATCGGCCAGCGACGGGAAAAAAACCGCTACCAGGCCACCCGCGGCCGGGAGGTGATGATCTTTCCCGGCTCGGGAGTCTTCAACCGCGCCGGGGCCTGGATCGTGGCCGCCGAAATCGTGGAGACCTCGCGTCTCTTCGCCCGCACCGTGGCCACGGTCCAGCCCGAATGGATCGAGGCCGCGGCCGGGTCCCTGTGCCGGTCCACCTATCTCGATCCGCGCTGGGAGCGGCGCCGCGGCGAGGTGGTGGCCGATGAACAGGTCTGCCTGTTCGGATTGGTCCTGGTGGCGCGCCGGCCGGTCTCCTACGGGCGTATCGACCCCCAGGCGGCCTCGGAGATTTTCATCCGCAGCGCCCTGGTGGACGGGGATCTGCGCCAGCCCCTGCCCTTCATGGTCCACAACCGGGAGCTGATGGACGGACTGAGGGCCGAGGAGGACAAGATGCGGCGCCGGGACATCCTGGTCTCCCCCGAGGATGTCTTTCAGTTCTACTGCCAGCGGCTGCCGGCCATCGGCGACCTGCGCGCCCTGAAACACCACCTCAAGACCAAGGGGGACGGGCACCTGCGCATGGACGAGGCCGATCTGCGCCGCTACCACCCATCCCCGGAGGAGCTGGCCGCCTTCCCGGACCAGGTCCGCCTGGGCGCCACCCCCCTGGCGTGCACCTACCGTTTCGATCCCGGCAGCCGCGAGGACGGGGTCACCGTGAAGATCCCCTCGGCCCTGGCCGCCGCCGTGCCGCCCCAGGCCCTGGACTGGCTCGTGCCCGGACTGCTGGGCGAAAAGATCGAAGCCCTGATCCGCGGCCTGCCCAAGGCCTACCGCCGCCGTCTCGTGCCGGTGGCCCGGACCGTGGCCGCCATCCTCCAGGATCTCCCCTCCCGGCGCGACGAACCGCTCCTCACCGTCCTGGGGCGGATCATCCAGCGCCGCTTCGGACTCGAGGTTCCGGCCGCTGCCTGGCCGCTGGAAACCCTGCCCGACCATCTCCGGACCCGCATCGCGGTCACCGGACCGGACGGCCGGGAAATCGCCGCCGACCGGGACCCGTCGGTTTTGCGCCGCGCCCCGGCACCGGCGCCCGACCTGCGACCCCTGGAGCGCCTGCGACGCCGCTGGGAGCGGCCGGCGGTGCAGGACTGGGACTTCGGCGACCTGCCCAACGCCATCCCGGTGGCGATGCCCGCCGAGCCTTGCTGGGTCGTCTATCCGGCCCTGGTCTGCGAGCCCGAGGGGCGCATCGCCCTGCGTCTGCTCCAGGATGCCGCCGCCGCCCAGGCGGCCCACCGCAAGGCGGTGGCGGCCCTCTTCACCCGGCGCCTGGGCCCCGACCTGCGCCGGCTGAGCCGCCACCTGACCCTGCCGCCGGAAAAGCGCCGCCTGGCCGACTATTTCGGCGGGCCCACGATCCTGGCCGAAACCCTCTTCGACCGCCTGGTGGAGACCCATCTGGCCCGCGACATCCGCACGGCGGCCGATTTCGAGGCCCAGGCCGCCAGGCTGGCCGGCGATCTCTTTCCGGCCGGCCAGGGTCTGCTGACCAGAACCCTGGCCGTGGCCGAGGCGGTGCACGCCGCCCGCCAGACGATCTTCGGCCTTGAGCAGCAGTTCGGCGCCAACCCCGTCGTGACGGCCTTCTTCGAGGCCCGGCGACGCGATCTGTCCCGGCTGGTTCCCGCGCATTTCGTCCTGCTCTATGACGATGCACGACTGGATCACCTGCCGCGCTACATCCGCGCCTTGGCCGTGCGGGCCGAACGGGCGACCCTGGATTTCGAAAAGGACCGGCGCAAGGCCGAGGCCGCCGCCCCTTTCGAGACCCGGCTTGACGCCTGGCTGGCCGGTCTGGGTCCGACTGCCAGCGCCGCCAAACGCCAGGCGGTGGAGGACTACTTCTGGCTCCTGGAAGAATTCAAGGTGTCGCTCTTCGCCCAGGAGCTGGGCACGGCCGCGCCGGTCTCGGCCAAGCGGCTGGACAATCTGGCCGCCGAGATCGAGCGTTCGGCTTAACGGTCGGCCGATACCTGACAGAAGGAATCCAAAGTATATACTTACCCGTAAATACATTGATTCACTTTTGTCACCCGGCAGGCCGACGTCGTCACTGCGCCTCAAACAAAGGGGGCATCATGACAACCACTCGAGTCTTCAAATCCGGCAACAGCCAAGCGGTTCGATTGCCAAAAGAATTCTCTGTGAACAGCAAGGTCCTCGAAATCTTTCGCCGTGGTGATGAGATCGTGCTCAGGGAACCTTGCGAAGGGCTCACCCGTGCCTATGAGCTATTGGCCGAGCTACCGGACGATTTTTTTGCTGACGGCCGCCAGGACCTTCCTCACCAGCCGCGCGAGGGGCTGTGATGGCCCCGCGCTTTCTTCTAAACACGAATATTTGTATCTACATCCAGCGGCAGAAGCCGGAGAATGAAAAAGAATTTCTGCGGATACCCGGTCTAAAAGTTCAAAATTGGGTCGGATGAATCCGCCGCGGCCTGCGGCTGGGTGTATCTGACCTTTAGCGCCTCGACGTCGAGGGCTTCTTTTTCCCGGCCGCGGCGCCGGCATCCCTGGGCGTAGATGGCGCACTTGGCTGCCAGCACCCGCAGGGCGGCCCGCCGCTGGGCCGCATCGAGAAGGCCGCCGTCAAGCAGCTTGGCGATGGCCCGGATCCGGTAAAGGTCCAGCCCGGGCCGCCGCGAGAGCTGATCCGGGTGCCCGCCGCGTTTGACCACCAGGGGATCTTCGATGAGCCCCACGGGGTGGCGGCAGCCGATGCGCAGCCACAGATCGTAGTCCTCGCAGGCCGGCAGGCGTTCATCGAACCCCCCCATGCGATTGAAGAAGTCGCGGCGCAGCATCACCGCCGACGGGCTCACCAGGCAGAGTTCCAAGCTGCGATCGAAAAACATGCCGGCCGCCTTGCGGTGGCGCGGGCGCGGATTGACCCGTCGGCCGTCGCGGATCCAGATCTCCTCGGTCTGGCAGATCTCCAGCTCCGGATGGGCGTCCATGTAGGCCGCCTGGGCGCGCAGCTTGCCCGGCCGCCACAGATCGTCCGAATCGAGAAAGGCGATCAGCTGGCCGTGGCCCGCGGCCACGCCCCGGTTGCGAGCCGCGCTGACCCCCCGGTTTTCCTGCCGGACCACGCTCAGGCGGTCGCCATAGGCGTCCAGCACCTCGCCCGTGGAGTCGGTCGATCCGTCGTCCACCACGATCAGCTCGAAAGCGTCAAAGTCCTGGGCCAGCACCGAATCGAGGGCCTCGGCGAGCATGGCGGCCCGGTTGAATGTCGGGATGATCACGCTGACCCGCACCCCACCGGGGGTTGCAGGTTGCGACGAATCGGGTTTAAATGGCATGGGTTTCTCTCGCAAAAAATCGGCGGCACAGCCGGCTCAGGTGGTGCCCGGCCCCCTGGAGGCGCTCATGCGAACCATTTGGCGCGCGGCCCTGGTCGCGATCCTGGTCATCGGACCACTGGCGGGCTGTGAAAAGGACAACCGCGAGGCCCCCCGTTCCACGGCCCCGGCGCAATCCATGGTCATCATCGGCACCGGTCCGATGGACGGGTTGGACTATGCCACCGCGGGCGCCATGGCCGCCATCGTCAACCGGCAACGGCCGGTCTACCGGCTGCGCTGTGCGGTCGAGCCTTCCGAAAGCCCCATCGATCGGATCCATGCCGTCGTGGCCGGCGACCTGCAATTGGCCATCGTCACCGCCGACCTCCAATTTCAGGCGGTCATGGGTCAAGCCGAGTGGCAGGCGGCGGGCCCCCAGGCGGCCCTCAGATCCTGCTTCGGGCTGTATGACGCGGTGGTCACCCTGGTGGCGGCCGTGGATGCCGGGATCAGAGGCATAGAGGACCTGCGCGGCAGGCACGTGGGTATCGGAGGCCGGGGATCCGACCACCGCCGCCACGCCGCGGTGGCCCTCGAAGGCGCCGGATTGAACCCATCCCTGGACATCCTGGCCGACGGTGCGGCGGTTGCCGCGGTCCCCGGCCTGCTCCAGGAGGGACGGATCGACGCGTTTTTCCTGACCGTCGCCCATCCCCACCAGCTGATCCGGGAGGCCACCTCAGGACGCCGCCAAGTGCGCATCGCCGCCCTTGAAAATATTGACACCGTCGTGGCTCAACATCCCTACTACACTCCCGCCAAAATCCCCGTCAAACATTACCCAGCCCTTGAAAATACGACCGATGTCCCCGCATTCGGCGTCAAGGCCACGGTCGTGACCGACGCCCGGGTGTCCCAAGACCTGATCTACACCCTGGTCAAGGAGATTTTCGAGAACCTGGAAGTCTTAAAACCGATGCATCCGGCCTATGCCGATCTGACCCGGGAAGGGATGCGCCAGGGACTTACGGCCGAACTTCACCCCGGGGCCGTCCGGTATTTCCGGGAGGCGGGATTGATGGATTGACCGCTTTTACCCGTTTCCAACCGCGCCTAATCCCAGATCCCCTCGATGGCCTCACCGCAGTCGGCACAGCAGCCATCCACCAGGCGAACGGCTTCCACCTGAAAGCCTCGGCGGGCGATCACGGTGCGGCCGCACCCGGGACAGACCGTATCTTCCCCCCCCTGGCCGGGGACGTTGCCCATGTAGACGTTGGCCAGCCCCGCCGAGATCCCGATTTGCCGGGCGGCGGCCAGCGTGGCGACCGGCGTCGGGCCCCGATCGGTGAGCCGATAGGTGGGATGAAAGCGGCTCACGTGCCAGGGCGTCTGGGGCCCCAGGGCCTCGACCAGAAAAGCGGCCAAGGCGCGCAGTTCCTCGGGGCTGTCGTTCAGTCCGGGAATCACCAGAGTGGTCACCTCCACCAGAACGCCCCGCCGGTGCATCTCCCGCAGGGTCTCGAGCACCCCGTCCAGACGGGCGCCGCAGTACCGGCGATAGAAATCGTCGGAAAACGCTTTCAGGTCCACGTTGGCCGCGTGCAGATGGGGGTGGATGGCATCCAGGGCCTCGGTGGTGAGATAGCCGTTGGTAACGAAAACGTTGCGCAGGCCGCGGGCCGCGGCCAGGCGGGCCGTATCCCGGGCGAACTCGAAAAAGACCGTCGGTTCGGTGTAGGTGTAGGCGATGGTCCGGCAGCCCCGGGCCAGGGCGTCGGCAACGACTGTTTCGGGAGTTGTCCGCTCGCCGGCGATGGCCCCGCCGCGGTCGGCGGGCAGCTGGGCGATATCGGCGTTCTGGCAGAAGCGGCAGCGGAAGTTGCATCCCACCGTGGCGATGGAGTAGGACCGGCTCCCGGGCAGGACGTGAAAAAGGGGCTTTTTTTCGATGGGATCCACATGGCGGGCGATCAGCCGCCCGTAGACCAGTGAATACAGGGTCCCTTCCCGGTTTTCCCGCACATGGCACAGACCGCGGCGTCCCGGTTTGATCTGGCAGCGGTGATGGCACAAATCGCAATGCACCGCGAGGGCATCGCCTTTGCGGTAAAGAAAAGCTTCCATCGCGGACCTCCTGGGGTTCGGGGGGGGGCTAACCGGCCACCGGTCGCTGTTCAGATCGGAAGAGCACACGTCTGAACTCCAGTCACGTCAGTCAATC
>CALJLV010000068.1 GCA_937982505.1 uncultured Desulfobacteraceae bacterium | reverse complement strand
GATTGACTGACGTGACTGGAGTTCAGACGTGTGCTCTTCCGATCTGTAGAGCATCTCCAGTTCAGGATCGGCATAGGGAATGATCTGGCTCAAAAAAGCATACAGCTTTATGTATCCGCTTAGCTTGTCGCGAAATTTTTGGCGTTGTTCGTCGTTTTTGACGGCCTTGAAGCGGTCCACGGCCGGCTGCAAGTGCCGCTGCATGTGGGCGTGATCGGCGGCATTCTGTCGCTCCAACGGCTTGTAAAAGACTTGCGCAAATGCCTCTACTTCGCTCCAATGATAGATCTGGGTCTGATTCAGCTCATGCTTGAGCGTTTCGAGCTTGGACGGATCGGACACCTCGGCCAGCCCGGTCTTGTCGTAATACGGTTTGAAGGCCCGGAAGATGTCTTCGGTATGGTTGACGAAATCCAGCACAAAGGGCGCGTCTTTACCCGGAATCATGCGGTTGAGCCGTGAAAGGGTCTGCACGGCCTGCACCCCATCGAGGCGCTTGTCCACGTACATTGTGTGCAACAAGGGCTGATCGAACCCGGTCTGGTATTTGTTGGCCACCAGCAGGATCTGATAATCGGGCGAGTTGAAGCGCTCGGGCAACTGGGCCTCGCTGATCGGCTTGCCGCTGACCACGTC
Source organism: uncultured Desulfobacteraceae bacterium (assembly GCA_937982505.1). Lineage (GTDB taxonomy): Bacteria > Desulfobacterota > Desulfobacteria > Desulfobacterales > UBA2174 > UBA2174. The sequence goes on along the minus strand of CALJLV010000068.1, from coordinate 3,157 downwards.
AATGTTCATCCCTGGTTCGGTGTACTCGCCGCCGTATTCCTGATCTTTAACCGTCCCGCTGAAGGCTACCAGGGGGCGGACATCCTGATACCCGTTATCGGCGATATAGCGTTCAAAAGCTTTCATATAGCGCACCGCATGCAGGCGCGAGGAAGTCACCACCATCGCCTTGGCCCGACCACCGATGCGCTGTTTGACGCTGCGGCGGAAGTGCTCCACCATCACTTCGGTTTTCTGCTCGATGTTGTGGGGATGCAGGCTCATGAACTTGGCCAGGGCCCGGGCGGTCTTTTTCTTCGGAAGATCAGGATCGTCTTCGGCGGCCTTGAGCAGCCGGTAGTAGACACCGTAGGTCGTGTAATGGGTCAGTACATCGAGAACGAACCGCTCCTCGATGGCCTGGCGCATGCTGTAAATATGAAAGGGTTCCGGTTTTCCCTCCGGTCCGGTGCGCCCGAACAGCTCGATGGTCTTGCCCTTGGGTGTGGCCGTGAAGGCGAAAAAACTCAGATTGGGCTGTCTTCCCCTGGAGAGCATCACCTGGTTCAGCCGGTCTTCCCAGTCCGCCTCCCCCTCCTCGGTTTCGCCGGGGGCCGCTCCCAGAATGGCTTTGAGCTCCCGGGCCGTCTCGCCGGTCTGGCTGGAGTGGGCCTCGTCCACGATCACGGCATATTTGCGGGCGGAAATGGCGGCTTCCCATTGCCGGGCCTGCTCTTTTTCTGCGGCCGTGGCCTTTTCCGTGCTGTCGGCCCCGGCCGCCGCGAGCAGCCCCCGCAGCACAAAGGGGAATTTCTGCAAGGTGGTGATGACGATCTGTGTGCCGTCGATCAGAGCCTCGGCCAGTTGCCCGGAATCCTGATCGATGGGCCGGACCACCCCCTGGGCATGCTCGATCTGGTAGATGGCATCCTGAAGTTGCCGGTCCAGCACCCGGCGGTCGGTGATGACGATCACGCAGTCAAAAATTTTTCGGTCACGGGTGTCATGCAGGCTGGCCAGCCGGTGCGAAAGCCAGGAGATGCTGTTGGTCTTGCCGCTGCCGGCCGAGTGCTGGATCAGATAATTGCAGCCCGGACCTTCCCTGCGGGCGGTGGCAACGATCCGGAGCACGGCATCGAGCTGATGATAACGGGGGAAAATCAGCTTTTCCCGGGTGATGCGCCGCATGCCGCCGCGGCCGTCATCGACCTTCTCGTCCCGGGTTTCGATGAACATGAAGTGGCCGAGAATGTCGAGGAAGCTGTCCCGCTGGAGCACTTCTTCCCAGAAATAGCCTGTGCGGCAGCCGGATGGGTGCTGGGGGTTGCCAGCCCCGCACTGCACCTGGCCCGGCTGACTGCCGCGGTTGAACGGCAAAAAATGCGTGCCCTCCCTTTGCAGCCGGGTGGTCATGTGGACTTCGTCCGGGTCCACGGCGAAATGAACCAAGGCCCGCGTCTTGAAGCCGAACAGCGGCGCGCGCGGGTCGCGGTCCTCCCGGTATTGCGTGACCGCGCTTCGCCAGCTTTGCCCGGTGCCGGGATTCTTCAGCTCGCAGGTGGCCACGGGCAGGCCGTTTAAGGAAAGCAGCATGTCCACGGTCTCGTGGCCGCCGGGATGGCAGAGGGCCTGCCGGTTCACAAACAGCCGGTTTTTTCCGTACAGGGCCAGCACCTCTTCATTCAGGCCATGGGCGGGCTTGAAATAGGCCGTGCGAAAGACTTTGCCGTAGAACTTGAACCCGTGGCGCAGCACATGGAGCATCCCCTTGGTGTTCAGCTCTTTGACCAGCGTGTTGAGCAGCAGCCCTTCCAATCCGCTGCCGTGCAGCGCCCGCATCTGCTCCCACAGCCCGGTTTGGGTCTCTTGCAGAAAGGCGAAGATCCGTGCCGGGAAAAGTGCCCGTTCCACATCCCATTCGGCGTTGGTGCCGGGATGCCAGCCGCATTGCCTCAGGAGGGTCTGCTCCACGGTCGTCTCGAAGGCTTTTTCGGATGTCGTCTTCATTGGATCCACCGGCTGCGATCAAATAACCGTCAAATAAACCACCCCAATCGGCTCAAGCCCAGAAATCGAAAATCCGCCACAGGGCACGCTCTTTTTCGGGGAAATCCTTGAGCTTCTTCTTGTAGGAACCGACGCGGTTGAATTCCAGTCCGCACAAGGCCGCCGCGTTGCTCAACGCCGAAATGGATTCACCGATTTCCTGGGGGTCGGCATAGTTGGCCTTGAACTCCACCCACTCGGTTTCATTGGGCAGCTTGCGCAGCTCGTGGAGCAGCCCGGCCAGGTAGGCTTCGTTTCGGTCTGCGTTCATTGGATGGCACCCCGCAAGTAAATCATGCCGGTCAACGCAATGGTGATCCGCAGCAGGCCTTCCTCCACGTCCGTTTCAAGGGCTTTTTCGGATGTCCGGCTCATGGCTGTTTTCTCCGGCGTGCCGTGCGCACCCGGTAAAGGCGCTCGGTGAACCCGCCCTCTTTTTCAAAGCCTTCAGCCTGGGCCGCGATCTGGCGGTCAAGAAGGTGGCACGCCAGGTTCAGCAAGGAAAGAGCGGCGTTGGCGACCAGGGTGGAAGAGGACAAGGACTGGCACGGACCCTCACGGACGGGCACGGACATTTGAACATCATCGCTGTCCGTGTATGTCCGTCTTTGTATTTGATGGTCCGTGCGCTTCCGTTCCTCCGCCACCCACGCCTGCACTTCTTCGAGACTGGCGCAACGCCTGCGTTTGAAGCGCACCAGCACAGGGTGATCCGGGGCCAATAACGGCAAACCCCGTTGGCGCAAAAAATCCTCATAATCCAGGCGCAGCTCTTCCAGGCTGGCCCGGGCCACATTGGTGAGTTTCAGCTCGGTTTTCTTCGAAGTGGCCGATGCCTGGCTGCCTTCGGCGATGTTCTGCACCCCGCTTCGGCCCGCTTGCACCATCTGGTCCCGGGTACGGCTGAAGCGGTCCACGTAAAGCTCGCAGAAGCGCACGGTTACATCGTAGATGAGCTGCGCGATTTGAAAACTTTTCAGCTTTCGGTATCCGCCGTGTTTGGGGATCAAGGGCTCTTTTTCAATCATGTCCGGCCCTCCTTACCTCAATCTGTCCATACCCGTCCTTGTCATTCCCTGTTCGTCCGTGCTTGTCCGTGTAAGTCCGTGGTCCGTGTTCGTCCGTGAACACC
>CALJLV010000067.1 GCA_937982505.1 uncultured Desulfobacteraceae bacterium | reverse complement strand
CGGCGACCCCCTAGATCTACACTCTTTCCCTACACGACGCTCTTCCGATCTGGACCAGGCGTTGGCCCCGGGTCAACTGGCGCTGGGTGGCCTTGTCCAGATCGGAGCCGAAAGCGGCGAAGGCCTCCAGCTCGCGGAACTGGGCCATGTCCAGGCGCAGGGTGCCGGCCACCTGCTTCATGGCCTTGACCTGGGCGGCACCGCCGACGCGGGAAACCGAAAGACCCACGTTGATGGCCGGACGCACGCCGGCGAAGAAGAGCCCCGGCTCGAGGTAGATCTGGCCGTCGGTGATCGAAATCACGTTGGTCGGGATGTAGGCGGACACGTCACCGGCCTGGGTTTCGATGATTGGCAGGGCCGTCAGCGAACCGGCGCCCAGCTCGTCGTTCAGTTTTGCGGAACGTTCCAGCAGGCGGGAATGGTTGTAAAAAATATCGCCCGGATAAGCTTCTCGTCCGGGCGGCCGGCGCAGCAGCAGCGACACCTGCCGGTAGGCCGCAGCCTGTTTGGACAGATCATCGTAGATGATCAGGGCATGCTGCCCCTTGTCGCGAAAATACTCGCCCATGGCGCAGCCGGCGTACGGAGCGATGAACTGCAGCGTGGCCGGATCGCTGGCGCAGGCCGAAACGATGGTCGTGTATTCCATGGCCCCGTGTTTTTCCAGCACGTTGGCGACCTGGGCCACGGTGGATTTCTTCTGACCGCAGGCCACGTAGATGCAGTAGACGTCGGTCTCCTTCTGGGCCAGGATCGCGTCGATGGCCACCGCGGTCTTGCCGATCTGGCGGTCGCCGATGATCAGCTCGCGCTGGCCGCGTCCCACCGGCGTCATGGCGTCGACGGCCTTGAGCCCGGTGTAGCAGGGCTCATGGACGCTCTTGCGGGCGATAACCCCCGGGGCCACCATTTCCACGCGGCGGTACTGGTCGGTCTGGATGGGCCCCTTGCCGTCGATGGGCGTCCCGGTGGCATCCACCACCCGTCCGAGAACCGCCTCGCCCACCGGCACCTCGGCGATGCGCCCGGTTCGCTTGACCAGGTCCCCCTCCTTGATGTGGATGTCCTCGCCCATGATGGCGATACCCACATTGTCCTCTTCCAGGTTCAGCACCAATCCGAGGATGTTGCCCGGAAACTCAACGAGTTCGAGCGCCATGGCCTTTTCGAGCCCGTAAACCCGTGCGATGCCGTCACCGACCGACAGCACCACGCCGGTTTCGCTCAGCTCTACCTTCTTGTCGTAATCGGTGATCTGCTCTTTGATAATCTGGCTTATCTCTTCAGCTCTTAATTCCATTACGCACTCTCACCCCTTTTTAAGGTTTCTCGCATGTTGAGCAACTGGGTCCTGATGCTCCCGTCCAGTACCAGGTCGCCGATGCGGGTCACGAGGCCGCCGATCAGCGACGGATCCTGGCTCACCTCCAGGATGATATCCTTGCCCGTCCGCTGGGACAGGGTTGCACGAATCTTCTGGACCGTCTCGTCCGGCAGGGCCACGGCCGATACCAGGGTGGCACGGGCCACTCCCCTGAGCTCATCGGCCAGCTTGTCGTAGTACTGGCTGATGGCGCCCACAAAGGCGATCCGCCCCTTGTCGAAAAGAAGCATGAGGAAAGATTTCATCAACACGGACAGCCCGAGCCGCTCCACCAGGGTGGCAAGCACCCTGCGGCGCCCCTCGGTCTCGTAAAGCGGATTGCACAGGGCCTGTTCCAGCGCCCGGCTCTCGCTGATGAGCCGGGCCACCGAGCCGAGTTCTTCGCGGTAGGCATCCGCCTTGCCGTCCTCCTTGCCGATCAGCAGCAATGCCTTGGCATATCGTCTCGCGATGCGCAGATTTTTCACGATGCCACCACCTTCGCTAGGTATTCGTCGATGAGCCGATCCTGGTCCTCGGAGGTGATTCGCTCTTTGAGCCGGGATTCCGCCTTGACCAGCGCCTTTTCGATGATTTCGGTCTGCAGCCGTTCACGGGCGGCGTTGAACTCGTGTTCGATGTGGCGCTTGGCCTGCTCTTCAAGTTTTTCCGCCGCGGTTTTGGCTTCGGCGATAATCCGCACCTTGGCGTCTTCCCCCTGGCGGACGTATTCGCCCAGGATCTTTTCGGCCTCTTTTTCCAGCTGGGCCAGCTTCTGGTTGTATTCGGCGAGCTGCTTCTCGGCCTCTTGTTTGCGGGCCTCTAGATCCTCCAGTTGGTCCTGGATTCCCTTGATGCGGCCGTTCAGGGCCCTGGAAACCGGCTTGCGCAGAATGAAAAAAAGGCCGCCGAACAGCACGGCGAAGTTCAGCACGCGCTGGGTGTCGGTGGCCACCCATCCCTTGGCGCCCTCATCTCCGTGACCGCCGGCGGCCATCAGCGGCGCGGCGCTCAGCAAGATCGCGAGCATGACCAGCACTGGAAACCATTTCCTGTTCCTGTTGCCCCCCTGCGAACCCACAGCAACGCGCATCATCAAACAGCCCTCCCCAGTATCTTTTGTCCAATGGCCTCGGCAAAGGCGTCAAGCTCCTTTTCCAGCTTGACCCGAACGCCGTCCGCTTCCCGGGAGATCTTTTCCCGGGCCGCCACCAGTTCCGCCTGGGCCTTGGCGTTGATCTCGCCGATAAGCCGCTTTTCCTCCTCGGCCGCCTGGGCGATCAGGGCCTCCTTTTGCTTGAGACCGGCCGCCCTGGCCTCCCGGAGCCCCTTGGAAAAAGCGTCGTCCTTCTCTTTGGCGTCTTTGGCCAGGCTCTCGATGTTCTGCTGCATGCCATCGACCTTTTCCCTGCGCTGGGACAGCGCCTTGCGGATCGGCCGAAAGAGCACGATGTTGAGCACCCATATGAGAAACAGGAAATTGACGATCTGGATAAAAACCGATCCATCAACGCTAACCATTGCGCTCCTCCGTGGCCGAATTTGGGAATGACATGGATTTTCGGGAAGTTGCTGCACGCCTCCAGGCAGGTCCCCCACCTGGTAAACTCGGCGGTCTATAACATCCGACCCAACGCATTGTCAAAAGGTTTTTTCAGCCCCTTGCCCCCCTCCGGAAGGCCCCGAACAGCGCCGCGCCGGGCCTCTATTCGACCAAAAAACGACGCATGCGCACGTTGATCAGCAGGCCCGCACAGACCATCATGGACATGACCGAAGAGCCGCCGTAACTGACGAACGGCAGCGGCACGCCCACCACGGGCATCAGCCCCATCACCATGCCGATGTTGATCACCACCTGCCAGAAAATCATGGCGGTGACGCCCACCGCCAGAATGATCCCGAACGGATCACGGCTGTCCGCGGCCACCTTCAGCCCCCACAGAATCAGCAGCAAGAACAGCATCAGGAGCAGGGCGCTGCCGGCAAAGCCCCACTCTTCGGCCAGCACCGAAAAAATGAAGTCCGTGTGCTGCTCGGGCAGAAAGCTCAGGGCATTCTGAGTCCCCTTGAGATACCCCTTGCCGGTGAGCATACCGCTGCCGATGGCGATCTTGCTCTGGATGATGTGGTAGCCGGCCCCCAGTGGATCGCGTCCCGGATCCAGAAAGGTCAGAATGCGCTGCTTCTGATATCCCTTGAGGAAAAACCAGACCAGGGGCGCCATCACCGTCCCAAAGGCGATGATCTTCAGGGCCGTGCGGCGCTCGATCTTGACGAAGACGGTCATCGAAACGGCGATCAGCAGCAGCAGCATCGCCGTGCCCAGATCCGGCTGCCGCACGATCAGGACGAAGGGCAGCCCCGTGATGGCCATGGGCCAGGCCAGCTCCCGCAGCCTGAACCCCCGCGTGGTGACCTCCTTGGCGTAGTGGCGCGCCAGCATGATCACCACGCAGATTTTGATCGGCTCCGAAGGCTGGACGGAAATCGGCCCGATCAGCAGCCAGCGCTGGGAGCCGCCGGCGAATTTGCCCACCACCAGGACCGCCACCAGCATGGCCACCACCAGTCCATAGAGGATCGGCGCCCAGCGGCCCAACGTTTTGTAACTGATCGTCAAGCTCATGGCCATGGCCCCCAGGCCCATGGCGAACCAGATCATCTGTTTGGTGTGCAGACTGCGCTGATGGGCGGCCGGATCCGCATTCACCGCACTGTAGAGGGTCAATACCCCCACCAGGGCCAGAAGGGTTACGGCGGCCATCAGTCCCCAGTCGAAATTCTGAATCAGCCTGCGGTCGAACATCATGGCAACGCTCCAGGGCGCCGGGGCCCGAAGGACAATTTTACTCCTCGTTTTCCGCCGGGTCGACAGAGACCATCTCCACGGGGGCGACGGGATCATCCGGCTTGAGGTAGGCCTGGATCACCGCCTTGGCCACCGGCGCCGCCGCACTCGACCCGCTTTCCCCATGTTCGACGACCACCGCAACGGCGATCTGCGGATTCTGGCTCGGGGCGTAGGCTCCAAACCAGGCGTGGTCCTTGAGGTGATCGGCCACCGGTGCATTGCGGTCCGCGTCCCCCTTGCGGCTGAACACCTGGGCGGTACCGGTCTTGCCGCTGATGGCCACATCGTCCAGACGGATTCGCCGGGCCGTGCCCCGCTCGGACTGAACGACGCGAAACAGCCCTTCTTGAACCATGGCCAGGACCTGCTCGCCCACCGGAATCTTCCCCGTCACCGCTGCCGGTACCGGTTCCACCGGGCCATCCTGACCCCTGTCGACGCCATACAGCAGCTGGGGCCGGTAAAGCGTGCCGCCATTGCCGACGGCGGCCATGAGCACGGCCATCTGAAGCGGAGTGACCAGGTTGAACCCCTGCCCGATGGCAATGGACAGGGTCTCTCCCCGCTGCCAGGGAACCCCGAAACGCCCCTGTTTCCATGCGGCCGTGGGAATCAGGCCGGCCTGTTCGTGGTCCAGATCGACGCCGGTCAAGGCGCCTAGGCCGCAGGCGCGCGCATACCACGCCAGTCGATCGACCCCCAGCTTGATCCCCGTCTGATAGAAAAAGACATCGCAGGACTGGCTGATGGCCTCGAGGATATTCAGCTGGCCGTGCCCGCCTTTCTTCCAACAGCGGTAGACCCGGTTGCCGAAACTCATCTGTCCGGCGCAAGAGATCCGGGTGTGGGCATCCACCACCCCCTCCTGCAATCCGGCCAGGGCCGTGACCACTTTGTAGAGGGATGCGGGGGGATATTCGGCCTGAATGGCCTTGTTCTCCATGGGCCTTTTGGGGTTGGAGATCAGATCCTGCCAGTCGGCGCGGCTGATCCCGCCGACGAACAGATTCGGATCGAAGGACGGCTGGCTGACCATGGCCAGCACCTGTCCGGTGTTCGGATCCAGGGCCACCACGGCGCCGGTATGCGTTCCCAGGGCGGATTCGGCCACCGCCTGCAGCCTCTGATCGATGGACAGCCGCAGATTGCGCCCCGGAACGGCATCCACCGTCCTGAGGACCCGCACCACCTGCCCCCGGGCATCGACTTCCACCTGCCGCCCGCCGCGTTCACCACGCAGCAAGGTTTCGAAGGCCTTTTCAGCCCCCGTCTTGCCGATGAAATCCCCGCTGCGGTATCCAGGATACTTTCCCCCGGCCAGTTCATCGGCGTCCACCTCGCCCAGGTAGCCCAGCAGATGGCCGGCGCTTTCCCCATACAGGTAGTGGCGCCGGGCCCTGACCTCCACCACCACACCGGGCAGATCGTAGCGCCGGGCCTCGATGGCCGCCAGGGCATCCCGGTTCATGTCCCGGCGCAAAGGGATGGGCCGGTAGGCCGCCTGCTGCCGGTGACGGGTGATCTGGGACTGGATCTGGGACAGGTCCAAACCGCTGAAGCACGCCAGCCGGCCCAGGGTCTGATCCAATGGCCGGGCATCACGCGGATTGATGGACAGGTCGAAAGAGGCCCGGTTGTCCACCAGCAGCCGTCCGTGGCGATCGAAGATCAGCCCTCGGGGGGGGTCGATGCTCTGCAAACGGATGCAGTTGTTCTCGGACAAGCGCCGAAACTCCTGCCCCTCGATGAGCTGGAGGTAGAACAGGCGCAGCAGCAGGATCAGGAAAGCGGCCAGCACGATGCCCACGGCGAGGTTGATCCGTTGGCGGTACCATTCATGATCGGCGGTTTTCAGGTAGTTCCGGGGCAAGGCAGCGGCATGATCGGGTTGAGGGTTGCGGGTTCGAGGACCGGCAGCGGCCCCGGCTATTCATCCTTCACGGCGCGGCGCGCCGCGGCGCGGACCTGATAGCGCCGCAGGCGCAGCTGGCTCTGCCCGAAAACCGCCAGCAGCAGCGGCCCGGTCAGCAGCGCCCACACCATCTGAGCGGCCACCGTGGAGAGAGCCCGGCTGGCGGCGATGGCCGTCTGTTCGGCCAGCAGCAGCGGAACCGCCAGGAGCACCAGATTTTCGATCAGAACGGCCCCGGCCATGACCAGGGGCAGCAAGAAGGTGTTGGCCACGCGTAAAAACCGGATCAGCCAGCGCATCAGGGCCCAGATCCACAGGTAGGCCGTCAGGTAGTAGCCCGGCGCGGCGCAGGACAATCCATCCACGACGAGCCCGAGCGCCAGCACCACCGCCAGGCCGTCCCAGAACCGGCGCCGCAAGCCGAGAAAGACCACCAACGGCACCAACAGATCGTAGCACCCGGACCAGTTCCCGAGCCTGGGCATCACGGCGGTCTGGACCACCAGGAGGCAGAGGCCGAACGCGATGAAGAGCAGGCTGCCCATCATTCTTCGGGGACCTCGGGGCGGGGCGGACTGCGGATCACGAGCACCTCCTCGAGGGTGGCGAAATCCACCGACGGCGCCACCATGACCTCCTGGAAGATGTCCGCCCCCGCCTTTTCCACCGCCGATACCGATCCCACCTTCAGCCCCTTGGGAAATACCCCGTCCAGGCCGGAGGAGATCAGCACGTCGCCCACCTGCACATCGTCCTGGCGCACCACGTACTTGAAGATACAGCGCTCATCGGAGGTGCCGGTCACCAGGCCCCGGGCCCGGCTGCGCTGCACCAGAGTGTCCACGGCGGTGTTCTGGTCGATGATCAAAAGGACCTTGGCGTACCGTTCAGCCACCTCGGCCACCTGCCCGGCGATCCCCTGAGCCGTGACCACCGGCTGGCCTTTGCGCACCCCGGAAAGACGGCCCTTGTCGATGATGACGGACCTGAACCAGGGAGAAGGATCCTTGCCGATCACCTCCGCCGGCAAGACATCGAGCCCCACCGCCTGCTGGAAATCGAGCAGCCGGCGCAGCCGCCGGTTCTCCTGAACGGTTTCGGTGAGCCGGTCGTTGTGAGCCCAGGCCCGGGCCAGCTCCTTTTTCAGGTGGTCGTTTTCCCGGGCGGTGTTGACCAAAACGAAATAATGCCGCCAGACGTCGCCCGCCCAACGCAGGCTGTAGGAGACCACGGCCTGAAAAGGGGCCACGAGCGCCAGCCCCACCTGTCCCAGGCCCCAATCCGCATCGCGACTGCGGCCACTGAGGGTCAGGCCGATGACGTTGGCGGCGAGCAGCAGGATCAGACCGACGATCAGCAAGGTTTTTCTGGAAAACATAGGCGTTGAACAGGGGGCTGGCGCGCTGGGGCATGCTGCGGGGCCCCAGAGAAATCGGCCGGGCGCGCCCGGCCGTCACCCCTTAAGGCGGGATCCCCGCCGGTGACCAAACCCCGTGTGGACCGAACGGCCATGCCGGGCATCCGGCGGGATCCACCCTACCGATCCCTTGGCGACCCGTTGGGGCAGGTCTTCAGTTGACCGCCACCTGCTTGAGGATCTCGATGCTGTCGATGGCCTTGCCGCTGCCGATGGCCACCGTGGACAGGGGATCTTCCGCGACGGTGATCGGCAGGCCGCTTTCTCCCATCAGGAGTTTGTCCAGGTTCTTGAGCAGGGCACCGCCGCCGGTCAGGACGATGCCCCGATCGACGATGTCGGCCGCCAGTTCGGGCGGGGTCTGCTCCAGGGCGATCTTGACCGTCTCGACAATGGCATCGATCTGTTCGGAGATCGCCACGCGAATCTCCTCGCTGTCGATGGCCAGGATCTTGGGAATCCCGGAGACCAGGTCGCGGCCCTTGACCTCGATGGTTTCCAGGTTGTTGGGATCCGGATCGGCGTTGCCGATGTTGGTCTTGATGATTTCGGCGGTCCGCTCGCCGATGAGCAGGTTGTACTTGCGCTTGATGTACTGCATGATGGCCTCGTCCATCTTGTCGCCGGCCACCCTCAAACTGCGGCTGTAAACGATTCCGGCCAGGGAGATGACCGCCACTTCGGTGGTGCCGCCGCCGATGTCCACCACCATGTTGCAGGTCGGTTCGGTAATCGGCATGCCGGCCCCGATGGCGGCGGCCATGGGTTCCTCGATCAGGAAGACCTCACGCGCGCCGGCCGAGAGGGCCGAGTCCTTGACCGCCCTTTTTTCCACCTGGGTGATCCCCGAGGGGACCGCCACGATGATCCGTGGCCGTACAAAGGTGCGCCGATTGTGCACCTTCTGGATAAAATGGCGCAGCATGGCCTCGGTGACTTCAAAGTCGGCGATCACCCCGTCGCGCATGGGCCGGATGGCCACGATGTTGCCTGGCGTGCGGCCCAGCATGGCCTTGGCCTCGGCCCCCACGGCCAGAACCCGGTTCTTGGTCCGGTCGAGCCGCACGGCCACCACGGAGGGTTCGCGCAGCACGATCCCCTTGCCCTTGACGTAGACCAAGGTGTTGGCCGTGCCCAAATCGATGGCCAGGTCATTGGAAAAAACCCCGAGAATGCTATCCATAAACGCCATGGCGTCGAGTCCTTGCTTGCGGTAGTGAACCGGTCCTGCGGAAGCGGCAAAAATCCCTTCGACCCCGGCTCGAAAAAGCCGGCCGATGTGGTGCTTGGCTAACAGAAAGACGGCTTGAAAACAAGGGAAATGTCGGCCGCGACCCTCACCTCGGCCCCTCCATGGCCTGGCCTAGGGCATCGTGAATCCGGGGGCGAAAAACCTTGATGGCCTCATTGGTGCGGCTCGGATGGACCCGATTGGACAGGAGCACCACCATGCGGGACGTTCGCAGATCGAGCCAGAAGCTGACGCCGGTAAAGCCCAGGTGCCCGACGCTGTGGGCGGAAAAACGGCGGCCGCAGGCGGGCGGGTCGGCGGACGGCACGTCGAATCCCAGGGCCCGGCCCCCGTCAGGCGGCACCTTTATAAATAGGCGCACCCAGCGGGAAGGCAGAACCGCCTCTTGCAGGTGCCCCTCATAGGCGTCCAGAAGATGGGTCAGGAGGCGATGTACCCCGGCCGCGCTGCCGAACAGACCGGCATGGCCGCAAACCCCGCCCAGCACGTGGCAGTTGTCGTCATGGACCTGCCCGCAAATCGGCCCCCGCCAGGGGCAGACTTCGGTAGCGGCGTAGTCGGCCGCCGGCGGGGGAGCGTCCAGGGGGATGAAAAACAGCGGTTCGACCCCCAGAGGACCGTAGATCCGCTCCTGGACCAGCCGGTCCAGGCGCCGGCCGCCGAGGGTCTCGGCGATCCAGCCCAGGATCATGAAATTCAGATCGCTGTACAGGGTGCCAGTCCCCGGCAACTGTTGCGGCGAGACGCGAGAGAGGTGGCGGTGAAAAATCTCCGCACGGTCGGCGGAGGGAAGGTGGCGGAGGGTTTCGTGGTAAGGGTGCCAGGCCGGCAGCCCCGAGGTGTGGCGCAGCAGTTGAAGCACCGTCACCCCGGCGGCTGGCTGGCTTTCGAAGACCGGCAGAAGCGCTTTCAGCGGAGTTTGCAGGGTCAGCCGGCCCTCGGCCAGGAGCCTGAGGATGACCAGGCTGGTGGCCAGCGGTTTGGTCAGCGAGGCCAGATCGTAAACGGTGTCAACGGTCACGGGTCGCCCCGTGGCCAGGTCAGCCACCCCGTAGGCCCGATGGAAATCCACAAAGGACCCCCGGGCCGCCAGCAGGACGGCCCCGGGGAACACCCCCTCGGCCACCGCAGCGGTCATGAGCGCATCAACCTGGTCGAATCGGGCCTCTGGTCGTCTCTGCAAGGCCGGCCCCTACCCGCCCGGACCCCGCCAGGCGGAATACATTCCGAGACCGCTGGAAACGGCCCTGCCCATTGCGCGCTAAGGCCGCCCGATGCGGCCCACCGCCAGCGTCTGGCGGGAGGTATCCAGGCAGGCGTTGAGCCCCAAGGGGAGCGTCAGGTTGCAGGGCCCATGCCCCACGGGCAGCCCGGTCATCACCGGGATCCCCAGATCCCCCAGCCGATCTTCGAACACCGGGTGCAGCTCCGCGGTGCCGCCGCACTCGGTAAAATCACCCAGCACCACGGCCCGGGCGCCGTCCAGGGCGCCCCCCAGACGGAGCTGGGTCAGCAGGCGATCGACGCGGTAGGGCGCCTCGGCCCGGTCCTCCAGGACCACAATGGCCCCGTGGAAGCAAGGGGCGAAGGGCGTCCCCATGAGATGGCAGAGCGTGGTCAGGTTGCCCCCGCAGAGGGTGCCTACGGCCCACCCCGCGGCCAGGACGCGGCCCCGCGCCAGGGAGAGGGTCAGGTGCGGATCGTCGGCCATGAACAGATCCAGGCCCACCACGGTGTCACGGTCCGCCTCGGCGAGGCTGGCCACTGTCGGGCCGTGAAATCCGGCCAGCCCGGCCCGGCGGTTCAAAGCCCAGAGCAGGGCTGACAGGTCGGAAAAGCCCAGCAGGCGTTTGGGGTGGCGGGCAATCTCAAGGAAATCGAGGCGATCCAGCAGCCGCATGCTCCCGTAGCCGCCCCGGGCGCAGGCGATGGCAGCCACCGCGGGATCCAGGAAGGCCTTCATCAGCGCGGCGGCCCGATCCGTATCCGCGCCGGCCAGATACCCCTGGCGCCCGTAAACGGAAGGATCCAGATGCGGATCGAGTCCGGCGGCGCGGAAAATTTCGAGCCCGGCCGCCAGGTCGGCGGGATTGCAGGCCCCGGCCGGAGCCACCACCGCCACCCGGGCGCCGGGCGCGGGGGGCGGCGGAAGCGTCAGGCGTGAATGGCATTTCATGATCGGCCACCATACCAGGACCGGCGCGCCTGTCAAAACAAATCGTCGCCGAAGACGGCAAGGCGGACACAATCACCCTGGACGTCCCGGTCTGCCGGGCTTCGCGGCGGTTCGCGAACCCCCCAGGCGCCGCTGGCGCGAGGCCGCACAGCCGGGGGCCCAGTCGTTTCTTTTTAGGCTTCCGGGCCGGCGAAAAAGCGCCGCCTGAGACAATTCGGTTGACATGCGCCGGTGAATTTCGTAGGAAGGGCCCCTGTGTCGGGGCGTAGCGCAGCCTGGTAGCGCACTTGAATGGGGTTCAAGGGGTCGGAGGTTCAAATCCTCTCGCCCCGACCACAAATTGCCGTAAAAAAGGGACGCTTGCAAAAGCGCCCCTTTTTTATTGGGCAAGGTGACCAGGCCCGTTTTGGTCTGTTTCCAGACCCGGCCCCGGCACAGAACACGACAGGTTTTCGGAGAATGACCGTGCTGATCCATCCCAAAAGCGTCGGCGGCCTCCTGCCCACCGACATCCTTTTTCAAACCGCCTACTGGGCACAGGTCAAGGCCCGGCTCGGCTGGCAGCCGCACGCCTATGACCTCGACCCCTGCGCCGATGCCCAGGGCGACCTGTTGATCCTGGTCAAGCCGATAAACGCGGACATGGCCATCGCCTATGCGCCTCAAGGGCCGGAATTCTCCCCGGTGCCCGAAGACTACGGTCCCTACCTGGAGGCGCTGTCCGAATCCATCCGCGCTCAACTGGGCAAAACGGTGGCCTTCATCCGCTACGATCTGCCCTGGGAGTCGCCCTACGCCGCCGAACTGGAGGGCCATCCGCATCCCGTCGTTCCCGAAGCCCGCATCCGCGAATTGCGCATGAACTTCAGCACGCGCCACTGGAACCTGAAAAAAGCCCCCCTGGACATGACGGTAGCCGACACCTGCGTGGTGGACATCGGCGAGAGCGAAGACGCCCTTCTCGCCCGCATGAAACCCAAGACGCGCTACAACATCCGCCTGGCCGAGCGAAAAGGGGTCCGCGCGGCGTCGGTGACGCCGGACCAGTTGCCCATGTTCTACAAGCTCTATTGCCAGACGGCCCGGCGCAACGGCTTTTTCGCCAGCGACTACCGGTATTTCAAGGCCCTATTCGCTTCGCACGCGCCGGCTTCCGATTCGCCGGAGCTTGTTTTCCTGCTGGCCACCCACGGTGAAGACGTGCTGGCCGGCGCCATCATCGCCATCAGCGGCAAGGAGGCCTTTTTCCTCCACGGGGGCTCATCGGCGCTCAAGCGCGATCACATGGGCTCCCATGCGCTCCAATGGGAGGCGATCCGCCAGGCCCGCTTGCGCCAGTGCCGCACCTACGACATGGGGGCCGTCTCGCCGGGCAAAACCCCGGGCCACGCCTTTTACGGCCTCTACCGGTTCAAGTCCGGCTTCGGCGGGCGCATCGTCCACCGCAGCGGCTCCTGGGACTATCCGCTCAAGGAGGATGCCTACCGGCGCTTTCGCAACTGGGAGACCCTTGAAGGGGGCTATGAAATCGGCTGCAGGATCATTCCTGAAAGATGACCCCGGGGGGAAGGATTTCTGGCGGATCGCATTTTCGGCCAGGTTATTGTCCGGCCGTAACCGGACCGTCTTTCACATAGCGCACCGGCCGGTTCCAGTTGCTCAGGGTGAAGCAATCGATGGCCTTGCCCAACAGCGCCCCCACCAGCACAACACCTCGCCGCCGATCCAACGCGGATGCCTGGACCCTGCGTGGCGGGTCGTCGGGCTGCCCTGGGCGTCGGTATCCGACCTTCAACGGCTCTTCAGTCCTGCCCGGAATTGTTGATTGGACAACCGGCAACGAAATCGCCTATGGTCTTTTCTACCGGCTTCGACGGCAGGCACCGCCCTTGGGATATGAGGTCGGCCGCCCACGCCGCGTCTTGTCCTTTTTCATCGACAGTGCAGGATCAACTTCCCGGCAACGAGGAGGGTTCGATGAGGACCAAGCGGCTCAGTCTGGCGGTCTGCGGCGTCGTTTTCGTGCTGACCGGGTGCGGCGGCTTGATGCAGGCCGACATGCGGTTGTCCGTCGGCCAGTACCCGGATGCCATCACCCTCTACGAGTCCTATCTGGCCGAAAATCCCGCCTCGACCGGTGCCCGCAGTCGGCTGGGTTTCGCCTACCTGAAAACCGGCCGCATCGAAGACGCCGTCAACGCTTTTGAAACCGTTTTGAAACAGGAACCGGGCCAGCCCCACGCCGTGCTCTACCTGGGCCTGGCCTATGTGAACCAGGGCGAATACGGCAAGGCCGTGGAAGTCTGGCAAGGCTACCGCAACGCCGAAAAGCCGCTGGTCGAGGAGGAAATTCGGCGGCAGTTCACCTTGCTGCAAATTGCCGAAAGCCAGCGCCGGGCCCAGCAGGCCCTGGCCGAGGAGGCCGCTCTGCGGGGCACCTTGCCCCCGGACAACACCATCGCCGTATTCTATTTTCGGGACATGACGCCGGACAACAGCCTGGCCGCCTTTCAAAAGGCCCTGGCCGCCATGATCATCACCGACCTGGGCAAGATCGGTTCGCTCCAGGTGGTCGAACGGGTGCGGCTCCAGGCCCTGCTCGATGAGATGCGCCTGGGCCAGACCGGCGTCGTGGACGCTGGCAGCGCTCAGCGGATCGGGCGCCTGCTGGGGGCCAGGAACATCGTGGCTGGCAATCTGATGACCGGCAGCCTGAAGGTCGCCACCACGGTCAACGACCAGACCTCGGCCGTTACGGTCCAGGAGCAGGACTTCTGGCAGATCCCCATTTTTGCCGTCAAGACGGCGGTCCAGGCTTTAGGGCTGGAGATTTCGGACGCCGAGCAGGCCGCCATCGGCGTGCCCCGCACCAGGAATCTCAAGGCATTCACCTACTACGGCCAGGCCCTGATGGCCCAGGACGCCGGCAACTGGAAGAAAGCCAAAGACCTGTTCACGCAGTCCCTCAAGGAAGACCCGAACTTCGATCTGGGCCGGGATGGCGCCGACGGCTGCCCGGGTTCGGATTCGCCGAGCGTTTCATCGCTGTCCAGCATGACGGCGGCCTCCATCGCCAGCGCCGTGAGTTCGGCGGTCGATGCGGCCGCTGCGGCGCAGGCGGATGCCGATGTGGAAAGCAGTGCGGGCGGGGGCGGCGGTGATGGGGGCGCGGGTGGGGGACAAGGCTGAACGCTCTTGCCCGTGGCGGGCACCTTGGTTTGGGCCTTTTCTAATCCTGATTTGGTCGTAACAAGGCCGAAGCAACACCTCTGTCATTCCGAGAAGCCTGCGACGAGGAATCTCAACCTGCCCAATTCGCATTATATACGGAATATATCTGGAATCCGATCCCGCACGCTCGAACGCCGTCCCCTGGCCCCCTGGTCGCATCCGGAGAGACCCGGCCCGGGATCTATTTTCCGGTTTCAGCCTCCTTGTCGATGGCCAACTGCACTTGCCTGTAAAAGGCAAATCTTTTCTTATCTTGATCACCCCCCTGGCTGTCGCCGGCATAGGGCCAGTTGCTGTTCGATGCGATGACAAGTTTCCGCTCGGGGTCTATGAAGATGCCTTGGCCGAAAATGCCCCTCGCGCAATAACTGCCGTCATCCAGAGTCCACCATTGATAGCCGTAGCCGAATTGCCCCCGATCGGTGGCGAACTGCTCGGTCGTCGCCTCGGCAATCCAGCCGTCGGGAAGCACCGGCTTGCCCGCGGCAATCCCGCCTCCCAGCATGAACAGACCGAAACGGGCAAAGTCGCGGGTCGATGCCTGCATGCAGCATCCACTGATCTCATGGCCGGTGGAGCCTAAAATCCAGGTGGCGTCCTGTTCCATGCCGAAAGGTCGCCAGATCTTCTCCGACAGATAATCCGACAGATTTTTCCCGGTCGCTGAACTGACCAGCACGCCAACCAGATTGGTCTCACCGGTCTTGTAAACCCATTTCGCGCCCGGGGGCGCTTCGCGCTTCAATGTGCGCATGTAGCTGACCGTCGCGTCGACTCCCGGTTCGGGCTTGTGTTTGTCAAACAAGGCGACGTCCGAATTGGGGTCGGCGTAATCTTCATTCCACTTCACCCCGGATGTCATCGTCAGCAGTTGTCGGATGGTGACATCATCGTAAACGGAACCCTTGAGATCGGGAATGTAGTCCGACACTTTGTCATCGATGCGCTTGATATAGCCGTCCTTGATGGCCGCCCCGACCAAGGTGGAGGTGATCGACTTGGCGACTGAAAAACTGGTCCAGCGCCCGTCGGGACTGAAGTCGAGCCCATATTTTTCCAGTCGCATCTTGCCATCCTGAACGATCACCAGTGCCGCGGCGCGCTGGTCCTCCATGTAGGCATCGACATTCACCCCAGGATCGAGCGGCTCTCCTTTGGGCAGGGGATAAACGTCCTTGCCCGCGGAAATCGTCCGGCTTTTGGCGATGAACGGTATCCGGTCCAACACACGAAAGGTGGCGTCGCGCTGCTGGACTGACCAGAAAAGGATATTCCTGTCGGTCGGCAGGTTGAGAATCAGAGTGCGCAGGTCTTTGTCAGCCGTCGCCCAGAAAATGCCGACCGCGGCTACCAGTACGATGACGATTCCCGAAATCCACTTCCGCATGCCGGATGCCCCCTTCTGTTTTTCGAATTTCGATTGAAATCCTCTTCACGAATTGGATTGATCGGCAACGCCAACGATCCGATCAAAGATCAGCGTCGCGCATTCAACACACTTCGAAGTGACTGTTTTCCAGTCGTGCCAGCGTGCATCCAGGTTCTTATATTCGGCCAGGCCCACCTCGTCGAGGTCGAACGGCAGTGGATGGGCAAGCTGGATCTGGAGCTGCTGGAGGGGCGACTCGCCGTTGGGCTGCGGATACAGACGGTCGAATCGGCGCAGTGCTTCGACCACTTTCTCATCGCCCATGACATCGGCCAGCGCCACGAAGTCGAGATAGTCACGGGTGGCGTTGCGCTTTAGAATCAATACGGCCTTGATCCGCAGGATCTCGGAGAGGGTCGGGATCGTGAGCCGGCCTCCCGGTGCATCGATCTGGGTTGTTTCGAGCGGCTCGTCCCGGATCAGTTGACGGATGCCCGTCTCGATGCCATCGAGGCTCCCCAAGATTTGCACCGGGCGTTTGAGGCGAGCCGTTTTCCAGCCGGCCACGGACTCGACTTCCGCCAGAACGTCATCGAAACGATGGCGCAAATCGGTCAGGACGTGGTCCGCATCGGCGGACAGCCGATGCCTGGCGTACAGGGCCGATGCTGTCCCGCCCACCAAGACCGCCTCCGGCAGGATCTGCTGGAGCCGGGTGGCGGAAGAAAGGACGCGCTCCCAATCAGGCAAGGTGGATTTCGGCATAATGCTTCCAGAAATGATAGCGTTGCGCGTAGGGATCGTCGCAATTGGCACGGCATACACGTAGAACCTTTTGC
The DNA here is from genome assembly GCA_937982505.1 of uncultured Desulfobacteraceae bacterium. Lineage (GTDB taxonomy): Bacteria > Desulfobacterota > Desulfobacteria > Desulfobacterales > UBA2174 > UBA2174. The sequence goes on along the minus strand of CALJLV010000067.1, from coordinate 3,952 downwards.
ATCAAGCCCGGGTCGGCCAGCGCGGCGCGACGCAAGGCGAACCAATCCGGTCGCTTTCCGCGGGCGATGATGTCGTCGATCGCGGCCAAGGTGAACATCTCATGGTTGAGGTGGCGGTGCTGCATCGGTCAAGCCCCTGTTTCAGTTCGGCTTCCCTATATTAAGTCATTTTCCCGCTCTCTGACAACACTTTGGCATCCACACGCCATTTCAGAATGGGATCAAACAGTCAGGGGGCAACGAGAAGACACCAGGCTACCGAGAAAACGGGCAAAAGGCAGAATGTTCAGCCCGACGCTGGCGCTCTCCAGGGTATCCATATAGCCGTCGCGTTTTTCAATGGGGATGACCGTCCAGGGGTAACCGCCGGCGGCCAGCATGACGTTCATGAGAAACCGACCCATGCGGCCGTTGCCGTCCATGTATGGGTGAATGTAGACGAACATGAAATGCCCCAGGACAACCCGCACCGAGGGTTCCCCTTCTTCCGCGAGCAGGTCGAAGAAGGCCGGCATGCAATCCCGCACCGATTCGTAGCGTGGCGGCACATGCCTTGAGCGCCGAATGAACACCTGGACGTTTCGATAGCCGGCAAGCTCAGCCGGTTTGATCAAGCCTGCGGCGACTCCCGGTGCGAACATTTCCCGGTACCAGTCGCGATGATCCTCTTCACACACGGTGCCGGGATTGGCACCGTCGAGGACCTTGCGGACACTGCCCCGGACAGACTGGTACGCCTGCCAATAACCGCGTGCTGCCAACGCATCGCGCATCTGGCGGTCGCCCATCTCTTCATCCGGGTCCCACTGGCCGCTTCGAACCCTCGCGATCAACCCCGGGCTGACCCGGTATCCCTCGATGGAAAGCGAGTGATAGGCATCCATGACGTAACTGTCATCGGTCATTTTCAGGTAGTCCGCGATGTCGACGGGGCGATCCAGCGCCACTGGAAAGGCGTCGATGATCACCTCCCGCATCTGCTGCCACATCAAGCGAATTCGGCTCACATAGGGTGATCGGAACGACGACGCCCGCACCGACGGGATGGATTGCTCAAATGGATCGCTTTCACGGATGTTGTAGCCCGCGGTCCGCATCGTCTTGACAATGTCGTCCGCGGCGCGCTTTCGTCCGATGCCGCGAAGCGAGCCGGCAAGACGGCCGGCAACGGTGGAGCGCCCCGCCTCCAGCAACGGCGCCAACACCTCGGAGACATCCCCGAGCATAGCCAACGCGGCGCGAGCGTCGATGGGGTGCCGCTGAAAAAAGGACGGCCCACAGCTCACCAGGCCCGCCGGGACGCTGAAAAGCCGCAGGCCGCTTTTCTCCACGACATGGCCCTCGGCAGGCAGCGCCGCCCGCACATCCAGCAGGGATGTCCCGTGCAGCAGTGCCGTGACCTTGTTGCGCGCCTTCGGCGAGCGCACGAGCAGTTGTTCCGGCACGGTCCGGTTGCCCACATGAAGCAGGAGGGATTGCTCTGGCGAAAGGCAATATTCCTTCCCGAAGCGCTCGGACAAATAAACGGCGCAAAAATCCCAGAACGATGCGTACCAGGCGGTACTTTCCCCTGCGACCTCATCGGGTCGTGCAATCAGGTGCCACCCCTTGATGATCTCTTTCAAAAAACCGTTGCGAATCAGACGCTCCCGATGGGTTCGCGTCAGCTCGCGCGAGCGCACGACTATGCCGCCGCTTTTTTGGAAGGACCGCAGGATCTCAAGGGAAGCCGCCAACTTTTCGTGTGGCGTGGCCATGGCCATCTCCCCGCAATATTCGCTTTTGATGTTGTGCGTAAATTAGCTTGATGCGCCGTTTCTTTTTTAGCTTATGCGGGTGTATCAAATTTAGCTTATTCTGTCGAGATCAAAAACAGGGCCCCGTCTCTTTTAAATTCCGCGGTTCAAATCCTTCCGCTCGGCAGTCAGAAGACTACTCGATCCCGAAAACGAATCCATAACCGTCACCACCCTTAATCGCGCTGCCCGGACCCTTGGGAAAAGGGTTGAAATACGGTTGGTTTGAAGTGTTTTCCAGAAGGCGCCAGACCCGTGTCAGTTTCTACCACGTATGATCAAAGTCTCATGGGCAGATGCCATATAGGCAGTCTCAGGCCGCCAGCATTTCGGCCACGGCGGCTTCCATCAACCGGTCATTCCGTTTTTGGGACTTTTGCAGCTTGGCTTCCAGATCGTCGCACAGGGCCATGAGTTGATCAACCTTTGCGACGATGCGGTGTTGTTCGTTAAGGGGCGGCAATGGGACAAGCAGGTTATTCAATACTCTCTGATTAAGGTTGTTCATGGTGGAGCCCACTGAAGATCCTGACAAATAGTCCTTTGTCTCCCGACACGTCAGCACTTTAGTCAAATAGTGCTCGAAAACATGGCTTGTAGTTCTGATAAACAGAGAACCGGTCCCGCACAAGAAACCGTCTTCATCCTCAGAGACCACAGCACAACGCCCCATTTCGCCTCGTCTGGCCATTATCACGTCGCCCTTTTCGACCATGTAGCGTTTCAGCCGATTTTTTGTATCATCATCGACCGACAGGTCGGAAGACGGCGAAATCCTCCCATTTCTTATATGCATTGGGTTGATCAGAGGCGTGCCATCGGCAATGTAGTCAGAACGATGAAGAAGACTACCAAAAGGACCGATTTGGATCAAAAGAGCTATGGCGCCTAAATGGCTCAAAACCCATCCGGTAGGCTGATCATAAAAATTCTTATCGGTCGTGATTTTCTGCAAAAACATAGGCTTTTCAAGACTTCCATTTTTTACCATCCGACGTTTTTCATTTTGGATCTTCTCCAGTAACACCGACGCCGGCTCGTCGTTCGAATCTTGCGGCACCAGCTTGCCTTGGACGGCCAATTGCAGGATGGCCTGCCGAAGTTTGTTGACGTTTTCCGGCCGGCTGTAGAGCAGGTCGAAGTTGGTGTGAACCCGCTTCCAATGCTTGTTAAACCGGGTGGGCTCACGGGCGGCCAGCATCTTGTCGATGCAGGCATCGTTTAGCTTGATGCAAGTCTGGCGGGCTTTCTTCTTGCGGGCTTCCAGATAGTCGCAGAGGGCCATGAGTTCATCGACTTTGGCGACGATGCGTTTTTGTTCGTTGGTAGGTGGTAGCGGAAAGGGTCTCATAGCAAAATAGTCCGCTGGAACCCGCTTCTGGCCAGCCGACCCGGTCATAACATCCACACCATTATTCAAGAAACTTACAGACTTTAAAAATAGCAGCACATAGTCCGCCAGTATTTCGTCAGAAACTGATCTAAAAACATGCAACTCAGTAGTTCCTGCACCGATTCCATTAACCAGATTTCGCAGCACAGCCGATTTACCGTTTTGAAAACATGGAGTTATCTTGGCACATACAACATCACCCTCTGAAAGGTGGGTAAACCCTTGTTTCACATCGCTCCAAATTCGTTCTTCAGATTGGACCTTTTCACCAAGTTTTGCTGGGATCATCTTCATTGGGATAAAAGACACTTCAATGTCATCACCAACATCGTTTCTTGGGTTGACGAGACCGATAGCGGCCAACCGTGTCCACTCCCAGTTCTCAGGCAAACGCCATCTAAACAGATCCGTGGAGATTGCTGGCGGGTCCTTAAATCGCTTTGTTTGCCATTCTTTAGAAAGTCGCTTTTTCTCTGTTTTAATCTTCTCCAACAAAACCGACGCTGGCTCATCATTCGGATCTTGCGGCACCAACTTTCCCTGAACCGCAAACTGCAAGATCATCTCCCGCAGCTTCTGGACAGCGTTTGGGGCCTCGGCCATCGTCTCGAAATTGTCGAAAAAGGTCTTCAGCTCCATCAGGATTGGCCCCCCAGCGATTTCATCAGCTCGGTCTTGAGCTGGTCCCGGACGCCGGCCACCTCGGTCATCAGACGCTTGTACCGACTCAAAAGCTCGTCAGGATCGCCCAGGTCGTTGTCCG
>CALJLV010000066.1 GCA_937982505.1 uncultured Desulfobacteraceae bacterium | reverse complement strand
GTTCGAACTTGCTGCGGTCGGCGCCGCAGACCGGGCATTTTTCCGGCGGTTCGGGGCCGGTGTGGATGTAGCCGCAGACCGTGCAACGCCAGCGGACGGCGGGGGATTGGGGGGGAGCGACGATGTCGGTTTCAGCCATGAAGATTCCTCCTCGGGGTTGGTTGGGTGAGCTCTGGACGTCATTCGATGCCGGCCATCATCTGTCCGATGCGATCGACTTTGCGCGTGTCGAAAACCGAAAAATTGTCCACGATGCGGCCGCGATACATCACCGCCAGGCGGTCGCTGAGGGCCAGGGCCTCATTCAGGTCGCCGGTGACGAGCAGGATGCCGGCCTCTTCGCGGGCCTGGAGCAGCAGATGCCAGACATCCTCGGTGGCGCCGATATCCAGTCCCTGGGTCGGCTGCTCGGCCACGATGAGACGCGGGCGGCGGAAAAATTCCCGCGCCAGCACCAGCTTCTGCAGATTGCCGCCCGACAGCTGGCGGGCCGCGAGCCCGAGATCGGCCGGGCGAATGGCGAAATCGGCCATCAGCGCCTGGAGGCGCGCCGCCGCCGGGGCGCGCCGCAGCCAGGGGCCGCGGCAGAACCGGCGGCGGGTGGTGAGCAGAAAGTTGTCCAGCAGGCTGAGGCGAGCGCAGGTGGCCAGTCCCAGGCGGTCCTCGGGGATATAGACCAGTCCGGAGCGCGATCCGGCAAAAAACCGGTCCCAGGATCGGCCCAGAATCTCCACGCTTCCCGCCCCGGGGGCCTGCAGGCCGCAGACGGTCTGCACCAGCGGGGCCTGGCCGTTTCCCGCCACGCCCACGATGGAAAGGATCTCCCCCTGTCTGAGGCGCAGGCTGACCTCTTGCAGCCCGCCGCCGCCCAGGGCGTCGATCTGCAGGACGGGCTGGCGCAATTCCACGGCCGGCCGTTCGATGTCCAGCAGAACGTCCCGACCCACCATGCGCCGCGCCAGTTCGGCGCGGGCCCCGTAGGCCGCCTTGGGCCGTTCTTCGATGATCCGGCCCCGGCGCAAGATGGCGATCTCGTCGGCGATTTCGAGCACCTCGCCGAGTTTGTGGCTGATAAAGACGATGGCCTTGCCCTGGGCGGCCATGCGGCGCAGGGCTCTGAAGAGCTGTTCGATCTCCGGAGGCGTGAGCACCGAGGTCGGCTCGTCGAAGATCAGCACGCGGCTCTGGCGCTGCAGGAGCTTGAGGATCTCCACCCGCTGGCGTTCGCCCATGGACAGACGGGCCACCGGGGCGGCCGGATCGATCTCCAGCCCCACGGTCTCGGCCAGGCGTGCCACCTGGCGCCGATCGCCCCGCGGGTCGTGCCAGAATCCGGCGGACTGGCCCAGGCAGACATTTTCAGCCACATTCAGGGCTTCGATGAGCGTGAAATGCTGGTAGACCATGCCGATGCCCGCACCGATGGCCTCCCTGGGCGTCAGGTAGGTCCGGGCCGCGCCGGCGATGTGGATCCGGCCGGCGTCCGGCTTGATCCGTCCGGCCAGAATGCTCATCAAGGTGCTCTTGCCGGCGCCGTTTTCCCCCAGCAGGGCCTTGATGCGGCCTGCCCGGATCTCCAGATCGATGCCCTGATTGGCCTGAACGTCCCCGAAGCGCTTGTCGATCCCTTCCAGGCGGACGATGGCGTCGCCGGTGCTGGCCATCAGCGCACCTGGCGCCGATCGACCAGGGGCTGGACGAACTGCACTTCGCTGTCCCAGGGAAAGAGGATCCACGTGTCCTGGCTCACTTCGGTGATGAAGGTGTCCACCAGGGGCCGGCCGGCCGGCTTGGCGTAGACCGTGGCGAAATGGGCTCCGGGAAGCATCTCGCGCACCACGCGGGCGGTCCTGCCCGTGTCCACCAGGTCGTCGATGATCAGCCAGCCCTGGCCGTCGCCGTCGATGCGCTTGAGGACGTCCACTTCCCCCTTGTGGTCCTGCCACTCATAGCTGGAAAGACAGACCGTATCCACCAGCCGGATGTCGAGTTCCCGGGAGACGATGGCCGCCGGTACCAGGCCGCCGCGGGTGACGGCGACGATGCCCTGAAAATAGCGGCCATCCAGCAGCCGCCAGGCCAGGGCCTTGCTGTCGCGGTGAAGCTGCTCCCATGAGATGGGGAAGGTCTTGCGGTATGGAGGGTCAGTCGGCATGGGGTTTCCCTTGTGCCGCCCGGGGCGGCCGATCTGCGGGTCAGGGTTTGCGGAGGGATCAGTCCGGCGGTTCATGGTTGACGCCCAGGGCGGCCGGCGCGGCCTGGCTGCGCAGCCGCAGGCCGGCGGCCACCAGAACGATGATGGTCAAGGCATAGGGGAGCATCAAGAGCAGGGAGGACGGCAGATGGGTGCCCAGGGCCTGGAGGCGGAACTGGAAGGCCATCACCCCGCCGAAAAGATAGGCCCCGACAACGGCGCGGTGGGGATGCCAGGCGGCGAAAATCACCAGCGCCACGGCGATCCATCCCCGGCCGGCCACCAGCCCGGTGGTCCACAGGTGGGTGTAGGCCAGGGACAGGTAGGCGCCGCCGGCCCCCATGAAGGCGCCGCCGATCAGCACGGCGCTCCAGCGCAGTCGGGAAACGGAAAGCCCCGCGGCTTCCACCGCTTCCGGGGCCTCGCCAACGGCCCGCAGGTTCAGCCCCCAGGTGGTGCGCGCCAGGGCCGCCCAGACCGCCAGGGGGGCCAGGTAGGAAAGATAGACCAGGGCGTCCTGGCGGAAAAAGACCGGTCCCAGAAACGGGATGCCCTCGAGCAGGGGCAGGGCGGCGCGCTGGAACCCGGGAATGCTCTGCCCGATGTAGGCGACGCCCAGAAAGTTGGCCAGCCCGGTGCCGAGAATGGTCAGGGCCAGGCCGGAGACGACCTGGTTGCCGCGAAAGCCGATGCATACCAGGCCGTGGATGGCGGCCAGCAGTGCCCCGCCGGCGGCTCCGGCGGCGAATCCGAGCCAGGCGCTGCCCGTGGCCAGGGCGCAGACGTAGGCGGCCAGGGCCCCCACCATCATGATGCCCTCGACCCCCAGGTTGAGGATCCCGGATCTTTCGGTGACGATTTCGCCCAGGGTGGCGTAGAGGATCGGCGTTCCGGTCTGAACGGCGGCCGCCAGCAGAGGGAGGATCATCTCGGCGTTCATGACCGCCCCCGCCAGCGGATGCGATAGTGTCCAAAGAGGCCGCCGGCCAGGACGGTCAACAGGATCAACCCTTCCAGGATCCCGCCGAAGGCGGCCGGCACCTGCATCTCCAACTGCAGATTCTCGACCCCCACCCGCAGGCCGGCCAGCATGAAGCTGGCCGCGGCGATGCTGGCCGGGTGGAGCCGGGCCAGCCAGGCCACCACGATGGCCGTGTACCCATAGCCCACCATGATGCTCGGCTGGAGCCGGTTGATGGTGGTGGAGGCTTCCAAAAAGCCGGCCCAACCGGCCAGGGCGCCGCTGGCGACCATCACCGTGACCACCAGACGCTGGTAGGGGAGGTGGGCGTAGCGGGCCGCCGGCCGGCTCTCGCCGCTGACCGTCAACTCGTATCCCAGGCGCGTGAAGCGGAAAAAAACCCAGAATCCCAGGGCCGCAGCCAGGCACAGGACCAGCCCCCAGTTCAGTCGGGTACCGCCGATGGGGCCCAGGATGGCCGCCGGCGGAAAGACCGTGGTCATGGGAAATCCGAAGCTTACCGGGTCCTTCCAGGGGCCGTAGACCAGGTAGTCCAGAAAGAGGATGCAGATGTAGTTGAGCATCAGTGAAACGATGATTTCGTTGGTCTTGAGGTAGACCTTGAGCAGCGCGGGAATCAGTCCGCAGAGACCGCCGGCCGTTCCCGCGGCCAGGATCATGGCCGGCACCAGCAGGTGGGCGGGCCACTGGGGGCAGCTCAACACCACCCAGGTCGCCCCGATGGCTCCCATGGCGTACTGGCCTTCGGCGCCGATGTTCCAGACCTGAAGGCGGAAGGCCACCGCCACGCCCAGGCTGCACAGGAAGATGGGCGCGGCCTTGATGATGCAGTCTTCCAGGGCGTGCAGCGAACCGAAGGCCCCCTGGAACAGCAGCCCCAGACCCGCCAGGGCCGGTTTGCCCTGCCAGTGGAGCAGTAGGGCGCTGGCGATGAGCGACAGGCCGACGGCGCCCGCGAGAATCAGCAGGGACGGCCAGGTCAGCGGCGCCGGTCGTTTATGGAGGCTGATGGGGATCAAGTGGAGGTCGATCCTGCGCCGTCAGGCCGCGCCACGCGTTGCCGGGATCTGCAGCGGCGGCCGCCCGCGCCGGGGCCGCCGCCGCGGGGATCATTCCGTGGTGCCGACGACCCCTTCGACGAACCAGGTCATGCCCAGCAGGACCTCGTCCGGGGCCAGTTCGCCGGCGGCGATCTTCAGATTGCCCTGCTGATCCTTGATGGGGCCGCTGAAAATCCGGTCCTCGCCGCCGATGATGCGCGCCTTTTCAGCCTCCACGCGGGCCCTGACCGCCTCGGGGACCATGGGGCCGAAGGGGGCCAGGTCCACGAGGCCCTTTTCCATTCCCGGCCATGTCGATGCGCTTTTCCAGGTGCCGTTGCGCACGCTTTGCACCACTTCGGTGTAAAAGGGCGTCCAGTTCCAGATGGCCGCGGTGAGGTGGGATTTGGGGGCGAAGGCCGTCATGTCGGTGTTGTAGCCCACCGAATAGGCGCCGCGCTCCTGGGCCGCCTCCTGGGGTCCGGGGCTGTCCTGGTGCTGGGTGATGACGTCGCAGTTGACATCCAGCAGACTCTTGGCGGCCTCTTTTTCGGTGGCCGGATCATACCAGGTCTTGGTCCAGACCACCCGTACCTGGGCCTCGGGGTTGACGGCCCGCACCCCGAGGGTAAAGGCGTTGATGCCGCGGATCACCTCGGGAATGGGAAAGGCGGCCACGTAGCCGATCTGCCGGCTTTGGGTCATGGATCCGGCCACCATGCCGGTCAGGTAGCGCGCCTGATAGATGCGGCCGAAGTAGTTGCCCATGTTGGGTGCCAGCTTGTAGCCCGAGCAGTGCATGAACACGGTCTTGGGAAACTGGCCGGCCACCTTGAGCATCGAGTCCATGTAGCCATAGCTGGTGGCGAAGATCAGATCGTAGCCCTTGCGCGCCATGTTGAGCATGACCCGTTCCGAATCCGGGCCTTCGGCGACGTCTTCGACAAAGGCGGTCTTGACCCCGGGCAGGGCCGCCAGGGCCTGGCGGCCCTGTTCATGGGCGTAGGACCAGCCGGCATCGCCCACCGGCGACACGTAGATGAACCCCACCTGGATATCCTTGGCCCCGGCGGATGAAATTCCGATCAGCGCCACGAATCCCAGACACAATCCGACCCACAATAGCCTGCGCATCGATGTTCTCCTTCTGTGGATGAATGCCCGTTGAAATCGGCTTCCGGCAACGCGCCGGACCGCATGGCCCGGCGACGGCCGCGGCGAAATTGAAAAAATATAGATAAAGGGGCGCACCGGTGTCAATCACCGTCGCTGCGGCACCCGCTGCAAACCAGAAAAGAGGTGACGGCGTCAAGGGCTTTCTGGTATGGGGCCCCACGGACCCAGACAACCCTCAGGCATCATCGTGCAGGCATCGGACAGGGTGAATCCGCGACTTTCGAACACATCTGCGGCCTGGCGCATCGGGGCCCTTGAGATCGCCAACGCCACGGTGCTGGCCCCCCTGGCCGGCATCACCAATCTGCCCTTTCGCCGCATGGCCAAGGCGGGCGGCGCCGGTCTGGTGTGCGCCGAGATGGTCAGCGCCAACGGCCTGGTCCACCGCTCGCGCAGGACCCATGCCATGCTGGCGCGCCATCCGGCCGAAGGCCCGCTGTCGGTGCAGATCTTCGGCGCCGATCCGGCCGTCATGGCCGAGGCGGCCCGAATGGTGGCCGATGCCGGGGCCGACATCCTGGACATCAATTTCGGCTGCAGCGTGCGCAAGATCGTCAAGACCGGGGCCGGCGTGGCCCTCATGCGCGCTCCGGACCGGGCCGCGGCCGTCATCGCGGCGGTGCGCCGGGCGGTGACCATCCCGCTGACCATCAAGATGCGCAGCGGCTGGGACGCTTCGGGCGAGCAGGCCCTGGAACTGGCGCGCATCGCCGCCCAGGGCGGGGTCGACGCCCTGGCGGTGCATCCGCGCACCGCCGCCCAGGGATTTTCGGGCCGTGCCGACTGGTCCCTGATCGGCCGCATCAAGGCCGGGTGCGCCATCGCGGTCATCGGCAACGGGGACCTGACCACCCCCGGAGATGCGCTGCGGATGATGACCGAAACCGGCTGCGACGCGGTGATGATCGGCCGGGCCGCCATCGGCAACCCCTGGCTCTTCGGGCAGATCAACGCGTTTCTGGCCACGGGGGCCTTCGCGGAAGTGTCCCTGGACCAGCGCCGCCAGGCCATGCGCCGGTACGTGGTGGATACGGTCGCCTACTGCGGTGAAACGGTGGGCTGCCGCATGCTGCGCAGCCGCCTGGGCTGGTTTGTCAAGGGGCTACCCCGCAACGGCGCCTTTCGCGAGGCGATCAAACAGATGGCCTGCCAGGACGAGGTCCTGGGGGCCGTCGACGCTTACCTCGCCGAGCTTCAGGGCCGCCAGGCCAACGGATAGCTCAGCACGACCATGGCCGTATAGGCCGCCAGGACGGCGATTCCGAAAGCGCGCTGCAGATGGTTTCGGGAGCAGCGCACCCCCACGCGAAAAATCAGCAGGATGATCATCATGGCGGGAAACAGAAACCGGAAGAAATAGGCCGGTACCGCCAGGCCCTGCGGGGAGAGGGCGGCTGCGGCGCCCGCCGCGAAAAGGACGGTGAGGATGTCGATCCCGATGACATACCCCACCGCCAGGGCGCCGAACCCCCTGCGCAGGGCCGCCAAGACCGCCACCAGCTTGGGCAGGCTCGTGCCGAAGGCCACCAGGGTAGCACCGATGATCCCCTGGCTGATGGACAGGTGCCGCGCCGTTTCGCCGACCACCGGCGGGAGCAGCACGGCGGCCGCCGTCACCATCGCCGCTCCGGCGGCCAGGTGCCCCAGGCTCAGGGCGAATCCGCGTTCGATCCATGCACCGCCCCGGACCCTGGGCGGCGGCTCCGGGGCGGTGCGCGGAAGGGAAGATCCGATGTAGACGCCCAGCAGCCCCAGGAAGATCAGGCCGGTCAGGCGAGTCATATGGCCGCCGGTGTGAAACGCGGCCGCCGGGGTGGACAGGGGCAGGCAGGCCCCCACCAGGAGGGCTCCCGCGGCGAGCTGAACCCAACCGCGCCGGCCGACCACCTGCGGGTCCAGCGGCAAGGGCGCCATGAGGTTGCCCACACCCAGGATCAGGCCGGTGTGGCAGATGATCGCGCCCACCACGCTGCCCAGGGCGAGATCCGGGGCCCCTTGGACCGCGGCGGCCACCGCCACGGCGCATTCGGGAAAAGCCGCGCCAAGGCCGACGACGGTCGCGCCGATAACCACCCGGGGCAGCCCCCAGCGGCGGGATATCCCCACCGCGGCCTGGACCATCAGGCCCGCGCCGGTCACCAGGATGAACAACAGGAAAGCCCCCGCCAGGAGCAGGCGCCAGAACGACTGACCGGCGATGGCATGCAGGTATATCGATTCCATGCCCTGGCACTCCGCTGCGCGGGGATCCGAGGCGGAACGGACGATCGCGCCGATTTCGACTCGGAGGTCCTGCGGCCGATTGGATACCGGGCCCCAGGACAAGGCGCCTTTCCTCAGCGCCGCAGATTGACGTTCATGCTGTCGTAGGAGCGAAACACGATCCGCTCGCGGGCCAGGCGTCGTTCTTCCAGGGCCGGGGTTTCACGGCCCTGGAGGCCGGCGGCCAGGGCGGCCCGCTCCGGGATGGCGCCCAGTCCGGTGCCGACCTGCCGGCCGGTGGCCGCGTCCCAGACCAGGGCGTCGGCACCATCGCTGGCCACGGCCAGGGGCAGGGTGCGGCCCGGGTCGACCAGCCTTGCCGCCGCCAGGATTTCGCGCTGGCGCGAGTCCAGGGAGCCGGCGGCGCACTTGATCGCCATCTGCCGGCGGCCCTGAATCCCCACCACCAGATCGATGCGGCCCTGGTAGGTGTCGTCTCCGATGACCACCGCCAGGGGCACGTTCACCTCGATCTCCTCGCGGCGGTAGCCCTTTTTCTCCACCAGAACCCGTTCCAGGGCCTGGCGGTTGGCCTCGGCGCCCACATCGGGGACGGACCGGCCGGTGATGTAGTCGCGGCAGGTGGCGCCGCCGTCGGTCTGTGATCCCTGGGCCATGGCCGGTCATCCTTTCTCGATCAGGGAGTGGCCGGTCATCTGGGGCGGCTTGTCGATGCCCAGCAGGTCAAGCAGGGTGGGGGCGATGTCCGCCAGGCGCCCCACGGGGCGCAGGCGGATCGATTTTCGGGCCTCGTCGACCAGGATCAGCCGCACCGGATTGAGGGTGTGGGCCGTATGGGGCTGGCCCTTGTCGTCGCGCATCTGCTCGGCATTGCCGTGGTCGGCCGTGATCAGGGCGGCCCCGCCCACCTGGTGTAGCTTTTCCACGATGCGCCCCACGCTGCGGTCCACCGTCTCGCAGGCGCGCACCGCCGCCGCCATCACCCCGGTGTGGCCCACCATGTCCATGTTGGCGAAATTGAGCACGATCAGATCGTAGACGCCCGAGGCGATCCGTTCCAGGGTTTCTTCGGTGAGCGCCTCGGCGCTCATCTCCGGCTTGTGGTCGTAGGTGGGCACCTCCCGCGGCGAGGGGATCAGGCAGCGGTCCTCGCCGGCGAAGGGGGGTTCCTCGCCGCCGTTGAAGAAATAGGTCACATGGGCGTATTTTTCGGTTTCGGCGATGCGCAGCTGGCGCATTCCGGCCCGGCTGACGGCCTCGCCGAGGATCCCCTCCAGATGGATCGGACCGAAGGCCACCGGCACGCCGAAGGTCTCGTCGTAGAGGGTCAGGGTGACGAACCCTGCCAGGACGGGGCGGACCCGGCGCGCGAAGCCCTCGAACGGGTCCGCGTTGAAGGCGCGGGTGAGTTGGCGGGCGCGGTCGGCGCGAAAATTGAAAAAGAGGACCCCGTCGCCGTCGCGCACGGCGCCGTCGGCGGCCCCCGGATCCTGCCGGATGACGGTGGGCTGGATGAATTCGTCCGTTTCGTTGCGGGCGTAGGCCGCGCGCATGGCGGCGACCGGATCGGCGGCCGAGATGGCCTGGCCGTGGACGTAGAGGTTCCAGGCCCGTTCGGTGCGTTCCCAGCGCCTGTCCCGGTCCATGGCCCAGTAGCGGCCGCAGATCGAGGCGATGCGGCCGTATCCATGGTGCCGGATGTGGTCCTGAACCTGTTGGATGAATCCGGCGCCGCTGTCCGGGGCCGTATCGCGCCCGTCGGTGATGGCCTGCACCAGGGTGTGGGCGACCCCCCTGCGGCGGGCCATGTCCAGCAGGGCCAGCAGATGGGCAAGCTGGCTGTGCACCCCCCCGTCGGAGACCAGTCCCACCAGGTGCAGCCGGCCAGCGCCGGCCCGCACCTGGTCCATGATCCTTTCGAGGACCGGGTTGTGGAAAAAACTGCCGTCGGCGATGGCCCGGTCGATGCGCAGCAGGTCCTGGTAGACGATGCGCCCGGCGCCGATGTTCAGGTGGCCCACTTCGCTGTTACCCATGATGCCGTCGGGAAGGCCCACATCCGGCCCGCAGGTCAGCAGCCGCGTGGCGGGGTAGCGGGCCGCCAGCCGGTCCAGCACCGGGGTGCGGGCGGCGGCCACGGCATTACCCTCGTCTTCGGGGTTGATGCCCCATCCGTCGAGGATGATCAACATGCAGGGTCGGGGTCTAGTCGACATATTCCTGGATCTCCTCGGGCCGCGCGAGACGTTCGGCCAGGCTGGGGGTCTTGAGGCGCGGGGCGTCGATCCACAATCCGTCCAGGTCGTAGAATTGGCGCACCGGCTCGTGAAAGACGTGCACCAGGATATGGCCGTAGTCGATCAGGGCCCAGTGGCCCTCCTTGACCCCCTCGGCGCTCAAGGGGCGCAGTCCATGGCTTTTGAGCGAGGCGGCGATATGTTCGGCGATGGCCTCGACCTGGCGGCTGCTGCGGCCGCTGCAGATCACAAAGACATCGGCGATGGAGGTCTTTTGACGTACGTCGAGCAGCACGATGCGCTCGGCCTTCCTGGCCAGGGCGGCCTGGACGAAAAGGTCGAGGCGGGAATCGATTTCCACGTTCATCGATAAAGTCCCCTTTGTCGGATATAGTCGGCCACCGCGGCGGGCACCAGACCGTCCACCGCCAGCCCTCGGCCCAGGCGACGGCGGATCCGGGTGGCCGAGATGTCCAGCCGGGGGCCGTCCAGCAGATGGATCGTCCGGGCCGCGGGATGGACGAAGGCGCCGCGGCCGCCGTCCCATCGGTACCCGGGGGCCAGGTGCCGGTGGATGTAGGCTTCCATGGCTGCCACGGCCGGCACGGTCCGGGGGTGGCAGGCGCCGCCGCGGGCCAGCACGATGAGCGCCGCTTCCTGCAGGATGGCATTATAGGCCTTCCAGGTGTGCAACTCAAGGAAGGCATCGTAGCCGAGCAGAAAGAAGAGCACCTCGCCGCCGATCCGGTCCCGCTTGAACCGGACGATGGTATCGATGGTGTACGAAGGGCCCCGGCGCTCCAGTTCGATGGCCGAAACGCGGAAACCCGGACGGCCGGCCGCCGCCAGCCGGGCCATGGCCAGGCGGTCCTCCGGCGGGGCGGACGGGCTGGACCGCCTGTGGGGCGGTTGGGCCGCCGGCACGAGGCAAACATCGTCCAGCCTGAAGCGGCGACGGGCGGCGTCGGCCACCGCCAGGTGCCCGTGGTGGATCGGATCGAAGGTGCCGCCGAAGATTCCCACGCGTCTTGCGGAAACCGCGGGGAGGATCTCAGGGCGGGCAGGGGGCAGGTCGGATCCCATGGTCAACCAGGCCGCCGGGCCGGGGTTGGCGGATCAGGCGTCTTCCAGGGCCGCGACGATGCGGCCCAGCAGTTCGCGCACCCCGGCGCCGGTGGCGGCCGAGATGCGGCTGACCGGGGCTTGGTCAAAGGCTTGGTCAAAGGCGGCGGCCTTGGATGCGGCCCCGGTCAGGTCGATCTTGTTCAAGGCCAGAATTTGCGGTTTGTCGGCCAGCTGGCGGCCGTAGAGGCGCAATTCGGCGTTGATCGTGCGCCAGTCGCGCAGCGGCTCGTCCGGATCGACGGCGTCCGCGTCGATGAGATGAACCAGGATCCGGGTCCGCTCCAGATGGCGCAGAAAACGGGTACCCAGGCCCACCCCCTTGTGCGCCCCTTCGATGAGGCCCGGGATATCGGCCATCACGAAGGGTTCGCCGCCGAAGGGCGGCGAGACCACCCCGAGGTTGGGGGTCAGGGTGGTGAAGGGGTAGTCGGCGATCTTGGGGGTGGCGGCCGAAACCCGCGCCAGCAGGCTCGATTTGCCGGCGTTGGGCAGGCCGACAAGGCCCACATCGGCCAGCAGCTTCAGTTCCAGGCGCAGCTCGCGGGCCTCTCCGGGCTCTCCGGGCTGGGCGAAGCGGGGGGTCTGGTGGGTGCTGGTCTTGAAATGGGCGTTGCCCTTGCCCCCGCGCCCACCGCGCGCCACGTGCAGGACGTCCCCGTCGGCGACCAGATCCTTGATCAACTCGCCGGATGCGGCATCGTAGACCAGGGTTCCCGGCGGGACCTCGATGACCAGGTCGGCGCCGGATTTGCCCGTGCGCTGGCTGCCTTGCCCGGGGGCGCCGTTGGCGGCTTTGAAATGCTTGCGGAAGCGGAAGGGGTAGAGGGTGCGACGTCCGGCCCGGGCGGCGAGGATCACCTCACCGCCGCGGCCGCCGTCACCGCCGTCCGGGCCGCCGCGGGGCACGTACTTTTCGCGCCAGAAACTGACGCACCCCCGGCCGCCGTCACCGGACTGGACGGTAACAATCGCTTCATCGATGAATTTCACTGAATTTCACGCGGGATAGACACTGACCCTTTTGCGCGTCCGTCCCATCCGCTCGTAGGCCACAACCCCGTCGACGGTGGCGAAAATGGTGTAGTCCTTGCCCAGGCCGACATTGTGCCCCGGATGGATCCGGGTGCCCAACTGGCGCACCAGAATGCTGCCGGCCGTCACCTGCTGGCCGCTAAAGCGCTTGATCCCGCGCCGCTGGCCCTGGCTGTCGCGGCCGTTCTTGGAACTGCCGCCCGCTTTTTTGTGTGCCATGGATAGGTCTCCTCATCCCGGTCGCCGAGACGACCGGGTCAGCTGTCTTCAAGGCTGGCGCGCTGGCGGCTCAGGCCTCGATGGCGTCGATGCGAACCGCCGTGAACGGTTGCCGGTGGCCTTTCTTCAGGCGATACCCCTTGCGCCGCTTGTACTTGAAGATGATGATCTTGCGGCCCTTGCCCTGGTCCACGATGCAGCCCTTGACCACCGCGCCGTCCAGGGTCGGCGTGCCGACCTTGACATCCTCGTCCGTGCCGACCATCAGCACCCGGTCGAAAACCACCCCGTCGCCGACGCCGCCGGCCAGCTTTTCGACCCGCAGAATCTCGCCCGGCTGGGTTTTGTATTGCTTCCCGCCCGTTTCCACGATAGCGTACATCGATTTTGTCCTCCTTGAAAAACGGCTGGCGTCTTGCAACGCCCCATGCATTTCGAAAATGGCTACATTTAATTGATTGGCCTGTTTTGTCAAGCAAAAAAGACAGCGCGGCGCCGGGGCGGGCTTCGGGAGCGGCGCCGGTTCATCCGGAAATTTCGAATAACTTCCCGGAAGGAAAAATGAAATCTACCTGTTTGGCGCCAGTCCGGTGCGGCGCTGGACCCGGGGCCGCCGAACGCACGCGGGAGCTGATCGGCGAGGCCCCGGTTCTGGTCAGGGTTGAGGCGCATCCCTACACGGTGCTGCTGTGCACCCCGGGCGAACAGGGGCCGCTGGCGGCCGGCTTCTGTCTCAGCGACGGGATCATCGCCGGCCCGCAGGATCTGGCCGGCGTGGAATGCGATCCGGCCGGGAATGCGGTGCGGATCCTGCTGGCCCCGGACTGCCGCGACGCCTTTGAGCGGCGTCTGGCCGCCCCCGGCGGCCGGCCGCAGCCGGATCTGGATCTGATCGGGATCGGCCCCATGGCCGATGGCCCCGTGATGGATCCCCGGGCGGTGCGCCGTCTGATCGAGACCCTGGACACCCTGCAGCCGCTGCGGGCCGCCACCCGCGCGGCCCACGCGGCCGCCCTGTACGATGAGGGCCTTTCACTGCTGGCGGCGGCCGAGGACGTGGGCCGCCACAACGCCCTGGACAAGGCGGTGGGCAAGCTGCTGCTCCATGGCGGTCTCGACCGGATCCGGGTCCTGGTGCTCTCTTCGCGGATCAGTTTCGAGATGGTCAGCAAGGCGGCCCGGGCCCGGGCCGCGGTGGTGGCGGCCGTTTCACGGCCCACGGCCCTGGCGGTGGACCTGGCCCGGCGCCTGAATATGACGCTGGCCACGCCCCACGGCGCCGATGGGTTGTGCGTTTACTGCGGTTCGCGGCGGCTGGGCCTGGGCGGTTGAACCCCGGCGCGCCGCAATGCCAAGAGATGGTGGTTTTGATGTCCATTCGTCTGCTGGCCCAAGCGCTCTATCGACTCACCCGCGAGGTGGAGCGGCTGGAGCGGGCCCTGGCCCAGGCGGACCCGGCGCGGCGCGCGGCCATCGCCGAAACCCTGCGCCGGGCCGCGGCCGACCGCGATCGACTGCGCGGCGCGCTTGAGGGCAAAAAGGACCCTGGCTCCCGGCGCCCCTCGTGATCCGTGACCCGTGCGATGCGTGCCAATGACCCGAGCAACGCGCTGACCGGAGAATTCATCGCCGATGTGGCCGGCGCCTTTTTCGACGCCCGCTGCCGCCTGGAAGCGATGATTGCCGCCTTCGAGGCCAGTGTGGCGCGCCTGCGGCGCCGGGCCGACGAGGTGGCCGGGGATGCGGCGGCCCTGTGGCATCTTTTCCCCGCCGAGGAACTGGCTCGTTCCCTGTTTTGCCGCCTGGGCGTGGCGGCCGACCCTTTTGCCCGGGCCGCCCGGCAGGCCGTCTGGCGCAGCCCCCTGGTGGTGCCGAAAGTCCTGGGGCGCCGGCGGCGTTATGTCCGGACCGTCCAGGAGGCCTACGGGCGTCTGGCGCGGCAGGTGCGGCGCTACCAGCAGGGGCCGCCCGAGACCGCGGAGCCGGCCCCCGCGGCGGTCTACTACCATCTTGTCCGGGAGATGGCGCGCCTGGTCAACCTCGAGATCCGTGCCGTCGACACCCAGATGGGACCCTCCGAAACCCTTCAGTATGTCAAGCAGTTCAACCCCTGTCAGATAGAGCGGGAGCGGATCACCGGCGGCGGGTGCCCGGGGGCGGCCTCCGGGCTGGACGCCGGTCTGGCCTTCCGGCCGATCCGCTTCGAGGCCCTGGACCTGCCGGACTATCCCCTCCTTCCCTCCCTGGCGCAGGTTCGCGCCCAGGTCGGCGCGGCGGCCCGGGAGGCCTTCGCCGCCGATCCCGAAGCCGCCCGCCGCCTTCTCCAAGAAGCCCGGCGACGGTAGCCGTTTCGCTCCCCTGATCCACGGCGGTTTGCCCGGCGATTTGGGGCCAACCTGCCGGATTGGAAGGGTTTTCATCCGACCGGCGTCGAAATCCCGACCTGAAGGCGATTCAATCAATCCACGCGGCCGCATCCGTTGACGCGTAAATAGTTGCTCCTGCGCGCAATATGTTGCACACCGGCCGGGTGGCAGAAGGGCTGAAATTTTGCGTAAGACTCAAATAACAGCCTGATTCTCTACAGTTGTGGGAGCGGTATTGTTTTTGCAGTGATGGCCTCCCGAGATCGGACCTCACCGCTTGAATCGACGCCATTTCGGAACCTCACCAACAACCAGAAGAGGGAGGAGGTGAACGCCAGCGGCCTGGCCGGGACGGAGCGTTCATTGTGGCAGTGTCTCGATGTTCGGAAAACAGGAGGAATTATGGAGGGGGGCGCACAGAAAATGACGAAGAACCCGGGCAAAACGGAATTTGGCCGAAGCGGCATCGCCCTGGGCCTGATGCTCCTGGCGGGCATCCTGCTGGCGGTGCCGACGGATTCGCACGGATTCAGGATCTACAGCAGTCCCGAGCTCGATGTGAATCTGGATTCCACCCTGTCGTGGGGGATGCTCTACCGGCAGCAGAAGCGGGACGCCGGCATCATCGGCATCGCCAACGGGGGCAAGGCCTATTCGGTCAACTATGACGACGGCAACCTCAACTACGATCGCGGCGTGGTGAGCAACGCGGTCAAGCTGACCTCCGAGCTGGATATCAAGAGTGCCCACTACGGGGCCTTTTTCCGGGGCACGGCCTTTTACGACTACGAAAACATGGAGAAAGACCGGGCGCGCACCGCCTTGAGCAAGGAGGCGGAAGACGCCGTGGGCATGAACGCCGATCTGCTGGACGCCTACATCTGGGGCAACTTCAATCTGGGCTCGATCCCGGTCCAGGTGCGCGTCGGCGAGCAGGTGGTCAGCTGGGGGGAAAGCACCTTCATCCCGGGCTCCATCAATTCCATCAACCCCATCGACGTTTCCAAGATCCGCATCCCCGGGGCCGAATTGAAAGAAGCCCTGGTTCCCGAAGGGATGGTGTGGGCCTCGATGGGTGTGACGCGCCATATCAGTCTGGAAACCTTGTATCTCTATGACTGGGAAGAAACCAAAGTCGACGAGCCGGGCACCTTTTTTTCGGCCGGCGACTTTGTGGGGGACGGGGGATACAAGCTGTTGCTCGGCTACGGCAAGGTGGCCGATGGCGGGAATGCCTCGGTGGCCAACACCTTTCTGGCCGCCCCCCGGGATCCCACCAAGGAGGCCGACAATCAGGGGCAGTTCGGCATGGCGCTGCGGACCCTGGTGCCGTCCCTGCACGATTCCGAATTCGGCCTGTTCTACCTGCGCTACCACAGTCGGCTGCCGGTTCTCAGCGTGAGAAACGGAACCTCGGCCGGTGTCGCTGCCGCGGGCGCTGCGGCCGCGGCGATGGTCAACGCCGGAATGCCGCAGCTGGCGGCGGCGGCAGCCATGAACGCCTATTTCAAAACCGGCGGCTACTACACCGAATACGTGGAAGATATCGACCTTTACGGCCTGAGTTTTTCCACCGAGCTGTTCGGCTTTGGCTGGCAGGGAGAGATTTCCTATCGGCCCGATGCCCCCATTCAGATCGACGACGCTGAAATGCTGCTCGCCATGTTTGCCCCGCTGGGGGTGGTATCCCCGCAATTTGCCGCCCTGGCGAGCTTGAGCCAGCTGCCGCCGACGGTGGCCAACCAGCAGCTTCCCGGCTACATCGAACGGGACATGACCCAGGTGCAGACCACGGTGAGCCGGATTCTCAATCCGGGAGTTCTCGGCCACGACAGCGGCGTCATTCTGGGAGAAGTCGGCTGGGTGCATGTGAGCGGAATGCCCGGCAAAGACGAACTGCGCCTGGAAGGCGCCGGCACCTTCACACCCGGCAACCGCTTCGCGGCGGCCGCCTCCGCCGTCCCGATGGCCGATTCCCGGTACTTTGCCGACGCCGATTCGTGGGGCTACCGGCTGCTGGCCAAGCTGGACTACTACAATGCCATCGGCACGGTCAACCTTTCGCCGCGGATCGCCTGGGCCCACGATGTCGAGGGCAACAGCCCCTTCGGCGGCCCGTTTCTCGAAGACCGCCAGGCCCTGACCCTGGGGCTGGGCGCCGAATGGGGCGAGTGGACGGCGGATCTGAGCTACACCCGCTTTTCGGGCAACGAGGAACACAACCTGATCCACGACCGGGACTTTATCGGGCTGAACATCAAGTATTCCTTCTGACCCCGGGGAAATCGGCGCCTTCGGCACGCTCCCTGAAAGTTTCCCGTGGGGACGGGGGGCACGAACAGGACCATTGAGATCGCCACTTGTCGCGCAAGGAGAGGAACATGCGAAAAACGCACTGGATCGGTTTTGTCTTGATCATCGTACTCGGGCTGGCCGCGTCGGTGGCCCGGGCGGAATTGACGGCCGAGGAACTCGACCGTCTGGGCAAGGATCTGACCCCCATGGGGGCCGAGCGTGCGGGCAACGCCGAGGGCACCATTCCGGCCTGGCAGGGCGGCATGACCGGACCGCCCCCGGGCATCACGGGCGACCATCATCCCGATCCGTTCGCCGATGACCCGGTGCTGTTCACCATCACCCGCGAGAACATGGCACAGTACGCGGACAGGCTCACCGAAGGCCACAAGGCCATGCTGCAGGCCTATGACACGTTTCAGATGAACGTCTATCAGTCCCGCCGCACCGCCAGCGCGCCCCAGCGCATCTATGACGCCACGCGCAAGCTGGCGGCGGTGGCCCGGCTGACCCCGGACGGCAACGGCGTGGAAGGCGGCGTCGGCGGGGTGCCTTTTCCGATTCCCAAGAACGGCCTGGAGGTGACCTGGAACTGCGCGCTGCGGTATCGGCCGGATTTCACGCGCTACTATGCCCAGGCCGCCGTCTCCCGCAGCGGGGAATACACCCTGGGGCGTTACTTTGAAAACTTCCACATTCCCTATTACCAGGAGGGAATGACCGAAGAAAAGCTGGGCAACCTGTTTCTGGTGGGCAATCAGTTCATCCTGGCCCCGCCGCGCATCGCCGGGCGGGTGATCCTGCTTTTTGACACCCTCAACCAGAACAAGGAGCACCGCAAGGCCTGGGTCTACAATCCGGGCCAGCGCCGTGTGCAGCGCGCCCCGCATATCGCCTTCGACAATCCCAAGTCCGGCGGCGACGGCCTGTCCACCAACGACCAGTTCGACATGTGGAGCGGCAGCCCGGAGCGCTACGCGTGGAAGCTGATCGGCAAAAAGGAGATCTACGTCCCCTACAACGCCTACAAGCTTCACAGCAACACCCTCAAGTACACGGACATCCTCAAGCCGCTGCACATGAATCCGGATCTGCTGCGCTACGAACTGCATCGGGTGTGGATCGTGGAGGCCACCCTGAAAGAGGGGACGCGCCACATCTACAAGAAGCGGGTCCATTACATCGACGAGGATTCCTGGCACATGGTGGCCGGCGAATTTTACGACAACCGCGACCAGCTGTGGCGCGTTTCGGAGGGCTGGGGGTTCAACTGGTGGGAGATCCCGGCTTTTTCCACCAATGTGGAGTGCATCCTCGATCTGCAGGCTGGACGGTATCTGGCCTATGGCATGAACAACGAAGAGGCGGAATGGATCATGGATCCGACCTTCGGCCCCGACGAATTCAGCGTCGGCAATCTGCGCCGGCAAGGCCTTCGCTAGCCTTTTTGCTGCCCGCCATCCAAAAGAATTCCGGAGAGCGTGAATGAAGATCAAGACGTATTCGGCTGCCGACCCGACCCCTCGGGTCGGCAGGCCTCTGCGGCGACGACCGGGGCTCCTCTGCTGGGGGATCCTGTTTGCGGTGCTTTGCCTGGTCCCAGGACCGCTGTCGGCTGGCCAGGCCGAAACGGAATCGTCGATTCTGGCGCCACTGGCTCCTAAATCCCTCTTGCTGGATGCCGTGGTGATCGACGGTGGGATCTGGGCCGTGGGGGAGCGGGGCCATGTGCTCTTTTCCCCGGACAACGCCCTGACCTGGCGTCAGGTGCCGGTGCCGACCCGGGCCACCTTGACCGGCCTCGCCTTTCACGGGAACCGGTTCGGATGGGCGGTGGGGCATCGAGAGGTGATTTTGCGCACCACTGACGGGGGACAAAGCTGGCAGAAGGTCCACCAGGACGATGAGGGCGATGCCCTGCTGGATGTCTGGTTCAAGGACGCCGAGAACGGATTTGCCATCGGCGCCTACGGCCGCTGCCTGCGGACGCGGGACGGGGGGACCAGTTGGCAGGCCCAGCGCGTTTCCGAAAACGACTGGCATCTGCACCACCTGGCGCGTTCACCGAGCGGGCGGCTGTACATCGCCGCCGAAGCCGGGCAGATCTATCGTTCGGACGACGACGGGGAAACCTGGCAGACCCTGCCATCCCCTTACAACGGATCGTTTTTTGGCGTGCTGCCCCTCCAGGACGACGCCCTGATGGTCCTGGGTCTGCGCGGCCATGTCTTCGCTTCGGCGGATGCCGGCCAGAGCTGGTCTCCGGTTTCCACCGGGACCCTTGCCACCTTGGCCCACGGCCTGGTGCTGTCCGACGGTCGCATCCTCCTGGCCGGCCTGGCCGGTACCCTGCTGGTCGGCCGGGGGCAAGATCCTGATTTCGAGCCCATCCCGGGACCGGGGCGCCGTGGGGTCTGGGCCGTGGTCCAGATCTCGCCCGACGGCATCGTCTGCTTCGGCGAAGGGGGCGCCACGCGCCTGAATCTGGGCCCGTGACCTCCGCCGCGGCCCATCGCCCGGACAAGCGCCGTGGCCAACACCGCCTCTCGTGCCAGACGCAACCAACCCGCATGCGGTTTTCTGAAGAGGTTCATGGATGATCTATTCGGCTGTCTCTTTTTGCGAGCGTTGGGTTTTCAGAAGCCGGCCGCTGGTTATCGCCGCGTTCATTCTGATGACCGTCCTCATGGGCTTAAGTGCCACAAGGCTGCGCATCGATGCCGGTTTCGACAAGATGCTGCCCATGAAACACGACTACATGAAGGTCTTTACCCAGTACCGAAAGGACTTCGGGGGGGCCAACCGAATCCTGGTGGCCCTGATGGCCCGGCAGAACGACATCTTCACGCCGGAGTTCTTTACGGTCCTTGAGGAGGCCACCGACGAGGTCTTCTTCGTCCAGGGGGTTGACCGCAGCCGGGTCTTTTCCCTCTTTACCCCCAATGTCACCTATGCCGAGGTGGTGGAGGACGGTTTTGTGGGTGGCAACGTGGTGCCGGCGGATTTTACCCCCACGCCGGAAAGCCTGGAAGCGGTGCGCAAGAACGTACTGAAGTCCGAATACGTGGGACGCCTGGTGGCCAATGACTTCAGCGGGGCCATCATCAGCGCCGAGCTGCTGGAAGTCGACCCGGCCACCGGCGAGAAGCTCGACGTGGTGAAAACGGCCAAGGCGCTGGAGGCGATCCGGGCAAAGTACCGCAGCGACCGCATCGACGTCCACATCATCGGTTTCGCCAAGATTGTCGGCGACATGGCCGAAGGCGCCGCCCGGGTGGTCCTCTTTTTCGGCATTACCCTGGCGGTGACGGCCGTCATGGTCTTTCTCTTTACCATGTCCCTGCGCCGAACCCTGTTGGCCCTGGCCTGTTCGCTGACGGCGGTGGTCTGGCAGCTGGGGTTGCTGCCGATTCTCGGTTACGGCATCGACCCTATGGGGATCCTGGTTCCCTTTCTGGTTTTCGCCATTGCCGTGAGCCACGGCGTCCAGATGGTGGGCGCCAACCGGGCCGAAGTCTTCGCCGGGGCCACGCCCCTGGACGCGGCCCGCTCCTCCTTCCGGCGCCTGCTGCTGCCGGGCGTGATCGCCCTGGCCAGCGACACCATCGGGTTTGTCACCATTCGGCTCATCGATATCCGCATCATCCAGGAAATGGCCACCATCGCCAGTCTGGGGGTTCTGGTGATCATTCTGACCAACCTGGTCCTGCTGCCCGTGGCGCTCTCCTATGTGGGCATCAGCGAGGCCTCGCGCAACCGATTGCAGAACCGTGCGGCGCGACTGGAAGGGGTCTGGCGGGCGCTGGCGACCATCGCCCGGCGCCGCAACGCCGCGGTCATCATCTTCGTCGCGCTGGGCCTGTTGGGCTTCGGCCTCTTGAAAGGCACGGACATTCGGATCGGCGACCTGCACCAGGGGGTGCCGGAGCTGCGCTTCGACTCGCGCTACAACGTCGATACCCGGATCATCACCGAAAAGTTCTCCATCGGCACCGATGTGATCACCGTCTTTGCGGAGGCCGGACCGGACGCCTGCATCGATTACGCCGCCATGGCCGCCATCGACGATTTCGGCTGGCACCTGGTCAATCTGGAAGGGGTCCAGTCGGTCATCCACCTGCCGGCGGTGGCCAAGGTCATCACCTCCGGCTGGAACCAGGGAAGCCTGGAGTGGCGCGTGCTCTCGCGCAGCTCGGACATCCTGCGCGAGGCGGTGCAATACGTCCCCACCACCACCGGTCTGCTCAATCGGGACTGCAGCGTCATGCCGGTTCATCTGTTTACCCGGGACCACAAGGCCGACACCATCACCGAAATCGTCGCCGCGGTGAAGGCCTACCGCCAACAGGCGGCCGACGGCGGGGTCGCCTTCAAACTGGCCGGGGGCAACGTGGGCGTCATGGCGGCCACCAACGAGGAAGTGGTGGCGTCCCAGTTTCCGATCCTCTTCTATGTGTTCGGGGCGGTCATCCTGCTCTGCCTGATCACCTACCGCTCCCTTCGCGCCACCCTGTGTATCATTCTGCCCCTGGGGCTGGTGTCCCTGCTGGGGTACGCCCTGATGAGCCTCCTGGAAATCGGCCTGAAGGTCAACACCCTGCCGGTGGTGGCCCTGGGCGTCGGGGTCGGCGTGGATTACGGGATCTACATCTTCAGCCGCCTGGAAAGCATCCTGGTAAAAGGCAAAACCCTGGAGGAGGCCTACCGGGAAACCCTCAAGATCACGGGCAACGGCGTGGTCATCACGGGTCTGACGCTGGCCATCGGCGTGGCCACCTGGATTTTCTCGCCGCTCCAGTTTCAGGCCGACATGGGCATCCTGCTGACCTTCCTCTTTCTGGTGAACATGCTGGGGGCCGTCCTGCTGCTGCCGGCCTTGGCGGCCTGGCTGCTGCCGGCCCGGCCGTCGCCCCTTCTGGCGGTGGGGACCGAAAGCCCCGGCCCAGACCGCCGGGACGGAGCCTGACCGGCATGCCCAACGTCCTGGCGCCGAGCATCCGAACCTGGCTGACGGAGGTCTACGGCCTGCGTTATCCGATCATCGGAGCGCCCATGTTCCTGGTTTCCTACGAGGAGCTGGCCATCGCCGTCTCCGAAGCCGGGGGACTGGGAACCATCCCCTTGCCCAATTACCGGGATGTCGAGGCACTCAAGCAGGCGTTGGCCGTCATCCGCCGCGCCACCCACGAGCCGGTGGGCGTCAACATCCATCTGTCCGGCCGGTTCGAATGGCGGGCCCAACTGGCCGCCTGCCTGGACGCCGGGGTCGGTTTTTTCATCACCTCCCTGGGCGACCCGAGAAAAATCATGGATGACGTGCATGCCAGCGGCGGCCGGGTGTTCCCCGATGTGGTGTCCCTGTCCCAGGGGCTCAAATCGCGCGACGCCGGCGCCGACGGTCTGGTGGCGGTGGGAGCCGGCGCCGGGGGCCACGGGGGGACGGTGCCGATACCGGTGCTGGTACCTTATCTGTTGGCCGAGACCGGCCTGCCGGTCATCGCCGCCGGCGGCATCAGCACCGGCGCCCAGATGGCGGCGGCGCTGGCCCTGGGTGCTTGTGGCGTGGTCGTCGGCACCCGCCTGATCGCCACCCCCGAAGCCCGGGCCAGCGCCGCCTACAAGGCGGCGGTGATCGCCGCGGGCCCGGAGGATATCGTCTTTTCGGATCGCATCACCGGCAACGGGGCCAACTGGATTCGCCAGAGCATCGAGCGCGTGGCGCAATCGCCCGAGATCGGGTCGCGCCGGTGGCGCGACATCTGGAGCGCCGGACAGAGCGTGGCCCAGGTGGCGCGCCTCCTGCCGGCCGGCGAGATCGTTCAAGAGATGGCCCGGACTTACGGGGAAGCCTGCGCCGCCCTGCGCCGGACCCTTCCCGAGGACAACCCACAGACCTGAGAAAGGCGGTAGGCACCGATGATACTAGCTTCTCCGGAGACGATCGCGGCCTTTACCCAAAAAGGCTACTGGGGACGCGAATCCCTGCTGGATCTGATCGAGGCCCATGCCGCGGCCCATCCAGACGCGGAGGCCCTGGTGGATCCGGACAATCGCCAGGCCCTGGCCGGCGGCCTCCCGGGACGCTTTACCTGGGCCCGGATGCTGGCGGCCATCGACCGGCTGGCCGCCGGTTTTCAGCGCCTGGGGCTGGGCCGGGAGGATGTGATTCTGGTCCAGCTGCCCAACATCGCCGAGATCGTGCTGACCTATTTTGCCGCGGCGCGCATCGGCGCCATCTCCAGTCCGCTGTCGATGATGGCGCGCACCCACGAACTGACCACCGCCGTTGCGATCACCGGCGCCCGGGCCATCGTTTCCCTGCCCCGGTTCCACGGGTTCGACCACGAGCAGATGATCCAGGCGCTGCAGGTCCGGTTCCCCCGCCTGGAACACCGCATCATGGTCGGCGAGCCCTCACTGGAAGGATCCGTCCGGGCGGACGACTGGCTGGCCCCGACCGCCCCTGCCGCGGATCTGAAAAAAGCGGCGGTAAGCCCCAACGACGTGTTCACCATCTGCTGGACATCGGGCACCGAAGCCGAACCCAAGGGCGTGCCGCACACCCATAACGAATGGATCGCCATTTCCCGGGTGGTGGTGGAAGGCTGCCAGATGACGCCCGGATTCAATATTCACGGCAGCTTCCCGGTGATCAACATGGCCGGATTCGGAGGGACCCTGGTTCCGTGGGTCCTGACCGGCGGCAAGTTCGTTCTGCATCACCCTTTCGATCAGGGGGTCTTTTTCGCCCAGCTCGCCCGGGAGCGGATCGACTACACCCTCATGCCGCCGGCCCTTTTGGAAACCCTGGCCAAATCCCCCAGCGTGGAAAGCCTGGATGCGCTGGCCGTGAAGGTCATCGGTTCGGGCTCCGTTCCCCTGTCTCCCTGGATGGTGCGCTTTTACCAGGAGCGGTTCAATATCGGCATCGTCAATTTTTTCGCCTCCAACGAAGGCATCGCCTTTTTCAGCGCCCCGCGGTTTTTCCCCGATCCGGAAGACCGGGCCCGCTATTTCCCCCGTTTCGGACGGACGGAAGTCCGTTGGAACGTGCCGGAGCAGGTGGTGGGCGGCATGCGCAGCCGGCTGGTGAGACCCGGCACGACTGAAGAAATTGTGGACAACGGAGAAGTCGGAGAGCTCTGCTTTGCCGGTCCCACCGTTTTTGCCGGATACTGGAACCGGCCCGAGCTGAGCCAAAAGGCTTTTGACCCCCAGGGATATTACCATACCGGCGATCTCTTCTCGATCGAGGGTCCACATCAGGACAAATACCTTTTCCGGGGGCGATACAAGGACTTGATCATTCGCGGCGGGCAGAACATCAGCCCCGAAGAGGTCGAGACCCTGGTCATCGGGCATCCCAAGATCCAGGAAGTGGCCGCCGTCGGCTGCCCCGACGAACGGCTCTGCGAGCGCACCTGCGTCGTGGTGGTGCCCGTCGCCGGAGAAACCGTCACCCTGGAGGAAATCGTGGCCTTCATGGCCGCCAAGGGGGTGGCCCGGTACAAGCTGCCCGAACGGATCGAAATCGTGGAGAGCCTGCCCCGCAACGCCGTTCAAAAGGTGCTGCGCCGCGAGATCCGCGAGTGGCTCTGGCGCAAGGTGGCCGCCGAGCAGGCCCCGGACGCCTCGCCGAGCTGCGCCTAGCGCGCCGTTGAGTCCACGAAAGCCGAAACGCCGCCGGCCCCCCGAACGTCTTCCGGGGCCAAGGGAGTGGGGCGATGGGGTATCGCGTGATTCAGTGGGCCACGGGCACCATGGGTAAATCCTGCCTGCGGGCCGTCATCGACCATCCGGACCTGGAACTCGTGGGGCTCTGGGTTCACAGCGACGCCAAGGCCGGTCTGGATGCCGGGCAGATCGCCCGGCGAGGGCCCACCGGGGTCATCGCCACCCGGCAGATGGACGAGATTCTGGCCCTCAAGGCCGATGTGGTGATCCACGCCCCGCGGCTGCACCCCCCATATACCGCTCATGACGAAGAGATCTGCCGGCTCCTGGCTTCCGGCAAGAATGTCATCAGCATCAACGGCCACAGCTATCCGAATTACTGGGGCGCCGGGTATGCCCGGAGCTTTGAGAACGCCTGCCGGCAAGGCGCCTCGACCCTTTTCGGCACCGGACTGAACCCGGGCTTCATCGCCGAGAAGATCGCCGTGGCGGCCTCGGGTCTGTGCCTGGATCTGGACCGCATGGAAATTCGCGAAGTGGTCCGGTGCGATCAGATCCAGAGCTCCGCCTATGTCTTCGACATCCTGGGATTCGGGACTCCCTGCGCCGCGGTCGATCCCAACGATCCGTCCTGGGTTCCCGCCGCCCTGCTCAACGGTCTCTACAGCGAGGTGGTCGCCTTTGTGGCCTTGCGGCTCGGACTGGACCTGGAACAGGTGGAGACCGATCATGTCCTGCATCCGGCCATCCGGGACATCGAAACGGCCGCCGGCGGGATTCGTCAGGGCACGACGGCCCTCACCCACTGGCGGTGGCACGGCATCGTGGGGGGCCGGCGGCGGTTGACCCTGTCCATCTTCTGGACCATGGACCCCGGCCTTCTGGAAGATCCGGCAGCCCCCCTGTGGGAGGTGCGGATCGCGGGGCGGCCGGGGGTGCGGCTCACCATCGATCTGGCCCATTGCCAGCCCTATCCGGCCCGGGGCGCGCCCGAAGTCCTGGCGCTGGCCGCTGCCGTGGTCAACAGCATCCCGGCGGTCTGCTCGGCCGCCCCCGGAATTCTGACCGTGCCGGGCTTTGCCCCCTTTCGGACCCGATACGCCGGCGCGTCCTAGTCCCCCCCCCGGAGTGGCCGCCCGGGCGCCCCGCTGCGGCCAACGGCGGCATCAGGGGCGCTTGGAAGGGTTCACCACGCCGAGTTTCTTCAGGCGAAACCGCAGGGTCGACGGGTGGATGTCCAGCAGTTCGGCCGCGCCTCCCGGGCCGCGGACCTTCCAGCCGGTCTTTTCCATGGCCCACAGCAGGTGCCGGGCCTCCATCTCCCGTAAGGTCACGCCCCCTGGGGGACGGTCGCTTCCCGAGCATTCGGCATCCAGATCCGGAATGCGCGGGTAGCTTTCGGTGCTCAGGATGCAGGCCCGTTCGACGACATTTTCCAGCTCGCGCACGTTCCCCGGCCAGTCGTAGCGTATCATGCGCGCCATGTCCGCTTCCCTGACCCCCTCGAAGGTGCGGCCGGTCCGGTTGGCGTGGATGTTGAGAAAATGATAGACCAGCAGTGGAACGTCCTCCTTGCGCTCGCGCAGGGGCGGCACATGGATGGGAAAGACATGCAGCCGGTAGTACAGATCGGCTCTGAAGCGCGCCAGCTTGACCGCCTGCTGCAGATCGAGGTTGGTGGCGGCGATGAGGCGAAAATCGGATCTGAGGGTGTCGATTCCCCCCACGCGTTCGAATTCCTTGGTCTGCAGCACCCGCAGCAGACGGGTCTGAATGTCGAGGGAGATCTCGCCCATCTCGTCCAGAAAAAGGGTGCCGGTATCGGCCAGTTCGAAACGGCCGATGCGGCGCTGCGTGGCGCCGGTGAAGGCCCCCTTTTCGTGGCCGAAGAGTTCGCTGGGAATCAGATTCTCGGGCAGGGCGCTGCAATGGACGCGGATAAAGGGCTTCTTGCACCGCCGGCTCAGGCGATGGATGGCGCGCGCCACCAGTTCCTTGCCGACCCCGGTCTCTCCGGTGATCAGGACCGTGGCCTCGGATTCGGCCACCTGCTCGATCTGGGCCAGGACCCGCTGAATCGCCTGGCTCTTGCCGACGATTTCCTTGAAGTTCAGACTCTGGATATGTTCCTCCTGGTAGTACTGTTTTTCCTGGTTCAGCCGGCTGTTCAGCCGCCGGATTTCCCGATTGGCGACGGCGTTGTCCAGGGCGATGGCGGCGATGGCGGCGAAAAAGGCCAGCAGCTCCAGGTGGGGCACCTTGAAGGCGCTCGAAAGCAGGCGGTTGTCGTGATACAGGACCCCCACCACCTTGTTGCGCAGAATCATGGGCACGCAGATCCGCGAGCGGATGCTCTCGCCGGTCGGAAACTCATTTCCATTTCCGTCCTCATTTTCCATGATGCGCCCCTGGCCGCTGCGTGCCACCTCTTCGATGAGCCGCATGGAAGAGGTGAAGCCGGGGTCTTCGATTTGGGCGGAAGTCAGATTCTTGGAACCGCGGATCTGCAGGTGGGCGGATGCCCCGTCGGGTTCGAGCAGAAAAATCGCCCCCCGTTCGGCTCCGGTCAGGCGGTTGACCGTTGAGATGATGTGCTGGACCAGGTCCTTGTAGTCGCGAATGGCGGCCACTTCCCGGGCCAACTGCAAAATGTCCCTGAACAGGTCGCCGGAGCGCGGCGACTGGTCCACCAGACTGCGCAGGTCGTCCGGAACCAGGGCTTCGTTGAACCGGGCCAGCACTCCGGCCCCCTCGCCCGCCAGTTTCACCGCCCGGTCTTTTTCTCCGCGGAACAGA
This sequence comes from uncultured Desulfobacteraceae bacterium, assembly GCA_937982505.1. Taxonomy (GTDB): domain Bacteria; phylum Desulfobacterota; class Desulfobacteria; order Desulfobacterales; family UBA2174; genus UBA2174. The sequence continues at coordinate 86,810 of CALJLV010000066.1, read as the reverse complement.
TCAATCCGCGCCAGATCCAGCTTGGCCCGGGCCTGCTCGATGACGTGCCCGGACTGTTCGGCCCAGGCGATGCCCTGCTGGAGGGACTGGATCGAGGCTTCCGCCGGTTTTCCCCCGATTCTGTATAGATAACTCTGGTAGCGGCAGGCGATGGCCTTGCCGTAGAGGTTCTTGCCGCGCAGCTTGATCTTGATTTCCTCTTCCAGGGACGCGCCGTTGACCTGGGGCAGCCGCCCCTCTTTCATGGCCAGCGACAGGGCCAGCAGGTAAGGGTACGGCTGGACCGTGGCCCGCACCTTGCGGCTGTGTTCCAGAAACTCCTTGAGGTAGCGCAGGCACTGTTTCTTTTCCCCCATGAGAAAATAGGCAAAGGCGAGCATGATGCGCGTGTTGATGCTGACCCAGTCGTTGCAGGCCTGCTGGGCCTCCCTGGCGGACTGCAGGAGGTACTTGAGCGCTTCTTCCATCCTGCGGATGCTGATCAGCACGGCCCCCATGTTGCCGCTGGCATAGGAGGCCAGGTAGAGGTCGCCGCGGTCCACGCACAGACCGCGAATGGCGTCGAGCATGCCCAGGCCCTGGGTGATCTGGCCGATCTGGGCGTAGCAGTACCCGACGGTGATGGCCGCCAGCATGGGGAACTGGCCCACGGGCAGTTTGTCGACGCTGGGAACGGTTTGTTCATAGTTCTCCACCGCCTCCCGGAAACGCCCCTGCCAGTAGTGGAAAAAGGTGGAAAAGGTGTTGGCCGCCCGCAGCAGCTTGGGGTCATCGAGGGCCTTGGCCAGCTGCCAGCCCTTTTCGAAGCTGGCCAGGGCCTTGGCGTAGCGGGCCTCGAGCCATTCGTTCTTGGCCACATGCATGCGCAGCAGCACCTGAAACGGGGCGTTGTTCAACCGTTCGGCGCGGGCCAATGCGTCGGTAAGCGTCTCCAGGACCAGCTTGGTATCGTGCCGGGCGGTGGAGAGTTTGGAATACTTGATGGCCGTTTCGGCAAAGAGCCGATCCACGTCCCGCCCCTTGAGGGTGCGCAGATCGGCGATGGCCTTGGCATAGCACTGAAAGGCGGTTTCATTCTGATAGCGGCTCAGGTGGATATCGCCGGCCTTGACCAGACACTGGCAGCGCTCCAGGTTGTTTTGAATCTGCAGCAGGTGGTGGGACAGCAGGTGGGCCCGGCCCTCATCTTCCGGCAGCTCGTCCATGAGCAAGTCGGCGATTCGCTGGTGCAGGGCCTGTCTTTCCTTTTCGACCAGGTTCTCGATCAGGGTTTTTTTCGCGGCGGGGTTCTCGAAGCGGTAGATGCCGGGCCCCTCGGCCGCCAGGTGACCGTCGCGGACCTGATCCTCCAGAACGGCCAGCAATCGGGTCGTCTTGAAGCCGGTCAGCTCGGAGAGCCAGTCCACATTGAAGGTTCCTTCAAACATCGCGGCGGTGGAAAGGATGCGTTCATCGGCCAAGGGGGCGATCTTGGCTGGGGTGGCGCTCATGGCATTCCTCCCTGGCGGCTGGCGGATAGATGCGGCGGGCTATCGGGACCGCAGTCCGGGGGTGGCCGGCCCATCGCTTGCGGTTCGGCATGCCGGGCCCGTGGACAGCGGAGACCGAGGATAGGAAATTGCCGGCAGGCTGTCAAGCCGCCTGGTGAAATGTTGAGCCCAAAGTGCAACATGTTGCGCACATCCGGTTGCCGCCCAGGTCCGATCTTGTTTTATCTGTCCGATTCCGTGAGATAAAATGTTGCGTCAGCCTTGGCATCGGCTTTGCTTTGCTCATCCTGGAAACCGTCGTACCGGGTCCTGCGCGATCTGCCCCGCCGCGCGACCCGGGCGTTCTGACCCCCAACCGGATCTGCCGGTCAAGCCGCAGAGGGACGACTCCTTCTGGGGCAATGCCCGGGCAAGTCCATATCCTCAAAGGAGAATCGCGGTCATGGCCTTGATATCCCCAGAGCAGTACAAAGAGAGCCTGAACGATGGACGGATCGTCTTTTACAAGGGGGAACAGGTGCAAAACGTCGCCACCCACCCCGATCTTTCCGTTTGCGTCGACTTGATGGCCATCGATTACGAAATGGCCGAAGATCCGGCCCTGCGCGACCTGGCCGTCATGCAGGATGCGGATACGGGCGAGGCGATCAGCCGCTACTACTACAAGCCCCAGAACGCCGAGGATCTGATTCGGGCCCATGACCTGATCGTCAAGGCCACCGAACTGGGAGACGGGTATATCCCGCTGGCCCACGACATCGGCGCCGACGCCCTCAATGCCATCCACATCACCGCCAACCTCATCGGCAACCAGGACTACATCGACCGCATTGAAAACTACCGCAAGGTTCTCCAGGAAAAAGACCTGGCCACCTGCGCCGGCGTCACCTGCGTCAAGGGAGACCGCATGCTGCGCCCCTCGGATCCGGGCCAGGCCCATCCGGATGCCTATCTGAGGGTCGTCGAAAAAAGAGCCGAGGGCATCATCGTGCGCGGCGCCAAGATTCACATCACCGGCGCGGCCTACTGCAACGACATCATCGCCATCCCCTGCCGCGCCATGAGCGAAGCGGACGCCGACTACGCCGTGGCCTTCGCCATTCCCGCCAACACCAAGGGGATCCGTCAGGTCTGCCGGCCCTTTACCTCGCGCATCAGCAGCCTGGAGTTTCCCAACGACCGCCCGGTGCGGGTGCATACGGACTCGCTGATCATCTTCGACGACGTGCTGGTGCCCTGGGATCGGGTGTTTCTCTGCGGCGAATGGCAGCACGCCGCCACCATGGTCTACAATTTCGCCCTTATGCACCGGCGCACCGGATGCGCCTACCGCATTCCGCTTTCGGAGCAGCTGCTGGGGGCCGCCGTGGCCATCGCCGAATACAACGGCATCGCCAAGGCGCCCCACGTCCGGGAAAAGATCACCGATCTGATCATTTACGTCGAAACCCTGCGCGCCCTGTCCAAGACCGCCTGCTACGATTTCGTCATGCGCGGCGGGGTGGCCGTGCCCAATCCCATCGCCACCAACATGGCCAAGTACCATTTTGCCCACAACTACCACGATGTGGTGGGCATCGTTCAGGATCTGGCCGGCGGCCTGCTCGTCACCGCGCCGACCTACAAGGACTATCGCCACCCCGAGCTGCACGCCGACATCGACAAGTATCTCCAGGGCGTCAAGACCGTTTCCACCGAAAACCGCCTGCGCATGTTCGACCTGATCCGGCGCATCACCAGCGCGGATCTGGAAACCATCTGCCTGCACGGGGAAGGCTCGCCCATGGCCGAGCGCATGACCATCTACATGGAAGGCGGACGGGTGCTCAAAAAGTGCCGCGGCCTGGTCGAAGAGATGGCCCAGGTCAAGCGATCCTAACCACCGAGAAAGGAAGCCCCATGGATTGTTCATTTCTGTCTCTGGAAGGCAAGGTGGCTCTGGTCACCGGCGCCAGCCGCGGTATCGGCAGGGAAGTCGCCAAAATCTTCGCCGACGCCGGCGCAGACCTGGTCATCGCCAGCCGTAAAATCGAGGGGTTGGAGGCCGTGGCCGAAGAGATTCGACCCTCGGGCCGCAAGGTGGTCTGCGTCCCCACCCATGCCAAGAATGTCGAAGATCTGGAAAACCTGGTGCGCCAGGCCATGGCGGCCTTCGGGCGCATCGACATCCTGGTCAACAACGCGGCCACCAATCCGGCCATGGGAGCCGTGGTGGACACCGAGGAAAAGATCTACGACCACATCATCGACACCAACCTCAAGGGCTACTTCATGCTCTCCAAGCTGGTGGGCCGGATCATGCGGGACCAGAAGGGGGGCAACATCATCAACATCTCCTCGGCCGGCGGGGTCAGTCCGGCCGAAGGACTGGGCCCCTACTGCATCAGCAAGGCCGGCATCAACATGCTCACCAAGCAGATGGCCCTGGAGCTGGGACCGGCCAATATCCGCGTCAACGCCATCGCCCCGCGGATCGTCAAGACCGATTTCAGCAAAGCCCTGTGGACCAACGACAAGCTCATGGAGCGCGAATTCCGCTTCACCCCGCTCAAATGCGTGGCCACGCCCCAGGAAATCGCCCAGACGGCCCTGTTTCTGGCGTCGTCGGCCACCAGCTACATGACCGGCCACGTGATGGTGCTCAACGGCGGCGCGTTCTTCTAGCCCCTGAGTGCCTGGCGCCAACCCCGGGTGAGACGCGTGCGCCGCACCCTTAAACGCCATTGCTGCCTTTGCGTGGCGCGACGGCCTGACGGAAAAGGGACAGCCCATGGACCATCGTTTCAGCCCCCAGCAAGAGGCGCTGCGTGAAAAGACCCGGGCCTTTGTCAAAGAGGAGATCCCGGAGGAAAAGGCCGCCGCGGTCGAGGCCGCGGATGTCTTTCCCCATGATCTGATGGCCAAATTGGCCGCGCAGGGGTTTTTCGCCCTCAACGTGCCCAGGGACTACGGCGGCGATGGGGGCACCGTGGTCGAAGAGATGATCTTCTTCGAGGAGATCTCCAAGGCTCTGCCGGTGCTGGCCTGGACGGCCGGGGATGTCATCCTGTACGGCAGCAACATCATCAAGACCAACGGCAGCCAGGCCCAGCAGCAGGCCTATCTGCCCCGGCTGGTCAAGGGCGAAATGCTCTTTTGCTTCGCGCTCACCGAACCGGACGCCGGATCGGATGCGGCCAGCATCCAGACCGCCGCCGACCCGGTCGACGGCGGATGGGTCATCAACGGCAACAAGATGTTCATCTCGGGCGCCTCGGCGGCCCACATCGCCGTGACCAACACCCGCACCGCGCCGTCCAAGTACCAGGGCATCACCGCCTTTCTGGTGGACACCGGCAGCCCCGGGTACAAGGCGATCCCCATCAAGAAGCTCGGCTACAAGGGCTCGGATACCTGCGAGGTGGTCTACGACCGCGTCCGGGTCGCGGCAAACGACATTCTCGGCGGTCCCGAAGGCCTCAATCAGGGATGGCCGCAGATGATGCGCCTGCTCAACGGCGAGCGGCTGGTGCTGTCCGCCTGCGCCCTGGGCATCGCCGAACGGATCTTTTCCCACCTGATTCCCTTCGTGCGCCAGCGGTCGGCGGCGGCCAGGCCGGCCGGCAGGTACCAGGACATCGAGCACCGGGTGGTGGAATTGGTCACGGAAGTCGAGGCCGCCCGCCGGCTGGCTTACTACGCGGCCTGGAGGGTCACGGAAGGCAAGCCCAGCGTCAAGGAAACCTCCATGACCAAATACCTCTGCGCCGAGACCGCCAAGAAGGTCGCCGTCGAGGCCATGCGCATCATGGGAAACCATGCCTGGGCCGTCCAGAGCAGCGTGCAGCGATTTTTCCGGGATGTGCCCATTCTGTCGGTCGGGGGCGGGACCAGCCAGATTCAAAAGAACATCATCGCCAAGACCCTTGGGCTTTAGGGGCGAGAACCCATATGAGCGAAATCACGCTTGAAAACAAAATGGTCCGGGAAGCCATTCGCGACTGGGTCGCCAAGGAATGTCCCCGGGACAACATCCACGAATGGGACGCCGCGGACCGTTTTCCCGACACCCTTGGCAAAAAGCTGGCCCGGCTCGGCTTTTGCGCCATGACCGTCAGCGAGGAAAACGGCGGCGAGGGCCGCAACATTCAAGGCGCCTGCATCGTGGCCGAGGAGATCGCGGCCCGGTTTCTGCCCCTGGCGCGCTGGTACACCCACCAGGCCTTCCTGGGGGGGCTGGTCCTTGAGGCCCTGGGCAGCCCGATTCAGCGGCGCAGCCTGGCGGCCGAAGCCGCCCGCGGCCGCTGGCTGGTGACGCCGGCGGGCATCGAAGAAACCCAGGCGGAAATGGCCGTTTATCGCCTCGGGGATCCCCAGGGGCAGCCGGAAACCTTCCTCGTCCACGGCGAGGCGGCCTTCGTGACCCTCGCCGACCAGGCCCAATGCTTTCTGGTCCCCGCCCGGGCCGAGAACCCGGGCGGCGCGGTCACGGTTTTTCTGGTGCCCGCGGACCGCCAGGGGGTCGCCGTCGCGGCGGTGCCCAAGATCGGCTGCCGCGGCGCCGGCTACGGCCGGGTCGCGCTGGACGGCGTGGCGCTCGGAGCCGATGACATCCTCGGGGGGGGCGAGGCCCGGGACCGGGGCGAAGCGGCCTGGCAGCGCATCGTGGCGGTCTGCCGGCTCATGACGGCGGCCGAAGCCCTCGGACTGGCGCGGGGGGTTTTCGACTATACCCTGACCTACGCCCGCCAGCGGATCCAGTTCGGCCAGGCCATCGGCAAGTTCGCCGCCCTGCGCAACCGTTTCGCGGAGATGTCTTGCGACATCGAGGCCGCCGGCCTGCTGGTGGCCCAGGCCGCCCGGTGCGCCGACAGCGACCTGGCGTTTCACCGCGAGGCGGCCGCGGCGCGCCTCAAGGCCGGGGAAGCGGCCCTGCGCTGCGCCATGCAGGGCCTGCAGATCTTCGGCGGCTACGGCTACACCATGGAATACGATGTCCAGCGCTACGTGCGCGACGCCGCGGGCCTGGGGGCGGCCGCCGACGGCGAGGAGGCGGCCCGGGATCACATCGCAGCGCTGCTGGGGCTTTAAGGAGGCCGCATGACGACACCATCCGGCCTTGCCGCCTCCAGAATCGCCGGTCCCCCCGTCCCGCAATATGAAGCCGTCACCATGCCCCAGGTTCTGGCCCGCATGGCGGCCCAGCGGCCGCAGCAGACGGCCCTGGTGTTCATGGGCGGCCGCATCGACTACCGGACCTTCGACCAGATGGTCAACCGCATGGCCAACGCCCTGCTGGCCATGGGGGTGGCGCCGAAAGACCGGGTCGCCCTGCTGCTGCCCAACATCCCCCAGATCGCCGTCGCCGTCTACGCGGTGTGGCGCATCGGGGCCGTGGCGGTGATGAACAATCCGCTCTACACGGACCGGGAGCTGGCCCATCAGCTCAACGACGCGGGGGCAACAGTGCTGATCTGCCTGGACCTGCTGGCACCGCGGATGATCGCCCTGGCGCCGCGCACCCGGGTCAAGCGCCTGGTGGTGGCCCACATTCGCGATCATCTGGGCCTGGTCATGCGGCAGCTCTTTCCCTTCGTCGCCAGGGGCAAACACCGCCGCGTCGCGCCGGCCCCGAACATCGACGAGTGGACCGACCTGCTGCGCCGCTACCCGCCCACCCCTCCCGGCGGCGGGCCCCGGCCGGGTGATGTCGCCTCCCTGCAGTACACCGGCGGCACCACCGGGGTGAGCAAGGGCGTGGTGTTGTCCCATGAGAACCTGTCCAAGAACGCCCAGCAGGCCCGGGTCCTGTTTCAGGGGGCGAACCTGGGGGATACGGTCCTGGGACCGCTGCCGATTTTTCATGCCTTCGGCGCTTTCGTGATGAACCTGAGCATCCTTTGCGGCTTTACCCATGTGCTGATCCCCCGGCCGGAGCCCGAGGCGCTGCTCAAGGCCGTCCAAGGCAGCCGGGCCACCATCTTTCCGGCCGTGCCCACCATGCTGGTGGGCATGCTCAACCATCCGCGCTTTGGCAAATACGATCTGTCCTCGCTCAGGATCTGCATCACCGGCGCGGCCCCCTGCCCGGTGGAGCTCATCAACCGCTTCCGGGAGGCCACCGGGGCGCGCATCGCGGAAGGGTTCGGCATTTCCGAGGCCAGCCCGGTCACTCACATCAACCCCCTCGAGGGCCTTACCAAGCCCGGCTCCATCGGCCTCCCCCTGCCCGACACCGAAAGTCGCATCGTGAGCATCGCCGACGGGGTCAGCGACATGCCCGTGGGCCAGCCCGGAGAGCTGTGCATCAAGGGGCCGCAAGTCGCCTCCGGATACTACGGCATGGCCGAGGAGACCGCCGGCACGTTTCGCGACGGGTGGCTGTTTACCGGCGATGTGGCCGTGATGGATCCGGACGGCTACACCTTCATCGTCGATCGCAAGAAGGACATGATTCTGGCCGGAGGGTACAACATCTACCCGCGGGAAATCGACGAGGTGCTGTTTGCCCATCCGGACATCCTGGAAGCGTGCGCCAAGGGGGTTCCCGACCCCTACCGGGGAGAGACCGTCAAGGCCTACGTGGTTCGCCGGCCCGGCGCCGCGCTGAGCGAGGCGGAGGTGATCGCCTGGTGCCGGGAGAAACTGGCCGCCTACAAGGTGCCCAGATCGGTGGTCTTTGTCGATGAACTGCCCAAATCCGCCGTGGGCAAGATCCTGCGCAAAAATCTGCCGGATTGAAGCCCGTCGGATCCGCAACCGCCTTTCATCGGAAGTGAACCCAAAGGAGAACGCCTGTCATGCATACCGCCTACAAGACCCTACACGTCACCCTGGAGGACGGGGTGGCCGTTTTCCGCCTGGACAATCCGCCGGTCAACCAGCTTTCGGCCGGGCTGCGCGAAGACATGGCCGCCGCTTTCGCCGCCGCGGCCGCGGATGTGGAGGTCAAGGCCATCGTCGTCACCGGCACGGGGGGCAATTTCATGGCCGGCGCCGACATCACCGAAATCAAGGATGCCACCGAAGTCGCGCCCCTCTGCGAAAAGGTGCTCGCCTTTGACGAATTTTACAACCGCATCGAGGGAAGCCCCAAGGCGGTGATCGCGGCCCTCAATGGGCCGGCCCTGGGCGGCGGGCTAGAGCTGGCCATGGCCTGCCATTACCGCATTGCGGCCGGCAACATCGTCGTCGGCCAGCCGGAGGTCCAGCTCGGGCTGATTCCCGGCGCCGGCGGAACGCAGCGTCTTCCCCGCCTCTGCGGCCTGGCCGAAGCCCTGACCCTGATGACCACGGGCGCCACGGTAAAGGCCGAGGCGGCCATGGAAAAGGGGATCATCGACGCGGTGGTGGATGCCAAGGAATTGATGGCGGCCGCGATCACCGCCGCCCGGCGGTTTGCCGACGGGACCGAAGACCACGGCCTGCGGGTGACCCGCCGCCGCACCGACCGCCTGCCCGCACCGGAGGAAAAAGCCGCGCTGATCGCCTTCGCCAAGGATGCGGCCGCCAAGAAAGCGCGCGGGTTGATCGCCCCGTTCAAGGTCATCGAGGCCCTGGAAAAGGGGCTTAGCGGCGATTTTGAGGCCGATCTCCGGATCGAGGCCCGGCTCTTTGCCGAATGCGCCGTATCGGACATCGCCAAGAACCTCATCGGCATCTTTCTCAACTCGCGCAGCGCCGGCCGCCTGCCCCGGATTCAGGGCGTCGCTCCGGCCCCGGTGAAAACGGTGGCGATGGTGGGATTGGGCGTCATGGGCAGCGGGATCGCCAATCTGCTCCTGCGCGGCGGCGTCAATGCCATTTTGTGGGAAGTCAGCGAGGAGGCTCTCCAGCGCGGCCTCCAGGCGGTGCGCAAGACCTTCGCCCACCCCATCAAGAAGGGCAAGATGAGCACCTCCGACCTGGAGGCGCTCATCGCCGCAAAGGCCGTCGCCACCACGCGCATCGAAGATCTGGCGCCGGCCGATCTGGTCATCGAAGCCGTGCTGGAGAACATGGAGATCAAAAAGTCGATCTGGCGCCAGATCGATGCGGTGTGCGCCGGGCAGGCCCTCTTTGCCACCAACACCTCGGCCCTGCCCATCACCGAACTGGCCACCTGCCTGAAGGATCCCGCCCGGATGCTGGGGCTGCACTTTTTCAACCCGGCCGAGCGCATGCAACTGCTGGAAATCATCAACGCCGGGGCCACCTCCGACGGCGCCCTGGCCACCGCCGTGGGCTTTGCCCGCAAGATCAAGAAGATTCCGGTGGTGGTCAACGACGGGCCGGGTTTTTACGTTTCGCGCCAGCTCAACGCTCTCATGGGAGAATGCAACTTCATGCTCGAAGAAGGCATCGCCATGCCGGTGATCGATCAGGCCATGATGGGCCTGGGGTTGCCCATGGGGCCCTTCATTCTGCACGATTTGACCGGCATCGATATCGGTTTTCACGTGGCCGAAAACTTCGAACGCGCCTTCGGCGAACGCTGGAAGGTGTCCACCCTGCACCGGCGCATCTTCCAGACCGGATGCTACGGCCGAAAGACCGGGCGCGGCTATTACGACTACACCAACGGCGCCAGACCGGTCCCCAACCCGGCGGTGACGGCGGTCATCGACGCTTACTTGGCGGAAAAGGGTGTCACCGCCAAGGATGCCGACCCCGGTGCCCTGGCCCAACGGATGCTGGCGCGGGCCGTCAACGAAGCCGCCTACATGATGGACGAAGGGATCTGCGACCGGCCGGGGGACATGGATCTGGCCATGGTCTACGGCTGTGGCTATCCGGCCCACCGGGGCGGGATCCTGCGTGAAGCCGACGCCTGGGGCCCCGAAAAAGTCTACACGTATCTCAACGCGTTGGAAAACAAATACGGGATCCGATTCAAGCCTTCGAAACGACTCAAGGCGATGGCTGAAAAGGGCCAGACTTTTTACAGCCGCTGATCATTTCAACCCAGTGAACAGATACGCAGAAGGTGCGGAGGGGAATCCATGCGCAAACGGAAAAGAAAAGCGGCGATTGTGGGCATCGGCGAGGTGCCGACCGGCCGTTTCCCTGAGACCGAGGCCATTCAGTTTGCCGTTCAATCGGCAAAACGGGCCATCCTGGACGCGGGGATCGACAAAGATGAGATCGACTGTATCATGCCCACCGCGGCCATGTTCAGCGGTGTTTATACCAATGAAATGGCGACGGGTCGGATGGTGGAGGAGCTGGGACTCAAGAACGTCAAGATTAACTGCAACATATGGTCGGGCGGGTCCAGCAGCTCCAATTCGCTGAAACTGGCCTGTGCCATGCTCGAACAGGGAGAGGTCAACAACGTGCTGATGGTTCAGGCCGAAAAACTGGCCACCGGCATGCCGTCCGGACAGGCAGGAATCGACCTGTTTGCCTTTGCCGGACAGTCGGCCGAGTGGGAAGTGCCCTTCGGGCAAAATTTCTCCTCCCTGACCGCCCTGGCCACCATGCGGTACCAGTATGAAACCGGGACGACAGACGAGCAGATGGCGGCGGTCTGTGTCTCCAACCGAAAGTGGGCCGAACTCAATCCCCATGCCTTCTTTAGAAAGCCGTTGACCATTGAGGAGATCATGGCCTCCAAAATGCTCGCCCGGCCGTTGCGGGCCAAGATGTCGAACATGCTGTTCGACGGCGGCGCGGCGCTGATCGTGACCTCAGCCGAACGCGCCCCCGACGTCGTGGCAAAGCCGGTCTATATTCTCGGGGAAGGCGGACGGAGTACCCATTTCGTGTTTTCCCAGGAACCGGACATGACCCGGTTTGGATTTGCGGAGGCTGGCCGCCAGGCGTATGCGCAGGCCGGCCTGACCGCCAAGGATATGGACGTTGCCGAGATCTACGATTCCTACCCCATTTACCAGATCATCGGATTCGAAGCGCTGGGATTCTGTGCCCGCGGCGAAGCGGGTGAAATGTTTCTGCGGGGCGACACCTGGCCCGGCGGGAAAATTCCCTGCACAACGGACGGCGGCATGCTTTCCAAGGGACATATCGGTGCCGGTGGCTCCTATTCCCTGCTGGTGGAATCGGTTCGTCAACTCAGGGGAACGGCCGGTGAACGTCAGGTTCCGGGCGCTCGGTTCGCCATCGAAACCGGAACCGGTGGAACCTATGTCGACGCTCACGTCACCATCCTGGGTTCGGAAATCCCGTAAAAGCAAAGGAGACATCATGCAGATACCCGAAAAACCGGATCCGTTGGTCAACAATTGGGCCAGACCTTTCTGGGACGGGACCCGAGAAGAGAAGCTGTTGATCCAGAAATGCGCGGATTGTGAAAAGAACATTTTTTATCCCCGGATGGCCTGCCCCTACTGCTTCTCGGACAACCTGGAGTGGGTGGAAGCGAGCGGCAAAGGAACCATCTACGCATTCACCGTGGTGGAGAGCAACGCGGCATCGCCGTTTGTTCCGGATATGCCGTTTGTCATCGCAGTGGTCATATTGGAGGAAGGCGTGAGGATGCTGACGAACATCGTCGACTGCGATGTGGATGCGCTGCATTGTGATCAGGCGGTGGAAGTCACGTTCCGGAAAAAGAACGAAAAATTCACGCTGCCCATGTTCAGACCGGCACGCGATTCCCGATAGGGAGAAAATCCGATGACCCAGAAGAAGTACGGCGACGAATTCAAGGTCGGGGATATTTACAAAACCCCTGCCATCACGATGACCGAAACCCATGTGGTCAACTGGGCCGGGCTGACCATGGACTTCTACCCGTTGCACATGGACAGGGAGTACGCCGCAAAAACGTCTTTCGGCGAACGCCTGGTGCATGGTCCGCTTATTTTCGGAATCGCCGTGGGATTGGTTTCCATGGCAGGGATCGGCGGAGTGGCGGCCATCGCCTGGCTGGGGGCGGACAACATGAGGATGCTGCAGCCGGTGAAAATCGGCGACACGGTTCGCGTGGAGGTGGAGGTCATCAAACAACGAAAGACCAGCAAGCCGGAGCAGGGCATTCAGGTGTGGCGCTATACGGTGAAAAATCAGCGCGATCAAGACGTGCTGGTCTTCGATTACACTCTGATGTTCAAGATGCGGCCGGATTCCTGAGCGCCGGCGAGGCATGCTATGACGACGACCGCTTCCAACTTCATGGACACCTACGCCATGCAAGCCTGCTGGCACATGTGGAAATGGGGCACCACCCGGGAGCAGATCGCCATGGCGGCGTCCAAGAACCACACCCAACTGCGCGGCGAGGCGGAGCGGCGCCAGGTCAAGGGGTGCCGCTACGGCCTGACCGAAAACGGCGGCGGCGTCATCTCGTGGGAAGAATTCGCCTGCTGCGTCAACATCTTCGCGTCGGTGGCGTGACCGGCGCCGGCCCGGCATGCGAGCCGCTTGAATTGCCAGGAGGAACACCATGATCACCCAGACCATCGGCGATCTGTACGACCGCTGCACCGGAAACTTCGGCGCCAAGATCGCCCTGACCTACCAGGGTGGCCACCACACCTACGCCCAGGTCGGGGAAAACGCCCGGCGCATCGCCAACGCGCTTCAGACCCTGGGGCTGGTAAAGGGCGACAAGGTGGCCTTTTTGATGGCCAACTGTCCCGAATACGTCTTTTGCGAATACGCCGTGGCCAAAATCGGGGCCATCCGCGTGCCTTTGGCCGTCCTGCTCGGTTCCGGGGACCATGTCTACATGATGAACACGGTGCGGGCGACCACCCTGGTCTATCATGAAAAGATGGTCGGTCGGGTTCTGGAGATGATCCCCGCCCTGGAAACGGTGGAGCATTTCATCTGTGTGGCCGAATCGGCCGGGAGCGTCCCGGAGGGACATCTGCACCTTCAGGGCCTCATGGCGTCGCACCCGCCCCGCGTCGAAGCGGTGGCCATCGAACCTGAAGATCTGGTCGGCATCTACTTTACCGGCGGCACCACGGGAAAACCCAAAGGCGTCATGCTTTCCCATCGCGCTTGGGTCTATACGGTGCTCATGGAGATGCTGGAATTCGGGTTTGACTGGCATGAGGTCTTCGCCTATGCCACCCCGCTGACCCATGCCGGCGGATGTCTCATGCTGCCGGTGCTGCTTCGCGGGGGGCGATGCGTCATCCTGGACCACTTCGACCCTGGCGACCTTCTGGCGGCCGTCGAAGCCGAAAAGGTCACCATGACCTTTCTGGTCCCCACCATGATCTATGTGTTGCTCGATTTTCCAGAGCTCGAAAAATACGATCTTGCCAGCCTGCGGAACATCATCTACGGCGCCTCGGCCATCGCTCCCGAGCGGCTCAAACAGGCCGTGGAAAGGTTCGGCCCCATCTTCACCCAGCTCTTCGGCCAGACCGAGGCGCCGATGACCCTTTCGGCGCTGAGCCGCCAGGAGCATGTCACCGACGACCCGGTGCGGGAGCGGCGCATTTTCGCCTCGGCGGGCCGGCCCACCTTGCATACCCAGGTCCGGCTGCTGGACGACGAGGGGCGTGAGGCGGCGCCGGGCCAGCCCGGAGAGGTGGTGGTGCGCTGCGCCAACATGATGAGCGGGTACTTTAACAACCCCGAGGCCACGGCCGACACCATTCGCGACGGATGGCTGCACACCGGGGATATCGCCATCCAGGATGACGAGGGGTTTCTCTACATCGTGGACCGCAAGAAGGACATGATCGTCAGCGGCGGTTTCAACATCTATCCGCGGGAGATCGAGGACGTTCTCTTCGAGCACCCGGCCGTGGCGGGCGCCGCCGTGGTGGGCGCCCCGCATCCCAAGTGGGGCGAACAGGCCACGGCGGTCGTGGCCCTCAAACCCGGCGTGGCCGCTTCGGCCGAGGAACTGATCGCTTTTGTCAAGGCGCGCAAGGGGAGCATGATGGCGCCCAAGGCGGTGATTTTCCGGGATCGCATTCCGCTGACCAACCTGGGCAAGGTGGACAAGAAGACCATCCGGGCCGAATTCTGGAAGGACAAGGACCGCATGGTCTCGTAACCCGGCGGCCGGCGCTCCCCTCCCCTCCGGGATTCAACCGTGCAGCGACAACCGACAAGGAGAATGAGAACGTGGATGCCAATGATGTGGTGATTGTTTCGGCCGTTCGCAGCGCCATCGGAACCTATGGCGGGCAATTCCGGGAAGTGCGCAACGTCCCGCTGGGGGTTCCCGTGATGAAAGAAGCCATCCGGCGCGCGGGGATCGATCCGGCGCTGATCGACGACGTGGGCTGGGGGTGCTGCTACCAGCGGGCCCAGAACGAGGTCAACGTGGCCCGCATCACCGCCATCGAGGCCGGCGTTCCGGTGGAGGTGCCGGCCTATACCGTCATGCGGGTCTGTACCTCCTCGCTGTGGAGCATCGCCCAGGGGACGATGGCGATCAAACAGGGGTACAACGACGTTTTTCTGACCGGCGGCGTCGAGAGCATGAGTACGGTGCCCTACACCCTCGACGCCATTCGCTGGGGCGCCCGCATGAACCATGTGGAAGTGCGCGACATGATGTGGGACGGGGTCACGGCCATCGGGGTCGGGCCGGCCATGGGGATCACGGCGGAAAATCTGGCGGAAAAGTACCACATCAGCCGCGAGGCCCAGGACCAATTGGCCTATGACAGTCACATGAAGGCCGTCGCGGCCATCAATGCGGGTCGCTTCAAGGAAGAAATCGTGCCGCTAGAAGTCGCCGGACCCAAGGGAAAAGTGACGGTGGTGGACACCGACGAGCACCCGCGGGCCGATGTGACCCTTGAAAAGCTGGCACGCCTGAAGCCTTCCTTCAAGAAGGGGGGCACGGTGACGGCCGGCAACGCTTCGGGGATCAACGACGCGGCGGCCGCCATGATCATCATGCGCAAATCCAGGGCCGACGAACTGGGCATCAAGCCCATGGCCCGCATCGTCGATTTTTCCGTGGTGGGGGTCGATCCGGACATCATGGGCTGGGGGCCGGTGCCGGCCACCGAAAAGCTCTTGAAGCGGACGGGCCTGAAGCTGTCGGATATCGGCCTGATCGAGATCAACGAGGCTTTTGCGGCCCAGTACCTGGCCTGTGAAATGGGGCTGGGGCTCTCCGACCGGCGCGAGACGATCAATGTCAACGGCAGCGGCATCTCCCTGGGCCATCCGGTGGGCGCCACCGGGTGCCGCATGGTGACCACTCTGCTTTATGAGATGCGGCGCCGTCAGGTCCGCTACGGCCTCTCGACTCTGTGCGGCGGCACGGGCATGGGCATGGCCATGATCATCGAGCTGGCCTGATGCCGGAGAAAAGATCCCGCATGTTCACCCAGAGCTTGGCGGCATCGCCGGAATCCATCGAGATCGGTCCGCTGCGCCTTATCGCGGGTGGCAACCGGGGACGGTACCCCTTTTGCCATTCGCTGTATGTGCCCGGTGCCGGACTGCTCATCGATCCGGGGGCCGATCGCGCCCGCCTGGAGCACCTGCGCCGGACGGAAGCGGTTCGCCGGGTATGGCTGAGCCACTGGCACGAAGACCACTGGGGCCAACTGGATCTGTTCGACGACCTGCCCCTGGCCATGAGCCGTATCGATGCCCCGCCGCTGGCGGACCTGGCCGTTTTTTTCGAGTGGTACGGGGTCGGCGAAAGCCTCTATGAGGTCTGGCGGCCTCTGATGGAGGAGCAGTTTCATTTCCGGCCCAGGATCCCGGCCGCCTACCTGTCCGACGGCCAGGTCATCGATCTGGGCGGTCTGACCGCGGAGGTGATCCACAGTCCCGGCCACACCCCGGGCCATCTCTGTTTTTTCTTCCGGGAAATCGAGACCCTTTTTTTGGGGGACCTGGACCTGACGCGATTCGGTCCCTGGTACGGGGACCGGGATTCCGACATCGAAGCCATCATCCGGTCGGTGGACCGCTTGCGGCGCATTCCGGCCCGCAGATGGATCTGCAGCCATGAAAACGCCGTTTATCACGACCTCGACGAGGCGCTGTGGGATGCCTACCTGGCGGTCATCGAGCGGCGCGAACAGGCCGTTTGCGCGTACCTGGAAGCCGGTCCGCGCACCCTGGACGAGATTGCGGACCGCTGGATCGTTTACGGCAAACCCCGGGAGCCCAAGGATTTTTACGCCTGCGGCGAGCGCAACCACATGGAAAAACATCTGGAGCGGCTGATGAAAGCCGGCACCGTCGGCTGTGAAAACGGCCGCTACTTCCTGCGCCAGAACCGTTAAGGGGGAAAGCATGCTGGAAAGAAACTGGGAGCAAAGCGTGTGGCCGGATGTCGACCCGAAGGTCCCCGCCCTGGCGGACCGGCCGATCTTCGAGGAAATCCGCCGCCAGGCCGCCCTGCGGCCCGACAAGACGGCCGTCAACTTCTACGGCCGTGAAATTTCCTATCGCGAGCTCGATGCCCTGTCGGACCGCTTCGCCAACGCCCTGTCCGCTCTGGGCGTGGCCAAGGGCGACCGGGTGGGCATCTACCTGGAAAATTGTCCCCAGTTCGTCATCGCCTTCTACGGGATTTTGAAGATCGGCGCCGTGGTGGTGACCTGCAGCCCCATGTACAAGGCCGACGAACTGGAACACGAGCTCAGGGACGCCGGGGTGGGGGTGCTGGTTCTGGAAGACCCCCTCTACCCGGTGCTGGCCTCGGTTTCGGCGGCGGTGCGTCCCGAACACGTGATCGTGACCGCCTTTGCCGATTTTCTGCCGCCGGCGCCGACCATTCCCCTGCACCCCACCATGTCGGTCGAAAAGCAGCGGATCGAGGGGACCCTCGATTTCATGGCGCTGCTGGACCGGGCCGCCGCCTGCGCCCCGCCGCAGGTGGCCATCGACCTGGAAAACGACCTGGCCCTGCTGCAGTACACGGCCGGCACCACCGGCCATCCCAAGGGGGCCATGCTCACCCACCGCAACCTGGCCGTACACGGTCGGGTGGTGCGCCACTACTACGAATACGCCGAGAGCGACGTTCACCTGCTGCTGCTGCCCATTTTCCATGTCACCGGTCTGGACATCGCCATGAACCCGGCCCTGGCCCAGGGCAGCACCCTGATCATGCTGGCCCGGTTCGACCTGAAGGCCATGCTCGAGATCATCCCCCGCTTCGGGGTCACCCACATGGTCACCATCACGCCCATCAACATGGCCCTGATTTCCCTGCCCAATCTGGAAAAATCAAATTTTCGTTCCCTGCGCCTGGTGCTTTCCGGCGGCGCCCCGGTCCCCGAGGAAATCCACCGCAAATGGGAGGCGGCCACCGGCACGCCGCTCATCGAGGGCTACGGCCTGAGCGAGTGCACCGGCGGCATCATCGGCAACAACCGCCAGCGCTACAGGGTCGGCACGGTGGGGGGGCCGGTGTATTTTCATGACATTCGCCTGGTGGATCCCGATTCGGGCCAGGATGCGGCCGCCGGCGGGCAGGGGGAATTGTGGCTGCGGGGTCCCTGCGTCATGAAAGGCTACTGGCAGGCACCGGATCAGACCCGATCCACCCTGACGGAAGATGGCTGGCTGAAAACCGGCGACATCGCCGCGGTGGACGCCGAAGGATGGGTGCGCATCGTGGGGCGCTGCAAGGAGATGATCAAGGTGTCCGGCTACTCGGTCTTTCTGGCCGAAATCGATGCCGTTCTGGTGCGGCACCCGGCTGTGGTCGAAGCGGTGACCGTCGGTGTTTCCCATCCCTACCGGGGCGAGGAACCCAAGGGCTTCGTGGTGCTGGCGGCCGATGCCAGAGGAAAGGTCAGCGAGGAGGAGATCATCGCCTTTTGCAAGGCCCACATGGCGGCCTACAAGTATCCGCGTCAAATCGAATTTGTGGACAGCCTGCCCAAAAGCGGCGCCGGCAAGGTGCTGCGGCGCGCGTTGGCCGGGTGATGGCGATCGGATTCGCACCTGTGGCGCGTCCGGATGAAACCCTTCAAGGAGGTTGAAAATGTCGCAAAAGTACGATGTCGTGGTCATCGGCTCCGGCGTGGCCGGTTTGGGATCCGCCAGCATTCTGGCCCGGGACTTCAACCAGAAGGTCCTGGTACTCGAGAAGGCTCCGTTTATCGGCGGTCGTCTGGCCTCCTGGGTGGGCAAAGGCGACAAGGTATATATCGACGGGCTGGAACGGGACGCCAACGGCTTCCGGCGCGATCTGGCCATGATCGGCGCCTGGGCGCCCAGGTGCACGCCGGATTTGAAGACCTGCTTCCAGAAGGGCCTCTTCGACGGCACCACCCTGGATGTCGGCCATGGGCTGTTCTGGGGCAACAAGGGCAAGATCCGCTGCCTGATGGACTACCTGGGCAAACCGGTGCAGATGCCCTGCAACGTCGGTTTCGCCTTCGTGGATTACAAGAACGGCAACCGGGCCTACCAGGTCGCCAAGGGCGAACCGTATCGGTGGATGAGCCCGGAGGGGTTCAAGTCGACGATGAAGGCCTTGAGGGACATGGTCACCTTGTCGATGGACGAGATCGGCCAGACGCGGCACATGTCTTTCGAGAACTGGCTCCAGGCGAGAAACGTGAGCCAGGAGGCTTACGACTACATCAAGGTGCTCGCCGCGTCCCAGACCGGTCAGGCCGACCTCAACCTCACGCCCGCGCCCGACGTCCTGGTGCACATGGCCACGGCCGGACCCATCCGCATGAACCTGGTGGAAGGCTCCTGCGCCTCGGTGCCCAACCCGGGGACCATCTCCTTCGCCCTGCTGATGGAGCAGGTGCTCAAGGCCAACGGGGGCCAGGTGCTCAGAAGCTGCCCGGTGGTCGAGGTGATCATCGAAGACGGTGCGGCCAGGGGGGTGACCTATCAGACGGGCAGCGGGTACGAGACGGTCTATGCCGACAAGATCATCTGCAACGTTCCCTCCAAGCAGATGCTGAACCTGATCCATCCCAGGTATTTCCCCCAAGAAGTCGTTGACGGCATCCAGCAGCAGTTCTGGGGGGCCGGCATGATCACGGGCCTGGGCAACATGAGGTCCAACGTCTGGGCGGCAAAGGGGATCGAGGAGCGCAGCTTCATCTACATGCCGGATGTCATCAGCGCCGAAGAGGGCTACAGCGGCTGCGTCGACATGGTCCTGTGGAACCTGGCCAACGTCAACGAGGGCTTCAATTCAAGCCCGGACCTCACCGCGGAGACGGGCAGCGCCCCGGCGGGCAAGCACGGCTGGATCTTTTCCACCGCCCTGACCCACGAGGAGATGCGCGACGCCCGCAAGGTGTCCCGGGTGATGGACTGGAACGAAAACTGGTGGAAAGAGACCTTCGGCGCCGACAGGTGGGCCTCGGAGATGGAATTCATGCTCTGGATGTGCTGCGATCACGCCTTTGCCTGGATCCAGCCCGTGGGCACCGACCGGGTGGATGTCAAGTCCCCATGGGTCGAAGGGCTCTACTTCACCGGCGATCAGTACGGCAAACGGCTGCTGGGCTGCGGCGTGGATGCCGCCGCCCTGAGCGCCACCCTGACGGTGGACCGCATGATGGGGTCCACCGTCGAGGAGAAGGTCTTTCCGCCTTACCACCGGGCGATGCCCTGAACGGCGGGATGCGCGCGTCGTCCCGCCCCGGCGTCTCTGGGGCGGGCGTTTGGCACAGACTGCAACCCCTGTGATCGACCCCGCGCCGCTGAACCCGACCCCAGCGGCGCGGGGCGCCTCATCCGTCCAAAAAAAGGAGTACCCCATACCATGGCGCAACTCGTGGCGGACCGCAGAGACATCGATTTTGTGCTGTATGAACAGTTCGACCTGGAGGCGGTGACGCAGCACGCCCGCTATCGCGATTTCAACAGGAAAACCTTCGACCTGCTGTTGACCGAAGCCCGGCGTTTCGCCCTCAAGGAGATCCTGCCCACCTATGCCGAAGGCGATCGCTGCGGCGCCCGCTTCGAAAACGGGACGGTCCGCGCTCCGGACAGCTACCGCAAGCCCTTTCAGCTCTTTCGCGAAGGGGAATGGTGCGCACTCTCCGAGGATCCCGAAGTCGGCGGCCAGGGGTTGCCCTACCTGATCAACACCGCCGCCAACGAGTATCTCATGGGCACCAATTTCGCCTTTTCCAGCTATACCCTGCTGGGGCACGGCACCGGAAAGATGATCGAGCTGTTCGGCGGTGACGCCCTCAAGGCCAAATTTCTCAAAAAGCTCTATACCGCCGAATGGGGCGGCACCATGCTGCTCACCGAACCCGGGGCCGGCTCCGACGTGGGCGCCCTGGTCACCTCGGCCCGCAAGAACCAAGACGGCACCTACAGCCTCAGCGGCAACAAGATCTTCATCACCGCCGGGGAGCATGACCTCACCGAGAACATCATCCATCCCGTGCTGGCCCGCATCGAAGGGGCCCCGGCCGGCACGGCCGGCATCTCGCTGTTCATCGTTCCGAAAATCTGGGTCAATGATGACGGCAGTCTGGGCGACCCCAACGATGTGGTCTGCACCGGCATCGAGGAAAAAATGGGGCTTCACGGCAGCGCCACCTGTTCGCTGACCCTGGGCGGCAAGGGGACCTGCCGGGGGTATCTGCTGGGCGAAGAGAACAAGGGGATGCGGGTCATGTTCCACATGATGAACGAAGCCCGGCTCGGCGTCGGCGTTCAGGCCCTGGCCCACGCCTCCAGTTGCTACCTTTACGCCCTGGATTATGCGCGCCAGCGGCGCCAGGGCCGGGCCCTGGAAAAGATGCTGGAAAAAGACGCCCCCCAGGTGCCCATCATCGATCATCCCGACGTGCGGCGCATGCTGCTGGGCATGAAAGCCTATGTCGAGGGGATGCGCAGCTTCGCCTATTACGTGACCCACTGCCTGGAGCAGGCCCAGATCTGTGCCGACCCGGAAAAGGCCGCTTTCTGGAAGCACCTGGTCGATCTGCTGACCCCGATTCTCAAGACCTACAACGCCAAGATGGGCTTCGAGACCTGCGTGCGCGCCATCCAGGTCTTCGGGGGCTACGGCTACACCCGGGAGTACCCGGTGGAGCAGCAGGCCCGGGACTGCAAGATCGCCTCCATCTACGAGGGGACCGACGGAATCCAGGCCATGGACCTGCTGGCCCGCAAGATCGGGATGAAAAAGGGGGCGGTTTTCATGGCCTTCATCGGTGAAATTCAGAAGGTCCTGTCCCGGGCGGAAAAGGACCCACGCCTAGCGGCTTTGGCCGCCGAGGTGGCTCCGGCAATCCGGCGCCTGGGGGAGGTCGCCGCGCACATGGGGCAGACGGCCATGTCGGCGGACTTCAAAGTGGCCTTCGCCCACTCGGTGCCGTTTCTCGAGGTCATGGGCGACCTGATCATGACCTGGATGCTGTTGTGGCGGGCCTGTGTGGCGTCGGAAGCCCTGGCCCGGGGCAGCGCCGCCAAGGATGCGGCCTTCTACGAAGGTCAGATCAAGAGCGCCGAGTTTTTCATCCAGGGCGAGCTTCCCGTGACCCTGGGCAAAATGGCCGCGATCACCCGCGGCGGCCGGGCGGCGGTGGACATCGCGGAAGCCGCTTTTGGCGGATAAGGCAGCGGGTGCCGGCCCCGGTCATTCCAGGGGCCGGACCCGGTCCCCGAGGGGACCGGCGGCGGCCAGTTCGCCAAAGGCCTCGGCCAGGCGCCGGCTGCGGCGCACCACCTCGCGCCAGCAGGCGATGCGTTCGGCGTCACGGCCCTTGAAGGTGTAGAAATCCTGGCGGTCCGGTATCTTTCCAAAGGGCAGGGACCGAATGAAGGCGGGCGACGGGGCGATCTGCACCACGTTTCGCATGTGCGCCGGATCCGGCCGGCGCCGGGCCAGGCGCTTGTCGAACCACCCGGGCACGATGCGCCCGGCATAGTGGGGGAAAAGAACGATCTCGTCCGGGTCGACCCCGAAGGGGATGTCCACGTGATAGTCGATGAGCCCGCCGTCGCGGTACACCCCCTGCGGCGCGCCGGCGATCCCGGTGACCCCGGCCATGAGCAGGGGCACCGCCCCGGAGGCCAGCAGGGCCGGGACCAGGTTTTGCGGCGTCAAGGGGATGCGCCGCGGGGGAAACCCGTCCATCTCGAAAAACGGCGGCCGATCACGCGGGTCGAAAAAGAGGACCCGTTCGAAGAAAAGCCCCAGCAGACGCCGCGCCGCCAGGTTGGCCAGGGCCGCTCCGGCCAGGTAGAGCGCCAGGCGCCAACGCCCATTGCCGGTCCAGGCACCCCGGCAGCGCACCGCCAGGACATTGAGACGCAGCCGGGGGTGGCAGAGCACCTGATCGGCCCCGGCGGGACCGAGAAAACCCGTCTGAATCCGCCGGCTTTCGGCCGAAATTTCCTCCGGGGTCGGAAGGCGGCGGTAGCGCTGGCCGATGTAGCCGGTCTCGAAGCGGTCGACAGCGCCGGCCGGGTCTTCGGTGGCGGCCGCGGCAAAACGCCAGGCCCCGATGGAAGAGCCCACCAGGAACAGGGGGCTGCGGGCCCTGGCGAGCCAGCCGCCGAACAGCAGCCGGTCCAGCCCGTTGAGCACCAGCCACTTGGGCCCGCCCGCGGCTCCGGCCACCACCCGCACCCGTTCGGGGCGCAACCCTTCCTCGCACAGGATCTGCCGGGCACGCTCACCGGCCCGGAGGATCAGGTCCGGCGGCATTTCAGGCCAGCTGCCGGCCGGCCCCCGGGCCCGGGGCCACGGCGTAGACCGCTTCGATCTTGATGATCACGGCGCCCTTGGACCTGAGGGGAAAGCCCACCTTGTTGCCCAGCTCCTGGATCCACAGGGCCGTTTCGTCGAAACGCTCCCCGTGGGTCTCCACCGTTGCCCGGCCCTTGATCTGGTAGCCTTCGTGGCCTTCCCAGAAGGTAACGGCCACCTGCGGGTTGGCGTCCAGATTGATCCGGGTCTTGTTGAGAAACTGGTCGGAGATCAGGATGGTTTCCTCGTCGATCACCCGCTTGGCGCCCACCGGCACGGCGTTGGGCATCCCGTCGGCGGAGGCGGTGGACAACACGGCGGCCTGGACCTTTTCAAAGAGTTCCTTGATGCGGGCATTCATTTTGGCCATGGGGGTCTCCTTTCCTGGGACGGTAGAGGTCGTCTTCACGCTCCGTGGGCGATGATGACCGGTCAGTATGGGTAAGGTCTGCCGGCGATGTCAAGGGGCGGCGCGCTCAGGAGCACCCGTCCAGTCTTTCCATCACCAGCTCGGCGAGGTCGCAGACCCGCAGCCGGCCGTCCAGGTTTTGCGACACGGCGGCCGACTCGAGCATGGCCAGGCAGGTGGGACAGCACGTGAGCATCACGGCGGTCCCGGTGGCGGTCGCCTCGCGTACCCGCACCCGGGCCGCGCTGTCGGGCCCTTCGCCGAGCAGGTGGGTAAAGTAGTTGCCGCCCCCGCCCCCGCAGCACAGGGCGTTCTTGCCGCTGCGGTCCATTTCCTGGAGCGTCACTCCGGGCAGGCGGGCCAGGATGCGCCGCGGGGCCTGGACCTCGCCGTTGTGGCGGGCCAGATAGCAAGGATCGTGGAAGGTGACCGCCAGCGGAGGGCCGCCTGTGGGCGGGGCCAGCCGGTCCATGTGCCGGGCCAGGATCTGGGTGTAGTGAAAGACGGCAAAGTCGCCCCCGTGGGCCGGATACAGGCGCGAAAGGGCGTTGAACCCGTGGGGCGACAGGGTGATGATACGCCGCACCCCCCGTTCCCGGAAGCGGGCGATGTTTTGCCGCGCCAGATGGCTGAAGAGTTCGCCTTCTCCCAGGGCGGCGGCCTCGTTGCCGTCGCTGGTCTCGTCCGGCCCCAGGATGCCCATCTGGATTCCGGCGCGCTGCAGCACGCGCGCCACCTGGCGGGCCATCTGCCGGCCGCGCGGATCCCCGGCGCCCACATCGCCGATCCACAGCAGATACGCCTGGCCGTCGAAGCGCGGCAGATCCAGGCCCTCGGCCCAGAGGGTGCGCCGTTTGGGCGGCAGCTTAAACGGGTTGCCGTGATCGAAGACGGCGGTGAGATAATCGCGCACCGCCGGCGGCACCCTGCCGGCCTCCACCAGGGCGGCCTTGCCGGCGGCAAAGACGTCCAGGAGCCGGTCCTTGAATTTGGGAAAGACGCACTGTTCGGTGCAGTTGGCGCAGGTGGCGCAGGAAAACAGAATCCGCTGGAATCTTTCCGAGGCCTCCAGCTCCCCGTCGCGCCAGGCCCTCAGGAGCCACATGCGCCCCCCGGGAGAGAAGGTCTCGAAACGCGATTCGAGGTAGGCCGGGCAGTTGAGGTCCACGTGGTTGCCCGGCAGCTTGCAGTAGCCGCAGCGGAAACAGCGGTGCAGAATCTCGGCGTGGTCCATGGGGAATCCTTCTTTCACCGTTCCGTCTCCCAGTTGCCCGGATTCATGATTCCGTTGGGATCCACGGCCCGGCGCAGGCGCGCCATCAGCTCCCGGGTGCTGGGGTCCATGCGCGCCAGGATCGCCTGCTGGGCCGGGGCCTCGGCCTTCCAGGGGATCCCGCCCAGGGCGATGACCTCCCGGTTGGTCTCTTCCAGGGCCCCCTGGGCCCGGGCCACGTCGGCGTCGTCGGCGCGGTTGAAGGCGTAGGCGAAAAAGAACATCATGCAGTGGTTGGCGCCGATGATGCGCGCGCCCAGCGAGTAGGCCACGCCCCGGGCCTCGGCCACCCGGACGCCCAGGCGGTAGGCCGCGGCAAAAAGGTCCACCGGCATGATGGCCCCCACGTACTCGAAGCCGCCGCCTTTACGCACGTCGGCAAAGGTGGTCAACTGGCTGTCGGGCAGGCGGGTGAAGCGCTTTTTGAGCGGCGGGGGCAGGGGCATGAAGCCGGCGGTGCGGGCCTGGATGTAGTCGCGCACCGCCGCGCGCAGCAGGTCGCGCTTGCAGATCAGCTCCTCGCGGCTGTGGCCGCCCCAGCAGATGTTGACATGCTGGTGGCCGGCGGCCCAGGCCGGCTTGGGGGTCATCCAGGCGGTCATGTCCTCGGCCACCTGGACCGCGGTCAGGCGGCCGAGCACATCCGGGATGACCGCCGGATCGTCGGCCACGAAGATCGCCACGTCGTTGAAGGGGTAGCGGGGGAAAAGCTTGATCGCCAGGCGCGTGACGATCCCGGTGGTCCCGGCCCAGCCCAGAAAGAGCCCGGCCAGATCGGGCAACGGAGCGCGGGCGAACCAGTAGTCGGAAACCGCGCAGCTGCCGATGCGGGCCACCTCGCCGGTGGGCAGGACCACCTCCAGGCCGTTGAGCATGTCCGAGTGAAACCCGTAGGCGCAGCTCATGTGCCCGGAGCCGTGGATCAGGACGTTGCCGCCGATGGTGGCCATGGGCGGAGCATCGGGCAGCGAATGCTTGAGGGTCGGGTGATGCTTTTTGAGGTAGGCCTGGAGCATGCCCTGGCTCGTGCCCGCCTCGACCACGGCGTAGCGGCTGACGTCATTGACCGCCACCACCCGGTTCATCCGCTTGAGGTCCACCACGATCCCGCCGGCCAGGGCCCGGGTCAGCCCGGAGAGGACCAGCCCGGCCCCCATGGGCACCAGGGGGACCCGTTCCCGGTTGGCCAGGCGCACCACGGCCTGGACCTCGGCGGTCGTGCCGGGCAGCACCACCATGTCCGGCGGGGCCGGGGGCATGGTGCCCATGTCCCGGCCGTAGAGGTAGCGCTCCTCGGCGGCGTCCGAGACATGGCGGTCGCCCACGATGGCGGCCAGCTCCCGCACGATTCTCTGCATCGCCCCATGGTCCTTCATTTGACCGCCTCCCGGCACAGATCGCTCATGAAGATGGGAAAAAGGCCCCGCTCGGCCGCCGCCTCGCCCAGGCTCAGCATGCAGGCCGGGCAGTTGAAGACGCAGAAGGCCGCCCCGGCGGCCTGCATGTCGTCCAGGTTGCGCCGCTGGACGTCGTCGCCCAGATCGTCGCGCTGGTGGGCATAGAGCACCCCGCCGCAGCACAGGGGGGTGCCACGATCGTAGCGGCGCGCCACCCGCTCGACCCCGATGCGGGCGAAGATCTCGTCCACCCAGCGGTCGGTTTCCGGAATCAGGCGATTGGAGCAGGGCCGCTGGTAGACGGCCCGGGCCTTCAGGGGCCGGACCCGGCCGGCCAAAGCCTCCAGGCGACCGGCGAGAAACTCGAACAGATGCACGCAGCGGAAAGGGACCTCGATGCCGAAGGCCGGGGCGATGCGCGTGAAGGTGGCGTAGCACTCGTCGTGGTAGCAGACGATCTCGTCCACCCCGCTGTCGCGCAGATAACGCTCCCAGATTCGGGCGATGACCCGCGGCAGCCGTTCGCGGATCACCGAGTTGCGGGCGAAGTGGAGCCACATCACATTGCAGAAAATGTCGTTGCCCGCGATTACCGAAGCGTCTTCGTACAGGGGGCCGGCGATGCCGCCGGCCAGCATGGGAAAGGCGCACAGATGGATCACCGGGGCCTGGACCCGGGCCGGCGGAGCGTCGTTCTTGTCGCCCATCATGATCAGCTGCTGGCGGGTGATGGGGGCCGGGGCCGGCTGGATGCCCAGCTGCTCCTGGCGCTCGACGATCAGGTAGAAGGGGTGGTTGCCGTGGGGGCAGTATTCCTCGCAGCCGTAGCAGGTGACACAATCGGTCAGGACCCGGCTTGGCCGGCCGTCCAGGATGAGATCCTTCTCGATCCGGGCCCCGGGCAGGTCGAGGTCGAGGTACTGGCAGCGCACCAGACAGTCCACCGTCGCACAGGCCCGGCAGAGGTTCGGATCGAAGCGCAGCTCGGTCATGAAGGCTCCTTTGTCAGCGGTCCGCCTCAAGCCAGGGAGCGGTTGCGGCCGTCCCCCGCAGAGAACCGCCAGTGTATCCAACATTTACTCCGCCACGCGGAAGAAGGCTTCGTCGAACTCCGGCTTGCCCTGGTAGCGCGCCATGAAGAAGCCGGCCAACTGGTCCATGTGGGCGAACAGGGCCGGGTCCACCCCGATGCCGGCCCGGTGCAGGGCCGCAACGATCTGATCCGGCTTGGGCGGACACCCCTTGACCGCGATCATCTCGTTGATTGCCGGGTTGTCCCTGTGCGCCTGGTACATGCATTTGCCCAGCAGGATGGTCTTCTTCTTTCCCGGGCTGGGCGCCATGGCCTTGCCGGTCAGGATCTCCACGTCGTCGAAGGGCTCCCCCTTCCAGGCATGGCGAATGGCGGTGAGCACCACCCCGTTGACCCCCGAGCAATAGGTGCACATGGAAAGGTCGTACTTGGGATAGGACAGGCCGCGGATGCCCTGCTTGAGCAAGGCCACGGGCAACCAGTTGCCCTCCGCGTCCCGGCCGTAGTCGAAGTCGTAGGCGTGAAAGCGGGCCACGGCGGCGATGGGCTCGCCCACCACCTGGACGTCGGAAAGATCCAGGGGCCGGCCGTGGTTGCGGGCCGCGTGGGCCAGGTGAGGCACGGCGGCCGGCTCGTGGCCCAGGACCCGGGCGCCCACCAGGTCGGCGGAGAGTACGTCGCGCGAGGCGATGAGCAGGTCGCTGCGGTGCATCTTGCCGTCGAAGGCCGGCCCCCTCTCGCAGGAGTAGATCCCGTCGATGAGGGTGAAGACCGGCGGCAGGCCGTCGGCCAGGCGGGCCACCATGGCATGCAGGTCCGCGCCGGGGTCCATGCGATGGCATTTTTTGCGCGAGGGGATGTCGATGAGCCCCTTGAGGTTCTTGATCCCCAGGCTGACCATGGTCTGGTTGTGGGCCTTCAAGACCGGCAGATCCACGATCAGGTCGCTTTCCAGGGCCTCGGCGCAGAACTTGAGGGTGACGCCGCCGCCCAGATCCACCGGTGCGAAGCGCCCCTCCATCACGTTGCGGATCTTGACCCCGTAGCGCCTGGCCAGGATGTCGTAGCCCAGGGTGGCAAAGGCGTGGGCCGGGGTCTGGGCGTCCCTGGGATCGGCGGTGACCACCCCCTCGGCGATGGTGATGCGGTCCACGCCGCGCGCCTTGAGCAGGGTCACCATGTCTTCGACCACCCGGCTGGTGGTGATCATACCCCACTTGGGAAACGGCACCGACCGGGTCCAGTAAACGATGTTGGGCTTGATCAGGACCCGGGCGCCGGGTTTGAGGGCCGGCAGGCCCCCGGCCAGGTCCACGGCCCGGCGCACCGATGCGTCCGGCGCCTGGTAGCGCACGATGGCGACGCGATGGGTCGTCATGGGGTTTCTCCTTTTCCGGATGGAACGGCGGCGGTGAGAAAGTCCGGGCGCCGGAAGGCCGGGTCCGGATAGGTGTAAAAGCCCTGGCCGGTCTTGACCCCCAGGCGGCCTTCGGCCACCAGGCGCTCTACGAAAGCGGCGTTGGTCCGGGCCTGGGGATCGTTGCGGCGCTCGGCCCAGTAGGCGCAGATCTGGTGGACGGTCGCCAGACCGATGCTGTCCATAATGCCGAAGGGGCCGGCGGGCATCCAGGTGACCCCCATCCAGGAGCGGTCGATGTCCTCCACCGCGGCCACCCCATTGGCGGCCAGGGTCAGGGCGGCGTCGAAGAGCCGGGTGAGCATGGCGTTGAAGACATAGCCGCTGCTCTCCCGGGCCAGGACGATGGGCGCCTGGCCGATGCGCCGGCAGAAGTTCGCCAGCAGTTCGACGATTTTCGGGTCGGTGTGCGCATGGGGCATCACGTCCACGATGCACGACAGGGACACGTCGTGAAAATGCAGGGCCGCCAGGCGCTCGGGCCGGCCGCTGGCGGCGGCGAACCGGGAAGGGAGCAAAGTGGAGGTGTTGGTGGTAAAGATGGTGCGGGGCGGGCAGCGGCGGTGAAAATCGGCCAGCACCCGCCCCTTGAGGTCCGGATCCTCGGGGACCGATTCGCTGAGCAGGTCGGCTCCGGCGGCGGCCCGGTCCGGGTCGGCCGTGATCTCGATGCGCGCCAGGGCCTGGCGGGCCTGATCCTCGGAGAGCCGGCCGCGGCGACAGAAGCGCCGGGCCAGCGCATCCAGGCGCGCCGGCAGGGCCGCCAGCGCCTCACCCAAGGCGTCGTAGACCGATACCTTCAGGCCATTGGCCGCAAGGAGCCAGGCGATCTGGCCGCCCATGGTCCCGGCGCCGACCACCAGCACCTTTTGGATGTCTTCGCACTTCAAGTCAGGCATTGCTCTTTGCGACGCTCCTTGTATCGACCATCAGGTTTTCCGGCCACCTTCAGCCTTCTGAATTGGATCCCGGGTCGGCGCCCGGGATGACGGTGTGCCGAAGCCTTCCGGCGAATCTTTTTGGGGCCGGCAGGCCTCGATCAGCAGGGGCAGAAACGTCGCCAGGTCCTCCACCACCCCGATGTCGGCATGCTGGAAGATGGCGGCCCGGGGGTCCTTGTTGATGGCCACCACCAGTTCGGCCCCGGACATCCCGGCAACGTGCTGGGCTGCTCCGGAGATGCCGCAGGCGATATACAGCGCCGGGGCCACGGTGGCGCCGGTGATCCCCACCTGGCGGCTGTAGGGGAGCCAGCCCCGGTCGCAGACCGGCCGCGAGCCGGCCACGGCGGCCCCGGTGAGCCGCTGGGCCAGTTCGCGGACCAGCGCCAGCCGGTCGGCTTCGCCGATGCCGTTTCCCGCAGCCACGATGGCCCGGGCCTCACCCAAGCATGCATCCGCCGCGGTCGCCGCAATGCGCCGGAGGTGGCGACGGCCGCCATGGTCGGCCCTGCGGCGGATGAGGCGGACATCCGCCGCCTCGCCGGTTTTCTCCGGCCGGTCGACAAAGGCGCCGCTGGCCACAGTGGCCACCGTCCTTTCGGCCTCCGCGCGGATGGCGGCTCTGAACTTGCCCCCCCAGACGGCCCGTGTCAAGACGACCCCGGCCCCGTCGCGGTTGACGGCGTCCACCCCGATGATGCAGGCCGCCGCCAAGCGGACCCCCAGTTCGGCGGCCCAGCGTCGCCCCAGGGGGGTGTCTTCCATCAGGATCCAGGCCGGCGCCTGCGAATTCAGGAAGTCCGCCAGGGCGGGGCCGGCGGCGCCGTCCCCGGGATCGGCGAGGTCCACGATTTGCAGAGCCGTCACCGGCATGCCCAGATGCCGGGCCGTTTCTCCGGCCGCGGCCCAAGGATCCGCACCGGCCACCACCGCCCGGATCGGCGCCGCAGCGGGGGCGGCGATGGCCCGGGCGCAGGCGGCGAGGTTTTCGGCAGCCGCCGGCAGGCGTTGATCGCGGCTGGCCAGGACAAGGTGGACCGGTGGCGTGGTCATGGGCCCTCCGGCGGTAGAAACCCCTGCCGTCGCAGAAGACGGACCAGTTGGGTGGCCTTGTCGCCGGCGGATCCCGTCAGGATCCGTCCCCGGCGGATGGGCGGCGGGGCGGCGAGCCCCAGGATCCGCTGTCGCGGACCGGGGACGGGCAGGGCGGCCAGTTCCAGGGTTTGGACAACCTGGCGGCGGGCCTTGAGCAGACCGGACAGCGACGGGTAGCGGGGCGTCCAGGGGCCGCTCTGGATGGTGACCACTGCCGGGAGCGCGAGGGCCACGAGGCTGCGCTCGCCGTGTTCCAGCTCCTCTTCCACCGTCAGGCCCGAACCCGCCGGCCCCGGTTCCAGAACCACCGCCGCCGTGGCGCAGGGGCGTCCCAGCAGGGCGGCCAGGATCGGCCCCACGGCGCCTTGCATCAGGTCTTCGCTCATCACCCCGGCGAGGACCAGGTCGTCGTCCTCGGCCGCCGGCGCCAGGGCTCCGGCCACGATGAAGGGGTCGTCGACGTCGTCGGCCGCAACGACGTGCATGGCCTCGTCGGCGCCCATGCCCAGGGCCCGGTGCAGGGCCTCGACGGCCGCTGACGGTCCCACCGTGACCACCCGGATCCGCCCGCCGACGCGCTCGCGCAGCTGCAGCGCCGCCTCCAGGGCACAGGCGTCGTAGCGGCTGATGCGCCGCTCGGCCGGCCCCGTGGGCCTCACCCCTGTGCCGTCGGCCCTGGGGACCAGCTCGGATTCGGGCGCCAGGATCTGTTTAATGCAGACGAGGATTTTCATGGCCTGCGCATGGCGACTTCCAATCCCCTAGATTCGCCAGGTCTCCGACCCTCCGGGCGCGTGAGCGATCCCCCCGGCAGGGCTGAAAACCGCTGGCGGCACCATAGGTCAAGGGCCCGGACCTGTCAAGAAAAAGCGAGCGTTCGCTCGCTTTTTGATTGACAAACCCTTTCCCCAAAGGCTACAGGCAGCATTGAGTACCAAAGCTGGACCCTCACGGCGGCCATCCTTTTGCACGGGCTGATCCATGACCGAAATCCACCTCATCCGCCATGCCCAGGCCTCCTTCGGCACGGCCGACTACGATCGGCTCTCGGATCTCGGCCATCGCCAGGCCAGGTTGCTGGGGCAATTTCTGCGGCGCGTCGGAACCCGTTTCGACGCGGTCTTCACCGGCCCCCTGCGGCGTCACGTGCAGACGGCCGAAGGGGCCTTGAATGCCGCCAACGACACCGGGGCGCCGGAAATCATCGAGGCCTTCGCCGAGATCGACGTCGAGGCGGTCCTCGCCGCCCGGGTCGGCGCCCTGCTGGCCGCCGAGCCGGACCTGGCGGCGGCCTATGCCCGGCGCTACAGGGATCCGCGGGCCTACCGCCAGGTCATGAGCCGGGCCATGCAGATCAGTCTCGCGGACCACGAGGCACCCGGGCACACGGTGGCGGGCTTCAGCCGGCGGGTACGCGACGGACTGCGCCAGGTGGCGTCCCGCGTCGCCGGCTGCCGCCGGGTGGCGGTCTTTACCTCCGGCGGTCCCATCGCCGTCAGTGTTCAGGAGGCCCTGTCCCTGTCGCCGACGGTGGCCATGGCGCTTGGCTGGCAGATCTACAACACGTCGGTATCGGTGCTTGAAACCAACGGCGGCCATTTTTCCATGAAATCCTTCAACGCTCTCGGCCATCTGGAAACAGAGGCCGATCCGACCCTCAAAACCCTGTTCTAGGAGATTCCATGGAGTTCGGCATTTCGGAAAAGATGCAGATCGTGCTGGGGATGATCGACGAGTTCGTCGAAAAGGAGCTTATCCCCCTGGAGCCCGAATTTCTCAACCGGCCCTTTACCGACCTGCTGCCCGTAATCGCGGAAAAGCGCCGCCTGGTCAAGCAGATGGAGCTGTGGGCCCCCAACCACCCGAAGGCCTACGGGGGCATGGGCCTGAGCCTGGTGGAGCACGGTCTGGTCTCCGAGGCCCTGGGCCGCAGCCCCCTGGGCCACTTCGTCTTCGGCTGCCACGCGCCGGATGCGGGCAACATCGAGATCCTGCATCTGTTCGGCAACGCGGCCCAGAAGGAGAAATACCTCGGCCCCCTGGTGGCCGGCGAAATCCGCAGTTGCTTTTCCATGACCGAGGTCAACCTGGCCGGGTCCAATCCGGTGCTCATGGACACCACCGCGGTGCTCGAGGGGGACCAGTGGGTGATCAACGGCCAGAAGTGGTACACCACCGCCGCCGACGGGGCCGCCTTGGCCATCGTCATGGCCAAGACCGATCCGGAGGCCAGCCCCTATCTGCAGGCCAGCATGATCATCGTGCCCACCGATGCGCCGGGGTTCAACCGGGTGCGCAACATCCCGGTGATGGGCCACTGCGGAGAGGACTACTTCAGCCACGCCGAGATCCTCTACCAGGACTGCCGCGTGCCGGCCGGGAACCTGCTGGGCCCCCGGGGACACGGGTTCGTCATCGCCCAGGAACGCCTGGGGCCCGGACGCATCCACCACTGCATGCGCTGGCTGGGGATCTGCCGACGGGCCTTCGAC
Organism: uncultured Desulfobacteraceae bacterium; assembly: GCA_937982505.1. GTDB lineage: Bacteria > Desulfobacterota > Desulfobacteria > Desulfobacterales > UBA2174 > UBA2174. The sequence goes on along the minus strand of CALJLV010000066.1, from coordinate 53,701 downwards.
CTGATGTGCCACCGGGCCCTGACCCGGCAGATCGGGCCTGGCAAGACCCTGGCCCACAAGCAGATCGTCCAGTCCTGGATCGCCGAGTCGGCCGCCGAGATCGAGGCGGCCCGGCTCATGGTGCTCAACGCGGCCTGGAAGATGGACGAGGAAGGCAACAAGGCGGCGCGCCGTGAAATCTCGCTGATCAAGTTCACCGTGGCCAACACCATGCAGCGGGTGGTCGACCGGGCCCTGCAGGTCCACGGCGGGCTGGGGATGACCGACGACACGGTGCTGGCCTTCTTTTTCCGCCACGAGCGGGCCGCGCGGATCTACGACGGGGCCGACGAGGTCCACAAGGTGTCCGCGGCGCGGCAGATCCTCAGGGGCTACGAGGGGCGGCGGGTGCGCTGACGGGGATTTTGCGGTCTGTTGGACCGTCCCGTCGGACGGATCGGAGTTGAATGGCCGCCATGAGCTACAGCGAATTCAAAAAAATGGTGGATCTGTCCAAGGCCGAACTGTGCCGCGAGGTCTTCGCGCGCCACCCCGGGGCGTTTCGCGTCAAGAAGGAAGCCACCGTGGTGCGCAACCTGGAGCGGATCTTCGCCGCGGCCCTCAGGATCGCCAACCAGAAGGGGTTCGCGGCCATGACCATGCGCGATCTGAGCGCCGAGACCGGCATGAGCATGGGTGCCCTCTACGCCTATTTCCCCGCCAAGGAAGATCTGCTGGCCATGCTCCAGGACCAGCGCCGCAGCGTCACCCGGCGCATTCTGGAGCAGCGTCTGGCCCAGGCTTCGGACCCCTTGGAACGGCTGCGCTGCGCCGTGCGCACCCATCTGTACCTCAGCGAGGCCATGCAGCCCTGGTTCTTTTTCGCCTACATGGAGGCGCGCCGCCTGCCCCCGGCCGAGCGCCGCCGCACCTTGGAGGGCGAGCTGGCCACCGAGCGGCTCTTCGAGGATCTGCTGCGCCAGGCGGCCGAGGCCGGGGCCATCGCGGCGCGCGATTTCCGCCTGAGCGCCAGTCTGCTCAAGGCCATGCTCCAGGACTGGTATCTCAAGCACTGGAAGCACGCCGGGCGAAAGATCACGGTGGACCAGTACGCCGCGGCGGTGTTGGACCAGATCGAACACTACCGGCCCGGCCCAGGACAAAACGGCTGATGACCGCCGATGCGAGACAGACGCCGCGCCACGGGCCCAGCAGCTTCGGGATGCAGGATCCGGCCCCGGTCTTTGCGGCCCTGGGCCTGCGGCCGGAGGATGTCCTGCTGGATCTGGGCTGCGGTCCCGGGGACTGGGCCCTGGCCGCGGCGCTGCGGGTGGGCCCCCGGGGGCGGGTCTACGGTCTGGACAAGTGGGCTCCGGTGCTCCGGTCCATGGCCGACGAGGCGGCCCTGCGGCGCATCGCCAACCTCTGCCCCCTTTTGGCCGACATGCGCCGGGGCCTGCCGCTCGCCGGCGCCAGCGTGGACGTCTGCCTGCTGGCTGCGGTGTGGCACGTGCTGGCGCTCAAGCGGGACGCGGCGGCCATCTTCGGCGAGGTGCGCCGGGTGTTGAAAAGCGACGGCCGGCTGGCGGTGCTCAGCGTCAAAAAGGAAGATCAACCCTGGGGGCCGCCGGTCGCGCAGCTCCAGTCGCCAGAGGAAATCGCCGCTTGGCTGGCGCCCCATGGGTTTCTCCAGACCCGTCTGGATGATCTGGGGCCCAACTTTCTGATCCTATTGGCGCGGACCTGAGTCCGCCCCCCAAGAAGGAGGACCGATGGATCTCATCGACCCCGTCCGCTCCGTTCGCGAGGGCGAGGCCCTGGACGCCCACCGGATCGGTGCCTATCTCGGCCGGACCGTCGGCCTGGCTGGACCGGTGGCGGTGCGCCAGTTTCCCGGCGGCTATTCCAACCTGACCTATCTGGTCACCGTGGGCGACCGGGAACTGGTCCTGCGCCGGCCGCCCTTCGGCACCAAGGCCGCCAAGGCCCACGACATGGGACGCGAATACCGGATCCTCAAGGCCCTGAAGCCGGTCTACCCCTACGTGCCCGAAGCCCTGGCCCTGTGCGAGGATCCGGAGGTGATCGGGGCCCCTTTTTACGTCATGGAGCGCATCCGGGGCATCATCCTGAGAAAGGAGCTGCCCGACGGCCTGGTCTACACCCCGGACCGGGCCCGCGCCCTGTGCCGGTGTTTTCTGGAGGCCCATCTGGAACTGCATCGGATCGACTACACCGCCGCCGGTCTGGCCGACCTGGGCCGTCCCGCGGGCTATGTGCGCCGCCAGGTGGAAGGCTGGTCCGGCCGTTACCGGGCCGCGCGCACCGCCGACGCCCCGGACTTCGAGGCCGTCATGACCTGGCTGGCCCGTCACCAGCCGGCCGACAGCCCCCGGCCGGGCCTGGTGCACAACGATTTTCGGCTGGACAACGTGGTCCTCGATCCGGCCGATCCGGTGCGCATCATCGGCGTCCTGGACTGGGAGATGGCCACCATCGGCGATCCGCTCATGGACCTGGGCAACAGTCTGGCCTACTGGGTCGAGGCCGGCGACAGCGCCGAAATGCACGCCCTGCGTCTCATGCCCACCCACATCCCCGGGGCCCTGACCCGCGCGGAACTGGCGGCCGCGTACGGCCGGCGCATCGACGATCTGGTGTTCTATTACGCCTTCGGCCTGTTTCGCCTGGCGGTGATCGCCCAGCAGATCTATTATCGCTACTTTCACGGTCAGACCCGGGACCGGCGCTTTGCCATGCTTGTCTTCGCCGTGGCGGCCCTGGAGCGCCGGGCCGCCGAAGTCATCGCCGGGGGGCGGATCTGAACCCCTGGCCTGCGCAGGTCCCTCGCCGGCGCTCGGGATGACGACGGATGAGGCAGCCTCATCACCCCAATAATCCATCTTGCGGCACAGGCCCCTTACCCCAGACAGGAGACAGACGATGAACGACGTGTACGAGCGACTGCGCCAGCGCCTGGACGACCTGGCCACCGGTTTTCCCGAGACTGAACAGAAGGTCGAGATGCGGATCCTGCAGCGCCTCTTTTCTCCGGAGGAGGCCGCCTTTTTCCTGGAGATGACCCCCATGCTGGAAACCCCGGCCCAGGTGGCCGGGCGGCTGAACCGGCCCGGGGACGAGGTGGCCGAGCAGATGGAAGCCATGGCCAGAAAGGGGCTTCTGTTCCGGCTGCGGCGGCCCGACGCGGTCAAGTACGCCGCCGTCCCCTACGTGGTGGGGATCTTCGAGTTCCAGCTGCCGCGTATCGACGCCGAGACGGCCCGGGACATGGAGGCGTACTACCAGCTCGCCTTCGGGCGCACCATCCAGGCCAACCGGACCCCGGTGATGCGCACCGTACCGGTCCACCGCGAACTGGTGGCCAAGTGGCCCGTGGCCCCCTACGACGACGTGCTCGACATTTTGGAAAGCCAGAAGACCATCGCCGTGGCCGACTGCATCTGCCGCAAGACGGCCCATCTCAACGGCCGCGGCTGCGACAAGCCCCTGGAGGCCTGCATGGTCTTCGGCTCGCACGCCGACTACTACGTGGAAAACGGCATGGGCCGCTATATCACGGTCGAGGAGGCCAAGACCGTCGCCCAGCGAAGCCAGGAAGCCGGCCTGGTGATGCAGCCCTTCAACTCCCAGAAGGTGGGGGGGATGTGCTCGTGCTGCGGGGACTGCTGCGGGGTGCTGCGCTCGCTCAAGCTCCAGCCCAAGCCGGCCGAGGCGGTTCAGAGCAATTACTTCGCCGTGGTGGACGAGGCATTGTGCACCGGCTGCGGCACCTGCGTGGAGCGCTGCCAGATGGAGGCCATCGCGGTGCCGGCCGACGTGGCGGTCATCGACCTGGACCGCTGCATCGGCTGCGGTCTGTGCGTCACCACCTGCCCCACCGAGGCCATGGGCCTGGAGCGCAAGGCCGAGGAGGCCATCTACGTGCCGCCCAAGAGCGGAATGGAAACCTACCTCAACATCGCCGTGGAGCGCGGCAAGATCTAGGCCGGCTGCCGGGCGACGGGACGGCGGCAACAGGTCGTTCGAGCTGCGGTTTTACCCGACCAACAGGACAAGGAACCGGGCAGATGATGAAGCAAGAGAACTTCCGCGAAAAAAGCTTCTGGCTCACCACGCGCGACTACACCCCGGGTCCATCCCTGGGTGCTGACCTCGAAGTCGACGTGGCCATCATCGGCGGCGGGTTCACCGGTCTTTCGACGGCCTACCACCTCAAGCGGGCAGAGCCGAGCCTGCGGGTCGCCATCCTGGAGGGCCAGGTGATCGGTTTCGGCGCCAGCGGCCGAAACGGCGGCTTCAACATGACCCTCTTCGGTCTGACCCTGGGCATCACCGCCCTGCGCTTCGGCAAAGAGAAGGCCCGGGAGGCCCACCACTACATGGAACGGGCCGTGGACCTTCTGCGCGCCCGGGTGACCGAACTCGGTCTCGACTGCGACTACGAGCACCCCGGCTTTCTGCGGGTGGCCACCTCGGAGAAGTACAAGCGGCGCATCCAGGAGGAGATCGCGCTGGCCCATCGTCTCGGCCTGGAGGGCATCGAGTGGATCGATGCCCACCGGTTGGCCGCGGAGGTCCGCAGTCCTCTGTACCTGGGCGCCTGGTGGGAGCCGCGCTGCGGGATCCTCAACCCGGCCAAACTCGCCTGGAGCTGGAAGGACCTTTTGGTCCGCATGGGGGTCGTTTTCTACGAAAACAGCCCGGTGGCCGAGATCCAACGGCATCCGGGGGGCATCACCCTTTCCACTCCCGGGGGGCGGGTGCGCGCCGAGCGGCTCGTCATGGCCACCAACGCCTGGTCGCACTGCTTTCCCGCCCTGCGGCGCAAGCAGATCCCGGTCTGGACCCATATCGTACTCACCGAACCGCTGACGGAGGCGCACTTCGAGGCCATCGGCTGGCGCAACCGCCAGGGGATCGAGGACGCGCGCAACCTGGTCCACTACTATCGCCTGACGGCGGACAACCGGCTGCTCATGGGCGGCCGGGACGTCTCCCTCGCCACGGGTGAGGACATGGACCGCGACCTCGACCCGCCGACCTTCGCGGGTCTGAAAGAAGACGTGCGCCGGCTCTTTCCGGCCCTGAAAGACATCCGCTTCACCCACGAATGGGGCGGACCGGTGTCGGTGCCGCTGGACATGGCGCCGGCCCTGGGCTACCTCGGCGACCGGAACGTGGTCTACAGTCTCGGCTGCGTGGGCCACGGTGTCAGCCTGACCCACCTCAACGGCCAAACCCTGGCGGACATGGTGCTGCAGCGCAAGACCGACCTCACCGAGGTGTTCTTCGTCAACCGGCGCACCCTTCCCTGGCCGCCGGGGGTGATGCGCCAGGCCGTCGTCCGCGCCATCCTCGGCTACATGCACTGGGAGGACCGGCGTTTCGACGCGCCCGCGGGTCCTGCCCGGCGATAGCCGCCCGGATGCGCCGGAAACGTCTTGGCGCGCTGTTGTCTTGCTGAATGAGGCGATGTGGGGTCGGGGGGCGGTCCGGCAACGTCCCAATCCAGGACGCCCCCGTTTTCTTCCGGGCGGCCCCGGTCCGGGAAAGTCGCCATCAACCCTGGTCGAGAACCTGGCGGATCACCGCTGCGAGGCGTTCGAGCCGATAGGGTTTGCGCACGTAGGGACCGGCGCCCAGGGCCTGGGCTGCCTTGACCCGGTCGCTTTCGGAAAAACCGCTGACGATGACGGTCTTCTGGTCGGGCCGGAGGCCGTGGAGGCGCCGGTAGGTTTCCAGCCCGTCGATGCCGGGATCCATGATCATGTCCAGCATCACGAGGTCAAATCTCCGGCCGGCGGCAAGCAGATCCACCGCCTCCTGCCCGCCGGGAGCGGTTTCGACCCGGTAGCCGATTTTTTCCAGCATCTGTCGGGCCAGCTCCCGCTGGGAGACGACATCATCCACCACGAGGATCGATTCTCTTCTGCCGGCGTAAGTCTCGGCCGGAATCGGTGCTTCAGGCCGGGGGATTGTTTCCCGGGTGGCCGGGAAATAGAGGGTGAAGGTGGTCCCGCCGCCGATGCGGCTTTGCACGTCCACACCGCCGTCATGGTCCTTGACGGTTCCCCAGACCACGGCCAGACCGAGACCGGTGCCGCTGCGCCCCATGACTTTCTTGGTGTAGAAGGGCTCGAAGATCTTGGCCAGATCCTTCTCGGCGATGCCCTGGCCGCTGTCGCTGACCTTGAGCACCACGTAGTCGCCTTCCTTCATGGCGTCGTAACCGCCCACGGGACGATCCAGATAGCGGTTTTCGGTGCCGATGGTCACCTGTCCGGTTCCCTCGATGGCTTCCACGGCGTTGAGGACCAGGTTCAGGACGGTCTTGGTCAAATGCACCGGTGATCCTTTGATATGGAGCAGTTCCGGGTCCAGTTCGGTGCGGATGTCGACCTGGGGGAAAGTGGTCTTCAACTTGCGGAATTCAGGCGTTTCGAGGCTTTGGCGCACCAGGGCGTTGAGATCCACCACGGTTCCCACGGCCACTCCGCGTCTGGCCAGGGTCAACAGATCCTGAATGATCGCCGCGCCCCGCTGCCCCGAATCGAGGATGTGGGTGACATGCCTGCGCAGCGGATCGTTTTCGGCGATGTCCATCAGCATCAGCTCCGAGTAGCCCACCAGCACCCCCAGGACGTTGTTCAGGTCATGGGCCACACCGCCCGCCAGAGTTCCTAGAGCTTCCATCTTCTCGGCGCGATGGAGCCGTTCCTGAAGTTGGCGGCGCTCTTCGATGAGACGTTCCCGGTCGCTGATGTCCCGGCAGACATAGACCATGCCGAAAGCGGTGCCGTCCGGGTTGCGCAGCACTTCGCCGTTGACCTCGAAACGCCGCGGCATTCCGTTTTGCATCACCAGACTGTAGGCGATGGGACCCAGCGGGCGCGCCATCATCAGAAAGGCGTTTTCCACGGCCCGCTGCCGGTCCGTTTCGGCGATGAAGGTCAGCATATTTTTTCCGAGAAGCTCGGATTTCCGGTAGCCGCTCAAGGTCACCGCGACGTCGTTGATGAATCGGATCGTGCCGTCCAGGTCGGTGCGAATCACCCCATCGGGCAGGGCCGCCACCAGCCGGCGCTGCAGTTCCTCGCCCTGCTGAAGCGATTGGCGGGCCTCCCGGAGGGCTTCGTGGTGCTGCATCTCGCGTCGGCGCAACCGCTGCTGGTGGATCATCAGGGCCACCAGCAGCACCGTGATCGTGATGGTGAGGATGAACATCAGGTTGACGACGAACAGGAAATGTTCGAGACGGATGCGCTGCCGATGGAGGATGTCCCGGGCGGTTTCAAAGGATTGTCGATACAGGGTCCGGGCCTTGGTGGCGGCTTCGCCGATGCGCGCATGGACGATGGCAACGGTGGTTTCCGATTCCGGGTCGTATCCCGAAATGCCTTTGGCAAGCCAGCCCTGCACATCGGTGATGGCCGGCGCGACGGCGGCGTGAAAGGCCGATGCCTGGATCATGTTGTCAAAGACATAGGATTCGCGCAGGTTCAGGACGCTGGCGTAGACCACTTCGATCTGGCGCCGGAGATTTTCCAGTTGGCGGGCGTTCGACGAAACCCGGGCCACCTCCGCCAGCGCCGCCGCCTGGGAAAGATGCCCCAGGGAGATGGACAGGTCGTTGAGCTCCTGCAGGAGGTTGTCGGGAATATCTTTTTCCAGCAACCGCAGGGCGACATTGGTCCAAATGCCGGTGGCCGCCACCACGGCGACCACCAGGATCATGCCGATCCAGGGGAAAAACTGCAGCAGCGGGACGGACCGTTTCATCGCCTTTCGGCCGCTTCTAGGGCAGCCGCCCATTTTCGCGGTAAAAGCGTTCGGCGCCTTCGTGCAGGGGAATCGAAATACCTTTCAGGGCGTTGTCCAGGGTAATGACCGCCCCCTGGGGGTGACCCTGCTCGAGCAATCTGGCGGTGCGCGCGCTCCACAGACATCGGGTCGCCCGGTACACCAGCTCCGGGTCGCAGGATGCGGCGACCACCATCAGGGCATAGACTTCAAGGGTCGGTGTGTCGCCAACGCCCGGGTAAACCCCCTTCGGGATGGTGCCGGGAACCAGATAGGCGGTTTGGGCGTGGATCCGCGCGGCCGCTTCCGGGTCGACGGGCACCATGAACAGCTCGACCGGGGCCAGCTGGGACACTGCCGCCATGGGAACGCCGGCCATCATGGTAAACCCGTCCAAGTCGCCGCGGATCATTTTCTCGAGCGTGAAGACGGGCTTGAGGTAGACCGCCGAAAAATCGGTCTCGTGCAGTCCGTGGGCGGCCAAAACGATCTGCATCACCGCCAGGGTGCCGGACCCGGGCTCATCGATGGAGATGCGCTTTCCCTTGAAATCCTGGATGCGGCCGATGGCGGCGTCGGCGCGGGTGACGATTTGCAGCTTTTCCGGATAGAGGCTGGCAATGGCGCGCAGGGATGGGGCGGGTTCAAGGCGGAAGTGCTGCTCGCCCCTGCTGGCCATCGCCGCCACGTCGGCCTGGACCAGTCCGGCCTCGATGTCGCCCCGGATAACGGCGCGCACGTTTTCCACAGAGCCGGCCGAGTGTTGCGCCACCCCGATGTATCCGGGAATTCCGCGATTCTCTTCAAAATGGGCCCCGCCGGCGGCCTGGTCTCCAGTCAAGCCCAAGGCAATGAGCTTGCCCACGGGATAATAGACGCCGGTGGCGCCGCCCGTGCCGATGCGAAACAGCCGCAGCGGCGGGTTGGCCTGGGCGTCGGCGGCCGTGAAAAGCAGAAACAGCGCTGCCAGCAGGGCCGGGTGCAGCCGCTTTTCGATGGCCGCGAGCGTCCGGCAAACGGCCGTCGGGCGGTGCCGGGGGCTGATAGCGCCACGGGAGGTGGCTTCGGCCGCATCATCGTTGCGCATCGCATCCATCTCGGTTTCTCCCGCCGCCCGCCAGGCCCTGGATCCAAAACCGGCAATGGCGTCTGGCGCATCACGGTCATCGCGATTGTTGCGTCCATCCAATTATCCCATCATCGCGGTTTTGACAATCCGGCCGACTGTGGATAGATGTTCGATCATCTTCAGGATGCCTTGAGTAAATCCCCCACCAGCCGCTCGGCGATGCGGTCCTCGGGCCGCAGTCGGTCCACCTTGACCATCTCGAAGCCCTCGATCGCCACCACGGCCCGATCGTCTTCACCGGCCAGGGTCAGCCGGTAGGTGATCGTTTTTTCCCCGCTGCCGATCCGCTCGGTGAGGCAGCGATAGGTCACGCCGCGCCGGGGGGGGCCGTACCAGCGCAGGCGGCCGATGTTGTACGGCAGCACGATGTCCCCGCTGGTGAGCACCTCGAGCATGCCGCCGGTCTGGAACATGGCGTCGATGAGCTGAACGTCGGTGGCGAAGCGCGGCGCGCTCACGCCGGCGAAAAACTCGCGCGGCCCGGGGTGGGCGATGCGCACCAGCAGGCGCTGGCCGTCGAAGCCGTCCGCGGCGGTGACGGTGCGAAAGAGCCCGTCCATGAACAGACGCCGGGGATGGTAGAGCAGGGCCTGGACGTCCTCGGGGGCCGCCGGCCGTGGCAGATCGGGCCATTGGACCCGCGGCGCCCGGGGCCAGCGCTCGGCCAGCTCGAAACGGCCCTCGAAGTGCCGCTTGGCCTCCCCCGTGCGGCGGCCGGTAGGATCCACGAAGTAGGAATCGATGGCGCAGCGGTAAGCATTGTCCCCATCTTGGCAGGCGCTGATCTCGATGGGTTTGGGCCGCCCCTTGAGCAGCTTGATCCCGTAAGGGATGTGAAAATCGCTCAGCGCCACCGCCACCCGGCCCCGGCCGTCGTGCAGCACCGCTGCCTCGGCCATGGCCTCGATGCCCGTGGCCCCGAGAAAAATCGGCACCCCGGCCCGGGTGTGATCGTCCAGGAAGCGGTCACGATTCAACTCCAGGGTGCGCTGGAAGACCGCTTCCCGGGCGGTCCGTCTCACCTGGCGGTCGATGAAGGGCGCCGGCCCGTCCAGCAGGCCGTCGGGGTCCATGGTCCGGTCCAGGCCGGTGAAGACCGCTTCGGGCGCTGTCGCGTCCGCCAGCTCGTCGATGAAGAAGGCCACCCCCCGGGCCAGGGGCAGAAACGTCAGCCCTCGCTCGGAGAGCACCCGGCGCACCGTTTCGCGGGCGGCCATGCCGGCGCCGTCCCAGGCGGTCCAGGCCAGGGCCTTGCAGACGGTTTCCGGGTGATGTTGCTGAAAACGCTGGAGCATGCGCCCCAGCATGTCGTTGGCCGCGGTGTAGTCGGCCTGGCCGGCGTTGCCCAGGCGAGCGGTGACCGAGGAAAAACCGATGACGCTGCGCAGGCGGTGATTCTCCAGCGCCTGGAGCAAATGCTTCATCCCGGCCGCCTTGGTGTCGAAAACCCGGGTAAATTGAGACAAGCTCTTTTTGGCCAGCGGCTGGCTCTCCTCCAGGCCGGCGGCATGGATCAGGACGTCGATCTTCGGCTCGTCCTCCAGGGCCTTGGCCACCGCTTCGGCGTCGGTGACGTCCACGGTCCGGTAGCGCACCCGGACCCCGGCCTGGCGCAGTTTCTCCAGGTTGTCCCGGGACTGCCGGGCCGCCAGCCCCATGGCCGCCAGGCGCCTGAGGTCCACCGGCTTGGCCTCCGGATGGCGCCGGCGCAGGATGGAAATCATCGCCGCCTCGTCCCCGGCCGCCGCCAGCTCCGGATCTTCCGGCCCGATCTCGCTGCGCCCGAAAATCGACAGTTCGCCGCGCCAGCGCTCCGCCAGGCGCTGGAGAATGGCGCAGGCGATCCCCCGGGCCCCGCCGGTGACCAGCAGCGTGTCGCCGTCGGCGATGAGCGCGCCGTCGCCGGCCGGCGCCGCCGGCAGCAGGCAGAGACCGAAGCGCCGGCCGTTCGAGTAGCCGACCTCCACGCGCCGATCCGAAGCGCCCATTTCGACCGCCAGGGCCTCGGCCGCTTGGTCCAGGATCGCCGCCGCATCATCGGCCGCCAGGTCCACCACCTTGACCCGCGCCGTGGGAATCTCCCGGGCCACCGTCTTGAGCAGACCGGCCATGCCGGCAAAGGCCGGATAGACCGCTCGGTCCTCCCGCCCATAGGCGAAGACCACCGAGTTGAAGCTCACCGCGGCCACCAGGCCGTCTTCGACCAGGCGCGGCTGGAGCACCTGGAGGGCGGCAAAGAACGACTTGACCGCCACGGCGATTTCCGCCGCGCTCTCCCCGCTGCCGCCGTCCAGGAAGGCGTCCACCGGCATGAGGTGCACCAACCCGTTGAGGTCGGGATGATCCGCCAGCGCCCGGTCGACGACCGCGGCGGTTTCCGCCGCATCGAGAAAATCGCAGCCGTAATCGAGGGCTCCCCCCTGCCCCAGGGTCACGAGGCGGGCGCCGGCCTGCCCCAGCCGGGTCGCCACCCGCTGCCAGAGGCCATGACGGTCGCAGGTGACCAGCAGCTTGCGATCGGCGAGGGCTCCCGCCACCGTCGGCGGGAGATCTTCCAGTACTGTCACCCGGGGTTCGAAGCGCAAAACCGCCGGGGTGCCGCCATCGACCGGCGCCGCTTCACTTTGCACGGCATCCTCGGCAGCCACCGCGACGGCCGTCTCCCCTTCAGCCGGCACCGCCGCGGCACCGCCCAGCTGCAACCGGATGTAGCCGGCGATCTTGTCGATGGTGTTCAACTCGGCTAGGCGCAGGTCTTCGGGCACCGCCAGCTCGAAGTGCCGGCTGATGCGGCCGAAGGTCTCCACCTGCTTGACCGTGTCGATGCCCAGGTCCGCCTCCAGGTCCAGGCCGGCATCCAGCATGTCCACCGTATATCCGGTCTGCTCGGCGATGATCCGCTGCACCGCCGCCACCACGTCCTGGCCGGCCTCCGGCGCAGTGGGCGGGGCTTGCGCTGCGGCGGCCCTGGATGGCGCCGCAGGCGCCGGTTCCGCCTTCGCCGGGGCCGCTTCGGCCGCCGGCCGCGGGCGGGCGGGCGGCGGCGGCCCGCCTTCCACCACCAGGGTGTGGTTGGAGACCACCGGCACCGGGTCTGGCAGCCCGGTGACCCGTCGCAGCCACCGAGTGTAGACCGGGTTGCCGGCGGCGGCCTTCTCCTCGATGCGCCGCAGCATCAGGAAGGCGAAGTGGGAGCCGAAGCCGGCGGAAAAATGCAGTCCGTATTGGAAGTCGCCGGTCTGGCCGGTGGAAAACTTCAGGTCGGCGAAGGCCTCGGGCACCCGGTTCAGGTTGGCGATGGGCGGCACCCGGCGCTGCTGCAGGGCCTTGACCAGGACGGCATCCTCGATGGCCGCCCCCAGAGTGTGGCCGGTGAAGCCCTTGGTGTTGGTGATGACGATCTGCCGGTAATCGTCCGGGAAGGTCCGGCGCAGGGCCTCGACCTCGGCCTCGGCGCTGCCGCCCCGGGCCGGGGTGAAGGTCTCGTGGCTCATGAACACCATTTGCGGGGCGTAGTCGGCCGGGCGCAGGCCGTGGCGCCGCTCGACATCCGCCACGAAACGCTGCATCTCGCCGGCCACATGGGCCACGTCGATGCGCGTGCCGTGGTAGGCGCTGTTGCCGATGCGGGTGCCCAGGATCTCGGCCTGGCCGGCCAGGCCCCGGGCCGCCACCGTGTCGGCCCGCTCCACCACCAGGCCCACCGCCCCGCTGCCCAGGATGGTCCCGTTTCTTTCGGCGTCGAAAGGCTTGGCCGCCTCCTCCACCACGTTCTTCACCGTGGCCGCCCCCATGGCGAGGAAACCCGAGGCGATCCAGGGGCTTTGCACCGGGCTGGTGGCCGCCTCGCCGCCGATGATGACCACCCGCTCGCAGCGGCCGGTGCGGATCCAGTCCTCGGCCACGCCGATGGCCTGGGTGGTGGAGGCGCAGGCCCCGCTCATCTGCATGTTGGGCCCCTTGGCCCGGATCAGCTGGGCGAAGTGGGCCGATCCCAGGGGGACCACGTCGAAGAGCAGGTTGCGGTTGAACTTGTAGTTGCCGTAGCGCTTGCGCCGCTCCTTGATCTTGAAGAACCAGTCGGTGATCTGCTCCTTGATCTCCTCGTCGCGCACGCTCTCCATGAGGTGGTAGTAGATCTTCTCCAGGTCCTTGTACGGTTTGACGTAGAACTTGTTGTAGTAATAGTTGTTCATCTGGTCGATGAGGGTCTCGAAGCCGGGAAAGAGGCTGGTGAGGATCACCCCGGTGGTGCCCTGCATCTCGGCCGGAAGCCCGTAGCCGTCGGGGATCTGGGCTCCCGAGGAGGTGTCGCGGAACTGCTGCACCAGCGGGATGCGGGCGTCGTGGAGGGCCTCGATGCCGGCGGCGATCGACAGGGCGATGGTGATGTCGTAGTCGGCCTCGATGCCGTACTCGCTCTTGAGGTTGAAGTAGCCCAGCTTGCCGGCGAGCTGGATCACCTCCTCGATGCGCGTGATGTTCACCAGGCGCGCCGACCCGTCGGCCTCCTTGAAGACCCGGGTGATGTTCATGTCCAGGATGCGCTCCTTTTCGTCCCGGGTCAGCGGTTCGATGAAGTTGCGGCCGGCCAGCAGCTTGTCGAAGTTGTTGTCGTTGAAGACCTTGTTGCCCGTGCCCGGAAGGCCCACCGAGGCCCCGGCGATGACGATGGGCTGGCCGCAGAAGCCGAAGCGCTCCAGATCGGTGAGGGCCTGCTCCCGCCGATGACGTTCATACTCGGCCTCCAGCAGCAGCCGCACCCGGTCCGAATTTTGGGCCAGAAAGGCCTGGAAGCCGGGATCCCCTTCGCCCACGGGCGCCGGCGGGGTCTCCAACGGCGCCGCGGCCGGCGCCGGCGCGGCGGCCGCGGGCAGGGGGCGGATGCGGTCCTCCCTGGCCAGGCGCTCCAAGGCCTTCGCCAGGCTCGCCGCGGCGCCGGCCTTCGGGTCGATGAGCGGCCAGGAATCCACCGCCTCCAGGGGGATGTCCTTGACCAGGTTCGCCAGCAGGCGGCCCGGCCCGACTTCCACCAAGGCGCGGCAACCGGCCCGGTGCAGGCCTTCGACGGACGCCACGAATTCCACCGGCGAGACGATCTGGCGCACCAGCAGGGTCTTGGCCGCGGCCGGATCTTCGGGGTACGGTGTCCCGGTCGCGTTGGCCACCACCCGCGCCAGCCCCTGGGGGCGCAGCGCGATCCCCGCCAGAAACTGCTCCAGGCCCGTGGCCGCCTCGGCCATCAGCGGGGTATGGAAGGCCCCGGAAAGGGGCAGGACCTTGCCCACCACCCCCTGGGTCTTCAGATAACGGCCGAAAGCCTCCATGGCCTCCCTCGGCCCGCAGACCGCCGTCTGGCGCCGGCTGTTCTTGTTGGTCACCCGGACATCCGCCACCCCGGCCGCCCGGATCCGTTCCGCCACCTGCGCGGCGTCCTCGAACACCACCATGATCTTTCCCGGGTGGCGTTCGGCGGCCAGCTGCATCAGCCGTCCCCGCTCGATCACCAGGGCCATGGCATCCTCGAAGGCCAGCGCCCCGGCGGCGTACAAGGCGGTGATCTCCCCGAGGCTGTGGCCCACCAGATAATCCGGCCGCAGGCCCCGGGCGGCCAGCAGGTCCCAGAGGGCCGCCCCGGCCAGAAACACCGCCGGCTGGGTGGTCTCGGTGCGGTTCAGCGCCTCGGCCCCCCGGGGATCGAACATCATCTCCAGCAGCGAGCGGCCGCGGCGGGCGGCAAAGATCGTCTCGCCCCGGTCCATCGCGGCGCGCACCTCGGGGCGAGCGCGGTAGATGTCCGCCATCATGCCCGGGTACTGGGCCCCCTGGCCGGAGAACAGGATCGCCAGGCCGTTTTCCACCGGCTGCCAGGCGCCGACGGCGACGGAATCCGGTGGATGGGCTACCGATTGGGTCGCCGGCGCCAGGTGGGCCGGCAGGGTGGAAACCAGCACGTGGCCGTGGTTGCCGCCGATGCCGTTGACGTTGGCGGCCAGGTGGATGGGGCGGCCGGGAGGGATGTCCTCGATTTGCCGCCGGGCCACGAGGACGGCGTCCTTTTCCACGATGGTGGTCTCGGGCCGGTGGCCGAAGAAGGGCAGGAGCCGGCGCCGGCTGGCCATGAGGGCCAGTTTGGCCAGGACCACCGCCGGGTTGGCCGCCTTGAAGTAGCCGAATTCGGTCTTGACGTTGCCGAAGCCCACCGGGCGGGGAAAGATCTGCGCCGCGGCATGGGCCTCGAGGGCATCGAAGAAGGGGTTGGCCACGCCGAAGACGTCCAGGTGGGCCACGTCGGCCGGGAGCACCGGCACCTGGTTGTAGCAACGCCGCATGGCCTCGCTGTAAGCCTCCGGCGACGGCGAGAGGAGATGGGCCGGGGCGCTGGCGTCGAAGCCCATGGCCGAGATCTCGGCCAGCACCGGCAGGTCGTGGCGCCGGGCGTAGCCCAGGGTGGCGAGTACCAGCACCGCGGCCCCCTCGCTCATCACGTACCCCTTGGCCTGGTGGTCGAAGATGCGGCATTCGCCGTCGCTGATGAGCCCCAGGCGCTTGAAGGCCAAAAGCGTGCCCGGCAGGAGGTTGCAGTCCACCCCGCCGGCGATGGCCGCCTCGTAGTCGCCGGTCTGCAGCCCCCGGATGGCCAGGTCCACCGCCACGGTGGCCGAGGCGCAGGAGGCGTCCACGGTGAAATTGGCCCCGTTTAAGCCGAAGTGCTTGCTCGCCCGGGCGCTGACGATGTTGGACAGCAGGCCGGGGATGGTGTCCTCGGTGTTGGGCAGGTACCGGCTGCGCATGCGCTCGGCCAGCTGCGCGGCGATGGCGGCGGCCGCCCGGGGATCGACCCCGTCGGCCTGGCGGATGAGCCGCTCGAGCAGCGGAATCCGGGTGCGCAGGATGTTCTCCACGTACTTTTCACCCGCCAGGGTGCCGAGAATCACCGCCACCCGGTTGCCCGTCTCCAGCCGGGGATCGAGCCCCGCGGCGGCAATGGCCTGGCCGGCGGCGTCCAGGGCGAACTGCTGGGCCCGGTCGATGAACCGGGCCGCCGCCGGCGGGATGCGGAAGCGGGCGTGGTCGAAGCGATAGTCGTCCACGATGCCGGCCGACACCATGGGGATGTGCGCGGGGCTGTCGGCCGGCTCGGCGGCATAGGCCCGGTTGTCGAAGCGTTCGGCCGGCATGGGCCGCAGCCGGGGCGCCCCCTGGCCAAGCCTTTGCCAGAAACCGTCCACGTCGGCGGCGCCCGGCAGTACCGTGCCGAGGCCGCAGACCACGATGCGCCCTTCATCCGGATCGAAGCCGGGATCGGCGAAGATCCGTCGCGGCAGGGGCCGGGCGGCGGCGCTGTCCTCGGCCACCACGAGATGATAGTTGATCCCGCCGAACCCGTAGGCGCTCACCGCCGCCAGGCGCGGCTTCCCGTCGGGGGCCTCCCAGGGCGCCGCGTCCGCCACGATGAACAGCCCGCTGCCGGACAGGTCGTGCTTGGCTCCGAGCCGTTGGAAACCGCCGTTGGGCGGCAGGGTGCGATGGGTCAGGGCCAGCAGGGCCTTGATCAGTCCGGCCATGCCGGCCCCGCCGAGAAGGTGGCCGATCTGGCTCTTGATGGAACTGATCCCGGTGGGCTTCTCCCCGCCGTAGACCTTTTTGAGGGTTTCCAGCTCCACCAGGTCCCCCATGCGGGTGCCGGTGCCATGGGCCTCGATGAAGCCCACATCGGCCGGGTCCACCGGCCGCCGGGCCCCCTCCAGGCAGCGTTTGAGGGTCATGGCCTGCCCCTTGGCACTGGGCGCGGCAATGGCCTTGCCCTTGCCGTCGCTGCCGCTGCCCACGGCCCGGATGATGCCGTAGATCCGGTCCCCGTCGCGCCGGGCGTCGCGAAAGCGCTTGAGCACCACCACCGCCGCTCCCTCACCCAGGACGAAACCGTCGGCCCGCTCGTCGAAGGGGAAGGAACCGGTGGCCGACAGGGCCCCCATCTTGCAAAACCCCACGAAGGATTCCGGGGCCAGGTTGGTGTTGACCCCGCCCACCACCGCCAGGTCGCACAGGCCGGTGGCTAGCTCCTTGACCCCGCAGTCCAGGGCCGCCAGGGAGGTGGCGCAGGCCGCGTCCACCGCATAGGAGCGGCCGGTGGCGCCCAGGTGATGGGCGATGCGGGCCGCTTCCATGTTGAGGGCCACCCCGTGCACCGGCTCGTAGGGGCTGCCGTTGGAAAGCCCCTGGCGCAAGGCGTCCACCAGGGCCTGCCGCTCATCGGGCGACAAGTCCCGGAAAGCGTCGACCTGTTCCAGCAGGGCGCGGATTTCCGGCAGGGCGTACTTGAGGTGCAGAGCGCTGCTCAGTTCGTTGCCCAGGCAGCTGCCCACGATCACCGAGGTGCGCGCCCTCAGCGCCTGAAAGAGGTGGTCCTCGGCATCCAGCAGGCCGGCATCGGCCACGGCCTGGTAGGCGGCCTGGAGCACCATCTGCTGGCTGCGGCTCAGGCGAGCCGCCTTTTCCGGCGTGTAGCCGAAGCGGTCGCCGTCGAAGCCGAAATCGTCCACCACCCCGGCGATGCGGCTGTAGGACTTGTCGGGAGCCGAACGGTCGGGGTCGTGGTAGAGGTCGGGATCGAGGCGCTCGGCGGGCATGGGGCCGATGGCGCCCCGGCGATCGAGGATCAGGCGCCACAGGGACCCGGGATCGGCGGCCTCGGGCAGGATGCAGCCCATGCCCACCACGGCGATCTCGTCGTTGAGCTGCCCGTCGGGGGCCGTGGCCAGCTCCAACCGGTTGAGCCGGTCGGCGAGGTCCTGCTTGCCTCCCATGAGCCGCGCGTGAAGATCGGCGATGGCGTAGGGGGCCGCGGCAAAGGCCAGGGCCTCGCCCACCATGAAATTGCCCCGCTGGTACTGGTCTTCTTCCTCGAAATAGGTCAGGCAGGCCTCCCCGGCAGCCTTGCCGAGGCGCTCGAAATCGGGGCAGAAGGCCTTGGCCCCGATGAGCAGGGCCCCGATGTTGTCCCGCTCGAAGGCTTCCTTGCGAGCCGTCAGGGGCATCTTTTCCCGCAGGCGGCGGTACTCCTCGGCCACGATGCGCCGGGAAAACGGCGTGGGCACGGTGCGGGCCGCCAGCCCCACCGTGCGCCCCATCACCAGGGTGCAGCGCTCGTCGCACACTACTTTCTGGTAGAGGGCCGTGATGGCGCCGGTGGCCACGATCTCCTCGGTAAACAGGTAGGCGCTGCCCACCTGGATGCCGATCTTGGCCCCCCGCCGGGACAGGTGGCTGGCCAGCCCGGAGACGAAATGCGACCCGAAGGCCGTGCCGATGCCGCCGGCGAAGATCAGCGTCTGCTCGGCCAGAACCGCGTCCGTCTGGGCGGACAGGCGGGCCGTGGCCAATTCCCAGAGCACCAGGCTCGACAGGTGTCCCACGTGCCCCCCGGCCTCGGCCCCTTCGAAAACGAAACGGCGACACCCGCCGGCGATGGCGTTCTCCAGCATGGCTAGCGACGGGGTGTGCAGGTAGGTGGCGATCCCGTCGGCCTCCAGGGCCCGCACCTGGGCCGGCACGCCGCCGGCGATGAGGGCGAAGGGGACCCGGTGGCGGCGCACCTGTTCCAAGTGTTCCGGCAGGCCGTGGTTCAGGGCCTCGATGCCGATGAGCCCGGCGCCAAAACGCGCCAGCCCCTCGGTTTCGTTGGCCAGCATGGCCTCGGACAGGTGGGGCGGCAGGCTCCCCATGGCCAAAAACGGCAGGGCCCCGGCTTCCAGCACGGCCCGGGCGAAGGCCCCCTTGTCGCTCACGTTGGCCATGGGCCCCTGGACGATGGGATAGCGCGTGCCGTGGCAGCGGGCCAGAGGGCTGTCGGCCGCCAGGGGGTCGTGGTCGTCGATGTCGGCCAGGCGGGCGCCGGTATCGATCAGAAAGTTCTCGATGACCTGCTGCAGATCCTCGCCCCGGCCGGCGAAATATTTGGCCAGGACGGCGTCCTGCCCCAGGGGGAAAAGACTCTGGGCCGGGTCCGCGGCCGGGTCGTCCAGAGGGGTGATTTGCGCGATCAAGGCCTCCTGCAGCCGGGCGGCGGCCTCGGGATTCTCGGCCGCTTCGGCTTCCATGGCTTTCAACTCCTTGACCACCCGGGTGCCGAGCTGGGCGAAGACGCGGCAGGGCCCCTCGCTGCCGGTGTCCACGATCACGGTGTCCTTTTCCTCGAGGCGGGCCATGCGCGCCTTGAAGCCGGGCGCCAGGGGGCTCTCGGTGCAAAGATAGAGCTGGTCGTCCAGGACCAGGCCGCTGGCCCCGGCGGCCAACAGACCGGCGGCGGTAAACCACCCCACCCCGCCATGGACCACCACCGGCCAGCCGCCGGCCCCCAGGTAGGCCTGCATCAGAATGAAGCTCGACACCGCTGCCACCCGGCCCGGGGCTTCGTGGCCGCGCACCACGAGGCCATGGGGGTGAAGAGGGCGGAGCAGCGTCTCCAGCTCCAGGTCGCGCACTTCGATCAACCGGTGCCAGGGCGATGCGGCCAGATCGAGATCCTTCAGCTCCTCGGGGCGGCGATAGGCCAGCACGACGGTGTCGAGCCCCTTGGGTGACGCTTGGCGCATCCGCGCCAGCAAATCCCGCTGGTGGGCCATGAGCCGCATCCCGAAGACGACCCGCCGGCCCGAGAGTTCGGCCACGGCGGCCAACACGCTGGCCGTATCGAGGAATTCGGTGTCCAGCACCGGGAGGGCCCCGGCGCGGTGCACCGCGGACAGGTAATCGACGGCGGACACGGCCGGCGGGTTGTAAACCATGAGCGGGAACTTGGCGGGGATAAGGCGTATGAACATGGGCGTGTCGGCTCCTGTTGCGGCGATGGGGTTGAGGTTTTGCCGGGTTTTCAAAAAATCGAGGTTTTTATAAGTCTTATACGACCAATAAGACCTATAAGTCGTATAGGACCTATTGGACCGATGAACGGCCCAAAACCATTCAACCTTTGTGCCAGTTACCCCTCAGCGCTTCCAACCCATCGCCGTCAAAGAACAATATTTTTACCGCGACACCACCCCAACCCACCCCCGCCCAAATCGAATTGGACATTGGATGCACACTTGGGTTACATCGGGTGCATGGAACGGCAGCCGAAACTCACCGGCGCGGAGCGCGACTTTTTCCAGCTGGTCTACCAGGCCGGGGTGGCCAATCCCTTCGGCCGGGAACGCGAGGAGATCGAACTGAAGATCGCCGGCCTCTACCCCGACGCCACCCGGGTCGAGCGCACCGCCGCGGCCACCGAGGCCGTGGCGCGGCGCATCGCGGTGCTGGAGGCCGAGAACCGGGCCGACGAAAGCCGTTATGAAGGCGAGGACCGGCGTCTGGTGCGGGCGGCCTTTCTCTTCGAGTTCTTTTACGGACTGCGCAAGAAATTCGACCAGTTGATCATCGACCAGATCCAGGCCGGAGAGACGCCCGCCAAGGTCCCCTTTGCCCCCGAAGCCTATCGTCTGATGGCCCGGCGCGGCTTTTCGGAGGCTGACACCCGCCGCTACTTCGCCCTGAGCTATCAGTTGCGGCGGGCCTATTTTTTCATCTTCCGCCACCTGGTGGGGCGCAGCCCGGCCATGCAGCGGCTGCGGCGCCAGTTGTGGGAAAACGTCTTCACCCACAACCTGGATGTCTACGACCGCTACCTGTGGAACCGCATGGAGGATTTCTCCACCCTCCTGCTGGGCGAGACCGGCACCGGCAAAGGGGCGGCCGCCATGGCCATCGGCCGCTCGGGGTTCATCCCCTTCAACGAGAAGAAGCGCTGCTTCGAGGAGAGCTTCACCCGCAGCTTCGTGTCCCTCAATCTTTCCCAGTTTCCCGAGACCCTCATCGAATCCGAGCTGTTCGGCCACAAGAAGGGATCCTTCACCGGCGCGGTGAAACACTACAGCGGGGTCCTGGACCGCTGCAGTCCCAACGGGGCCATCCTGCTGGACGAAATCGGCGAGGTGCCGGCCCACATCCAGATCAAGCTGCTCCAGGTCCTTCAGGAAAGGATCTTCACGCCGGTGGGGAGCCACGAACCGAGCCGCTTCCAGGGCCGGGTGATCGCCGCCACCAATCGTCCCATGGCTGAACTGCGCCATCGCGGTCTGTTCCGGGACGACTTTTATTACCGCCTGTGCTCGGACACCATCACCGTGCCTCCCCTGCGCCAGCGCGTCGCCGAGGATCCCGGAGAACTGGACGACCTGATCGCCTTCACCCTGGAGCGGATGCTGAGCCGGCCTTCGCCGGAGCTGGCGGCGCTGGTGCGCGAGACGGCCGAGCGCGAACTGGGCCTGGACTATGCCTGGCCGGGAAACGTGCGCGAACTGGAGCAGTGCGTGCGGCGGGTCCTGCTGCGCTCCAGCTATGCCGGGGACCTGCCTCCGGCGGCCGATCTGGAGCGGCGCCTGGCCGAAGGCATCACCCAGGGGACCATCACCAGCCAGGACCTTGTGGCCGGCTACTGCACACTGCTTTACCGACGCCACGGCACCTTCGAGGAGGTGGCCCGGCGCACCAGCCTCGATCGGCGCACCGTCAAAAAATACATCGTGGGACTGGAGGAAGGCGAAGAGGGGATTGAGCCCCTGGGGGGAGTGCCTTGGGCTGCCGGCGGGTCAGCCCGCCAGTGACAACGCGTAGATCGCCAGGTTCCCCAGGACATGAATCGTCATGGGGGCGGTGAGGGTGCGGCTCTTTTCCCGGGCCAGGGCAAACACGAGCCCCCCGATGGCCTGGGTCAGCGGAAACCCGGGCCCCGCATGGGCCAGGACAAAAACGGCCGTGGAACCCCCCACGGCGATGCCTGTTCCCCAGCGCCGCAGCGCGCCGTAGAGAAGCCCGCGAAAGAAGATCTCCTCGGTGATGGGGCCGATCACGCCCGCCACCATGAAGTAGATGCCTGCCAGGGCCGGCGCTGCCGGCAGGTGGACCCGGATGAGGGCCATTGCCTCGAGGCCGAAAACGGAATGGGCGATCCAGCCGCTCCCAAATGCCGCCAGGCCGAAGATCAGCGCCCCCAGAGAGCCGACCCTCAACCCCGGGACGATGGATCCGGGCTGGAGGCCGATGGCCGCCAGCCCGGCTCTGGAGCGGTGGACCCAGCGCAGCATCCCCAGGGCCTCCAGAATGCGCAGGCCGCCCAAGGCGGCCATGCGCCCCGCGGGGGCCTCGGGCAGCAGCGGCGTAGCCGCCACCTCGGCCAGGATCACCAGCAGCAGCGGGAGGAGGGCCGTTTTCAGCGGGAGGATGCGGGTTGGCTCCATCCGAGCTTTCTCAAGGCATCGTAGGCGTAGCGCTGGGTATACCAGTGGTTTCCGTGTCGCATAAACGCCAGCAGCAGGGGGATGGCCTCCACCCGTCCCATCTCCCCCAGCGCAAAGCAGGCCTGGCAGGTCACCATGGGGCTTTCATCGCCCGTCATTTCGGCCGCCAGAGCGAATGCCCGCGGCGAGCGGGCGCCGCCCAGGGCCCTGGCAAACCAGTAGCGCTCCACCAGCCGCGGACTGTGCGCCAGTTCGCCGGCCCGGGGATAGGCCAGCGGATCAGTGCCCTGGCGTGCGGCCTGGCGCAGGAGAGAGACTCTTGCCGCCGAACCGCCCTGGGACCACAGAAGCGGGTCGGTGTCCCGGCCGCAGCCGGCTCCGGGAGCCGTGGCGACCGGGTAAAACAGGGCCCCGCCCAGGGCCAGGCAGACCGCCGCTGCGGCCCAGACCGCCCGCGGCCCCAGGAAAAGGGCCGTTGCGGCCTCAACCCCCCCGAAGACCAGCAGATAGAGAAGAATGGGAAAGCCCAGAAGGATCCCCGCCAGGGTCAGGAGGCGAAAGGGCTCCCGGGTGTCGACCTGCCTTGAAAACCGCTCCAGCACTGCCCCGGGGCGTTCCAGCACCTCCGCCCGGCCCACCGTCAGGCCGCGGCCGGACGGATCCTGCCAGCGCAGCAATTCCCCTTCCGGCCGCACAACGATACTGGCCCCGGCCCGGCCTGCCACGTTCAGCAGGTCGACGCGCCGCAGGACATCCGCCAGGCGACGGGTCCGCGGCTCGTCGCGCATCGGTCCCAGGTCGACGCCGATCACGGTCCGGTGGCGCATCGGCGCCA
The DNA here is from genome assembly GCA_937982505.1 of uncultured Desulfobacteraceae bacterium. Taxonomy (GTDB): domain Bacteria; phylum Desulfobacterota; class Desulfobacteria; order Desulfobacterales; family UBA2174; genus UBA2174. The sequence goes on along the minus strand of CALJLV010000066.1, from coordinate 30,657 downwards.
TCGCCTGGACGGCCAGCAGGTTGTAGTCATAGTAAAACTCGGCGATTCCAGCGCCCAGGGGGTTGGACAGGAGGAGCCGATCCCGGATGTCCACGAACAGATCCCCGTCCAGACGGCCGAGCCAGACCGCCGCCAGGAGCATCAGCGGACCGGCCACCGGCCAGATGCGGCTGCGGGGGGTTCCCGGGGCTCCCGGCGCCTTTGCCGCCACCCGGGCGCCGACGGCCACGGCCGCCAGGATGCTCCATACGTAGAGGGTCGGCCCCGGGCTGATGCCTCTGTGGTTGAGAAAGGCGGTCAGCAACAGGGCCAAAAAGAGCAGCAGGCCGACCTGCCCGGCGGTCGGCCATGCGAGATGCCGGGCCAGTTTCAGGCTGGCCGCGGCCCCCAGCACCGTCAGGCTGCCGCCCGTCAGGGTGAAAAAGACGCCCCCCAGCAGGGCATGGGACCACCGCGACAGCTGGTCCATCACCGCCGGGGAAGGGACGGGGAGATATCCCGCGGCCAGGACGGCCGCCATTTCCTGCTGCAGGTCCAGGTTGGCCTGGTGGACCAGCACCGTGGCCGCCAGCTGGGATGCCGCCAAGCCGAGGCCGAGCGGGATTGCGCTTCCCGCGGCGCGCAGGGTCATGGCCGGCGGCCGCCGCCGCGCCGCCGGGCGGCAAGGCGCGCCGCCAGCAGTAGAAGGGCCGCCATCAAGGCCCCCGCCGTCAGGCGGCCGGCGGTGAACCGGTTTTCGCCTGCCGCCGCGGCGATAAAGCACCCGCCACCCCCAGCGCCGGAGGCGCTGTATCCGCCGCCAGCCAGGGCGCTCATGGGCGCCGGCGGGGCGTCGAGTTCCACCGCATGGGCCGGCGCGGTGGCCATGAGGCCGCTTGCCGGCCAGCGCTGGAGGTGGCGGACCGCCTCGCCCAGGATCAGGGCGGGCAATGGCCGCCGGGTGATCTGGTCGGCGGGATCGAAGCGCAGGTGGACGTTTTCCTTTTTCGCCAGCACCCAGAATCCGTCGTGATGGGTCAACCGGTTGGCATCGGCGGCGTAGGCCCCGTTTTCCCAGCGCCACAGGCGCACGTCGATCCACGGGTTGTCGGGGACCAGGGCCGAGACCCTCACCGGGGTGCCGTTGATGGCGTTGCCGTCGGCATCGCGTTCCACCACCCAGACATCGGACCAGCTGTAGTGGCTTTCATTGGGGGGAGCGATCATGTTCCAGCCGTTGCCGGACCCCGGGTTGTAGCGGAGGCTGATTTCCACCGGCTCGGCCAAGGTCACCGGGACCCCTTGGACCACGGGCGCCAGGCCGTTGCGGCACAGGAACCAATAGGCGCGCCCCGGCTCGAGCCCCAACCCCTCTCCGACCTCCCGGTAGGCGCCGATCAGTGGATCGTAGGTGCCGATGCGGTGCTGGGCCGGGTCGTAGACGATTCCCAGGGCCGTGGCGGCGTCGGCCGCGGTGGTCCAGGTGGGAAAGGAAAACATGCGGAAGGCCGACGCCTGGGTGCCGGGGCTGACCACCACCGCCGTGTCGGCCGCCGGGGTCCCCACGGTAAAGAAGTTCTCCGGTGACCAGGCGATTTTGCCTGCCGCGTCCTGGTAGCCCACCCGCCAGAGGTAGCGCATGCCTTCCACCAGGCCGGATACGGGATGGCGGTCCAGGGGGTCGGAAGTGGCCGTCAGCGTGAAGGACGGATCCAGGCCGGCCATGCCGTAACTTCCGTCGGCCCGCCGCACCCGCCAGTGGCTGGCCGTTTGGGCGTCGCCGTCCGGATCGTGGAAAACGGTGGCCGTCAGTGTGACGGCCGGGGTGTCGATGCGCGCGCCGCCGGCCGGCGTTACCGCCGCGGGCGGATCCGGCGCCCGGTTGGCCGTTCCGGTCGATTCGTAGGCCCCCATGTCAAAGCCGGTGTGGATGGGTCGGATCCGGCCCAGGTGGTCCTCGCCGACCGGATCTCCGGCATTGAGCGGAATGGCGTCGATGGCCGGGGATCCATCGGCCAGGTCGAAGTCTCCGGCGGCCGGATCGGCGTAGACCGGATCGTAGTGGATGTCGTTGGGGCCGGCCGCGGTGTTTTCGTAGGCGATGAGGTTGTTCCAGACCAGGTTGTGGTCGAGGACCGGCGTGCCGGGCTGGTCGAGGCGGTTTTCAATTCCGATGTCCCAGCCGGTGATGGCGTTGAAGCGGATCACCGGCGCGGCATCGAGTCCGCCGGAGCGCAGATGGATGCTGATGGCCGGTCCGGTTCCGGCGCTGCCGTAAAGGGTATTGTGGTAGATCAGGGGCGAGGCGGTTCCGCCGTTGTCGGCCTGGATGAAAATACCCATGGCGGAGGCAGCGGTGCCGGTGATGACCGTGTTCATGACGGTCGGCGCGGCCGGCAGGCCCCAGGATGAAACGGTTAGCCCGATATCGTTGTCGGCCAGGATGTTGCGGGTCAACACCGGGCTGCCGTCGGCCACCTCCATGCCGCCGAACACCCCTTGGACCCGATTGTCCGCCGCCACCACACCGCCACCTGCGCGATCCAGGAGGATGCCGCAGGCGTTGGGCCCGGCGGGGCCGTAGACCCTGCAATACCGCACGGCTCCCGTGAGGGCGGATTCCACCTGGATGCCGCTCTGCTCGAATCCGGTGACCTCCAGGTTTTCGATGGTCACCGCGGGGGCGATGGCCCAGATGCCCTGAAGCCAGGCCTCGGCGCCGGTGCCGTCGAGGATCGGGGCGCCGCCGGTTTCGCCGAGGATGGCGATCTGGGCCTGGGTGATCCGCAACTCGCGGTCCGCTTCGCCGGCGGCCAGGCTGTACGTACCCGACCCCACATGGAGGATGTAGCTGCCGGCGGGACCGCTGTTGATCCGGTCGACGGCGTAGTGCAGCGTCTTCCAGGGCGCGGCAGCCGATCTGCCGTGCCGGCTGTCGTCCGCGGCGCCCGGGAGGTCGCTGTCCACGTGGTAGGTCCCCGGGGTCAGAGGGTAGTCGTGGGCATTGTTGGGGTCGGTTCCCTGGGCGACTTCGTCTCCATCCGAAAGGTTGTCGCCGTCGGTGTCCGCCCGCAGCGGATCGGTGCCGTGGGTGTGGACTTCCTCGCCGTCAGGCAACCCGTCTGCGTCCGTGTCGGAAATCCGGGGGTCTGTCCCGGCCTGATATTCGGCCAGGCTGGTCAGGCCGTCGCCGTCCGGGTCGGCGGCGCCGTCGTCGACGAAGGGGTCCAGGCCGTGGGCGGTTTCGTAACTGTCCGGCATCCCGTCGCCGTCGGTGTCCAGGATCCCGGAGACCTGGGTGACGGCGGGGGTCGGGTCGATGTCGAGCCGTTCGAAGTCGTGGGGCCCGGTGCCGGTGATCCGGGCCTGAACCGCGCCCTCCTGGTCGGGGGCATCCACCGTGACGCTGCCGCTCTCGGCGCCGGCGGCGATGGGGATGGTCTGTCCGTTGGACAGGTCGACCGTCAAAGCGGTGCGGGCCGGGTTGTCCAGGGTGGCCGTGTAGGTGATGCGGCCCTGCCGGGGCACCGATGCCGGGGCGCTGAGGCGCACGGTGGTCACGTCGACCGTGTCGGCGATCCGGGCCGTGGCTGAAGCGGCGCTGAAGTCGACGGCCTCGAAATTGCCGCCGCTCACGCCGCTGACCGAGGCCGTGAGGCTGCCCGGATCGACGTAGACATCCGGATCCTGAGTGTTGATGAAAAGCGTTCCCTCGGTCTGGCTGGCCGGGATCAGGATGTCGCCCAGGGTGGTGGTGACGGTGACGTCGGTCTGGCCCGGATGGTTCAAGGTGGCCGTGAAGGTGACGCCCGCGGCGTTTTCGTCCACGTCGGCGGTGCTCAGGCCCACCGTGGTGGTGTCGATGGTGTCCACGATCCGGGTGACCGCCGGGGCCGGATCGATCCATAGCGTGTCTTGACTGTCGCCGGCGACATCCGTGATGTGGACCGAGATGTCTGCGGCGTCGCGGTAGGGGTCATCCCCGGGGGCCTCCAGGAGGACATGGCCGCTGGTCTCGCCCGCCGGGATAAGGATGGCCCCCCCGTTGGAGAGCGCCACAGTGATGTCGCCCTGGGGGGCTTGGCTGGCGGTGGCCGTGTAGGTGATCTGCCCGCCTTCGGCGACCGTATCGCCGGCCGCCAGTGCCACGGTGATGGGGCCGGTCTGGGTGCTTTCCCAATCCCCATCGATCTGCTTGGCGTTCATGAAGCCGCGCACGGCATTGTCGTCGGTGTACAGGCGGTTGTTGCGGAAGTCGCTCTGGTTGTCGATCAGGGCTGTCAGGCGGGTGATCTCCGGCGGCACCGGGCCGCCGAGACGGTTGTCGTTGATTCGCAGATACTGCAGGCTGGTCAGGTCCCCCAGCTCCGGGGGAAGGGTTGCGCTGAACTGGTTGTCGTCCAGGTAGAGCCGCCGCAGCAGGGAAAGCCCGCCCAGCGCGGCCGGGATGGATCCGTCGAACTGGTTGGCGGAGAGGTGCAGCGCCGACAGCTTGGTCAGATTTCCCAATTCCGCGGGGATCGGACCGCCAAGCTGGTTGGACGACAGCCACAGCTCCTGCAGGTTGCTCAGGTTCCCCAGTTGAACCGGGATGTTCCCGCTGAGCTGGTTGCTGGAGAGGTGCAGGGCGAAGAGATTGGACAGGCTGCCCAGTTCCGGCGGGATGGACCCGGACAGCTGGTTCCCGCTCAGTTCCAAACTGCGCAAGTCGGGCAAGCTGCCCAGGTCCGACGGAATGGCGCCAGCGAGCTGGTTGCCGTCAAGGTGCAGGAAGCGCAGAGCCGTCAGGCCGGCCAGGGCTTGGGGGATGGTGCCGTTGAACTGGTTGCCGTCGAGATACAGATCCACCAGATGAACCAGATTGCCCAGTTCTGCCGGAATGGCGCCGGACAACCGGTTTCCGGTCAACTTCAGCCGTTCCAGGCGCGTCAGGTTCCCCAGCGCCCCCGGGATGCCGCCGGCAAGGCTGTTGTTGCTCAGATCCAGGCGCCGCAGGTACTTCAGGCTGCCCAGGCGTGGCGGTAGATCGCCATTGAGATTGTTCCCGGATAAGACCAGTTGCGTGGCGTGATCGGCCTCGTCGCAGGTGACGCCGTACCATGAGCATTCGCTGCCCGGTTCGCCCAGCCAGCCGCTGCGGTTCATCCACCCGGCCCCGCCCGCGGCGTTGTACAGCGCGACCAGCGCCAGGCGTTCGGGGGTCTCTGCGTCGTCCAGCGGATCGCTGCCGGCCGTGATTTCCTCACTGTCGCTATAGTCGTCGCCGTCCGTGTCGGGGTCGTCGGCCGCCGTGCCGGCCTGATATTCGGCCAGGTTGGTCAGGCCGTCGCCGTCCGGGTCGGCGGCGCCGTCGTCGACCAGCGGGTTTAGGCCGTGGGCGGTTTCGTAACTGTCCGGCATCCCGTCGCTGTCCGTGTCGGCAGCCTGGGGATTGGTGCCGGCGTTGTACTCGGCCAGGTTGGAAAGTCCGTCGCCGTCCGCATCCGATCCGCCGTCATCGACCTGGGGATCGAGCCCGTTGTCGGTTTCGTAGGCGTCCGGCATCCCGTCGCCGTCGGTATCGAGGATTCCGGAAACCTGGGTGACCGCCGGCGTCGCATCGAGGTCGAGCCGTTCGAAATTGCCCCCGGTGGCGCTGCTGATGAAAGCCGAAACCTCGCCGGACAGCGCTGGAGCGGTGACGGCCACCGTGCCGGTGATCGAACCGCCGGCGATGACGATCGCTTCCCCGTTGGACAGGTTGACCGTCACATCGGTCTGGGCTGTGCGGGTCACCGTCGCCGTGTAGGTGATCTGGCCGCCCTCGGGAACCGATGCCGTGGCCGCGAGGGTTACCGTCGTCGCATCGACCGTGTCCGTAATCCGGGTCACCGCAGGGGTCGGGTCGACGAGGATCCGTTCGAAGTCGCCCGCGGTGGCGTCGTTGATGTTGACCGCCACATCTTCGCTGTCGAGGTAGGGATCGTCGCCGGGCGCGTCCACCGTCTGGCCGCCGCTGAGGGTGCCGGCGGGAATGATGAGGATCAGGCCGTTGGAGAGGGTGACCGTCATGTCCCCCAGAGCCGGCGCGTCCAGCGTGGCCGTGTAGGGGATCTGGCCGCCTTCGTCGACCCAAGCCGGGGCGGAAAGCGATACGGTGATCGGCGGCGCCTGGCTGCTCTCCCAGTCGCCCCCCGTCTGCTTGGCGTTGAGGAAGGCGCGGACCGTGTCATCCTCGGTGTAGAGGGCGTTGTTGCGAAAATCGCTCTGATTGTCCACCAGGGACACCAGATGCTTGATCTGTTCGGGCACCGGGCCGCCGAGCCGGTTGTCGTTGATGTGCAGAAATTGCAGACCCGCCAGGTTGCCCAATTCGGCGGGAATGGGGCCGCTGAGTTGGTTGGCGTGCAGATTGAGGGTGGTCAGATTCGTCAGGAAACCCAGATCCGCCGGGATGCCTCCGGTGAGCTGGTTGTTGTCCAGATACAGGCCGGTGAGGTTCGTCAGGACGCCCAGCGATGAAGGAATGTCCCCGGCAAGCTGATTGTAGGCCAGGTCCAGGTCCTCCAAATTGGCCAGATTCCCCAGCTCCCCGGGGATGTCGCCGCCGAGCTGGTTGGCCTTCAACTCCAGGCGCCGCAGACGGGTCAGGCCGCCCAGCTCCGCCGGGATGCCGCCTGTGAGCTGGTTGTAGGTCAGGTCCAGATCCACCAGCGCCGCGAGATTCCCCAGGGTCGCGGGGATCGAGCCGCTGAGCTGGTTGTTGTCCAGGTAGAGGTATTCAAGATTCGCCAGATTGCCCAGTTCCGGGGGGATCTGGCCGCTGAGCGGGTTGGTGGAAAGTGAAAGCCAGGTGAGGTCGGTCAGATCGCCCACGGCTGCCGGGATCGACCCGGAAAGCTGGTTGCCCGGCAGGTGCAGGGTCTTGAGCCGGGCCAGGTTGCCCAGTTCGTCGGGGATGGCCCCGCTGAGGCCGCCGGATGCCGCGTAGAACGATTCCAGCCGGGACAGACGGCCTATCGTTGCGGGGATGGGACCCGTGAACCGGTTGTCGGAAAGATCCAGGTGGTAGAGGTTTGCCAGGTTGCCCAGCTCGACCGGGACGGCCCCGCTGAACTGGTTGGCGGACAGCGACATCCAAGAAAGATTGACCAGGTTGCCGATTTGCCCCGGGAGGGCTCCGGAAAACTGGTTGTCGTGCAGGTGGAGGATCGACAGATTGGCCAGGCCGCCCAGCTCCGCCGGCAGCGGGCCGCTGAGCTGGTTGGTATATAAATACAACGAATGCAGGAACTTCAGGTTGCCCATGGCCGCCGGCAGCGAACCGACCAGGTGGTTTTCCGCCAGACGCAGCGCCACCACATGGCCGTTGTCGTCGCATTCGATCCCGTACCAGTCGCACTCGGATCCCGGCTCGCCCAGCCAGCCTGTGTTGTCCGTCCAGCCGGCCCCGCCCGCGGCGTTGTACAGCGCGATCAAGGCCAGGCGCTCGGGCGTTTCCAAGGCGGCCAGCGGATCGCTCCCGGCCGTGATTTCTTCCTTGTCCGTATAGCCGTCGCCGTCCGTGTCGGGGTTGTCGGCCGCCGTGCCGGCCTGATACTCGGCCAGGTTGGTCAGGCCGTCGCCGTCCAAGTCCCCGTCGCCGTCGTCGGCCAGCGGGTCCAGCCCGTGGGCCGTCTCGTAGGTGTCCGGGATCCCGTCGCCGTCCGAATCCAGGTCCGCCGGAAGGGTCTGGGAGCTTTCCCAGTCCCCGTCGATCTGCTTGGCGTTCATGAAGGTGCGGACGGTCTCGTCGTAGGTGAAGAGCGCGTTGTTGCGAAAATCGCTCCCGTTGTCGAGGAGGGCTGTCAGGTTGGAGATTTCCGCCGGCACCGGACCGGCCAACCGGTTGTCGTTGATGTAAAGATATTCAAGATTTGCCAGGTTGCCCAGCGCTGCGGGAATCGGCCCCTCAAGGCGGTTTTGGTTAACAAATAGAAATACGAGGTTTTCCAGGTTGCCCAACTCCGCGGGTATCGATCCCTCAAGCTGGTTGGCGGAAAGATCCAGTTCTATCAGGTTTGACAGGCTGCCCAGGGCCGTAGGAATCGATCCGCTCAGCTGGTTGGCCCAAACGGACAGCAGTTGCAGGTTCGTCAGGTTGCCCAGGGCCGCGGGAATCGCCCCCGTCAACTGGTTATGAGAAAGGTTCAATTTCGCCAGATTCACTAGATTTCCCAGCTCCGCGGGGATCGAACCGCTGAGCTGGTTAGTGTTGAGGTTCAATTCCACCAGGTATTTCAGGTGGCTCAGCTCCGGTGGGATAACGCCGATAAGAAGGTTTCCGGAAAGTTGCAGTTCGATGACGCGGCCGTTGTCGTCGCAGGTGACGCCGTACCAGGTGCACTCGGTGCCCGCAGCGCCCATCCAGCCGGTAGCGTTGGTCCAGCCGGCCCCGCCCGCGGCGTTGTACAGCGCGACCAGGGCCAGGCGCTCGGGCGTTTCCAAGGCGGCCAGCGGATCGCTGCCGGCATCCATCTCCTCGCCGTCGCCGTATCCGTCCCCGTCCGTATCGGGGTTGTCGGCCGCCGTGCCGAAAATAAATTCCGACACGTTGGGCACCCCGTCGCCGTCCAGGTCCGCCTCCCCGTCGTCGGTCAGCGGATCCAGTCCGTGGGCGACCTCATAGCCGTCGCGCATCAGATCACTGTCCGTGTCGGCCCGGTTGGGATCGGTGCCCGCCGTGTATTCTTCCCGGTTGCTCAGCCCGTCGCCATCCGGATCGCCGCCGCCGTCATCCGCCAGCGGATCGAGGCCGCTGGCGATTTCGTAAGCGTCCGTCATTCCATCGGCGTCTGTATCCGCCGTGAGGGGATTGGTGCCGTGCGTATTGACCTCTTGACTGTCGGTAAGGCCGTCGCCGTCGGTGTCGGAGACCTTCGGATTTGTGCTGTGGCCATATTCATCGAAATCCGAAAGACCATCCCCATCGAAATCGGTGGCGACGCCGGCGGTGGTCGTGTCGCCGAACCACCCGGTCTCCCAGTGGTCGTCCATCCCGTCGCCGTCGTTGTCCACGACGGAGGCCAGGGCGGTGAAGTGGGGGTCCTGGCTGTCCAGCCCGGTATGGGTATGGGAGACGTTGTCGACATCTTCGGTCTCGGGATTTTCTCGCACGGCAGAGACCCGGTAGCTGTAGGTGTTTCGGTCGGCCAGCACGCCGGCCGGCACTTGGTAGAAGCTTTGGGCCAGCCGAGGACTTCGGTGATGATCATCATAATCTTTCATGATCTCAACGATATAAGCCACGGCGCCGGGCACATCGGTCCAGTCGATGATCAGCCCGCCGGCGGAGACCGTGCTGTTGGGCTGGGGCCAGAGGGCGGTGACCGCCGGCAGCGGATCGACGACCAGCGTGTCGCTGACCGTGGCCGTGCGGCCGTCGAAATCGGTGACCGTGAAGGTGTAGACGCCCTGCTGGATCTCGGCTGGATTCGAGTAGAAGACAATCGGGGCCTCGTAATCGCCCTGATTGGCCCCGCGCACGTCGTCCAGCTTCAAGTCTCTCACCGTCGTGCCGTCCGGATAGGTCACGGTCACGGTCTGGATGTTTTCCGGCACCCCGTCCGGGTCTGTCACCGCGACGTCCAGTTCGAGGATGTATACCGTGCCGCCAAGGGAGGCGATTTCCAGGCGGGAAACCGTCACCCCGTCATCCATCGCGATGGTCGGCGCTGCGCTGCCGGACCGGGCGCTGGTCGTGAAACCGGGGTAGCCGTTGCCGTCGAAGGGGCTCTCGGAGAGGTTGTCGACGTCCTGTTCGAAGAATTCGCGCTGCGTGAGGACGCGGTACCGGTAATAGGCGTTGTCCTGAAGAAGCCCTTCGGCCAGGGAAAAAGCGTTGTCGGTCGTGAAGAAGTTGTAGCGGTTCCAGTCCTTGTCGATGATCTGAAGCTGGTATAAGGCCGCCCCGGCCACCGCGTCCCAGGTGAAGTTCACGGCGGTGGTCCCCAGCGGCACATTCATCGCCGGGTTGGGTGAAAGAGAGGCGGCCGCCGGATATCCGATGGGGTCGACCGTCAAGGTATCCGTCGCGCTGCCGCTGTTGCCGTCCCAGTCCTCCGCGGTGAAGGTGTAGGTGGCCGCCGCCGGTGGATGAAAGGTCTCGCACCAGTAAATGCCGCTGGTGGCATTGCCGCCCCGTTCCGGGTCGTGGTAGAGGCGCGCCTCCTTTTGCGTCCCGTCGTTCCAGCGGACCGTGACCGACTTGATGTTGCCCGGCACTCCCCGGGCGTCGTGCACGTTGACCCAAAAAGCGAGCGTCGTGCCCTTGACATCCTGATTGCTGGTGAAGACGCCGTGCTTGTCCAGGTCGATGAACGGGGCCGCCGCGCTGGCCGGACCGGTGTAAAAGACGAAGTAATCCTCCGCATTGGCCGGGGTGCGGGCCCAGTTGTCCATCTCCAGGTTCTGGTGGCCGTCGCGGGCTTCCAGCCGGAAACGGTAGGTGCCGTTGGGCGCCAGCACCCCTGGGGGCACCGTGCAGGTCTGATCTCCGACGATGCCGTTCCAGACCACCGTCGCGGCGTCGTTCTGGTAAATGCGGACCCGGTAATGGCTGACATTGGGGCTGGTCGAGGCCGCCCAGGTGACGGTGGGGGTGGTGGAGACGGTGGGGGCGGCGCTGGCCGGCAGGCCGTCTATTTGAATCGAGGCCTGCACCACCGGTTCGACAGGGCTGACGGTCAGCGTGTCGGTAAAACTCGAGGCGTTGCCGCTGGCATCGGTGACGGTGAACACGTAATTCCCTGCAAAACCGGCGATGTCCGCGCCGCCGGTGTGGATAAAGTCGCTCTCGTAGTAGGCCGCCCGGTAGCGGTTCAGGCCGGCGTCCCAGTCCAGGCCCTGGTAAAAACGCAGCATGACTTCCGCACCGGCCGCCGGCGATCCGGCCGGAAAGGCCGCCTTGACCTGGTGGGAGGTGCCGCCTTCGGGGATCCCCTGGTGGTCGACGACCTTGACCCAGAAGTAGAGCACGGGATCTTTACCCGGTCGCGAATAGGTAATCGCCCCCAGGGTGTCGTCGCTGATGAACGGTGGCCTCGCATAGGTGGGAAAGGACGCGGCCATGGTGAATTGGCGCCATTGGGTGTCGTGGCGGTTCTCGGTGGTCTTGTAAGCGTCGGCATCGGTGACGCGCACCCGCCACCAGTAGGTGGCGCCCGGGGTCAAGACCGGATCGTTCAGGGTGTAATGGTACATGTCCCGGATGCGCCCCGACGCGAAAACCCGTGTTCCCACCGATCCGGCGTTGTCGTTGCAGACTTCGAAGCGGTAGTAGAGCGGTGTTTCGGTGTAACCGGTCAGCGGCTCCCATGAGAACGTCGCATCGGGCCGGTAGACGGTGCTGTTGGCCAGGGGATAGAGGCTTCCAGGGTAAGGCGCCGGAATGTCGCGGATGACGGTCTGGGTATCGGCGTCGACGGCTTCGGTCTCCCCGGCGGTCACGGTGAAGGTGTAGGTGCCCAACCCGGGAACCCCCGGCGCAGCGAGGTAAAACTGGTTGAACTGTGGATCGAAGGTAAAGTCGTCCTTGGTCAGGCCGAGATCGACGGGACCACTGGTTCCATTGTCATAGGTGACGGTGATGGCGCTGATATCGTCCGGCAGGGTGCCGCTGAAATCGACTATCGTTATGTCAAGAATTCCGTAATCGTTTCCACCCGAATCGATGCGGTGCATGACCGAACCGCTGATGGTCATCGCCTCGCCCATTGCCAGGAGGTTCTCCCCCAAAAAGAGGGGCGCGATCAAAGCGAGCAACACCGACAGGATCCGGAGGGAAAGGTTCAAGCCTTGGCGCGGGCAATACGGCTGGCGTGTCATGGAAAGACTCCCTGGGTAGATGGATGTTGCCTGACATCCAGTGCGCCGGATTCAGGCGTCCAACGGTCACCGCCATCGGGGAAGCGTCCGGGCTACCGGGGCGGTTTGGGGAAATCCGGCATCTGCTGGACAGCCAGATTTTCCTCCTGGAGGTTCTTGAGGCTGTTGTCCTGTGTTTCCTGGATACGGGTGATCTCTTCGCGCTGAAGGGTATCCAGTCTTTCGACGTACGGTGTTTCCGGTGCCGGCGGGATTTCCCTGTCCGGCGTTTCGGGCGGGACCAGGGCCGCGTCTTCGACCCGCATCGGCGGGCAGGCGGTCGTGGCGGCCGGCGTCCCGGTCAAAGAGGCTCCCGCGGCGGTCGTTTCCAGCGTCGCGGCAGCCGGTTCCGTCGCGCCGGCGGCGGCCGGCGCCGCCTCCTTTTCAGGCGCGAGATTCTGGGGATCGGCGGGCACGTCCCGGACGATCTCGGCGGCCTGCTCGGGGGTGATGTCCAGCGGCGGCGAGGGCGGGGCGGCGCCTTCCACCAGCGACTGCTGGAAGGCCGCCAGCATCACCGGCGGCTGCTCGGGCAGCAGCTTGTTGAACACCTCCAGCAGCGTGTCGTCCAGGGTGGTGACCCGGGTGGCGGCTTCCGTGGCCATGATGACAAAATCGGAGCCGCGTACGCCCACGATGGCGGTGGGGGTCATCACCCGCACCTCGGAGCGCTTGAAGTCGGCCATCTTGGTGATCACGAAGCGGGTCTTGCCGATGATCTGGTGGAAAAAGGCGGAGCGGTCCTTTTCCCGGGCGCTGAAAACGCTGCGGGTGAGCTTCAGGCGGGTGGCGGCGGCCAGGCTCAGGCGGCTGCCGTCGGCCATTTCCAGGACGGCCTGGCTTTCCTCCAGGCAGACCACCGTGTCGGCTTCGTACAGATCCAGCCCTTCTTTGGCCCGGCAGCCCACCGCCTCGCCCCGGTGGATGACGACCACCTGCCCGAGGGCCCTGACGACTTTGCCCACCGGAGTTCCGATCCCCTGGCGGTAGGTCTCCTCGATGGGCATATCCGGAGAGATCAGTTCCTGGGCGCCTGCGGTGTTCGCCAAGCCGTTGCACAGCGCCATGACCGCCGCAAGCATCATGAGAAGTGTTCGCATATGCCTTTCCTCGCCTTTGTCCGGCGGCCTTTCAGAAACTGGCCGTCAGGGACAGGGTCGCCTGATGGCGGTCGTAATCGAAGATGTCGACCTTGTTGAAGCGGATGTTGGCGTCATTGCGGGTGAAGCGGTATTCGGCCGCGATGCGCAGCCAGTCCCACAAGAGGCGGCGCGACAGGTTGGCCAGCCCCTCCAGGGTTTGCTCCTCCCGCACGAGATCACCCAGGGCGGGATTGGGGCTGGCGTAGTCCTTGATCGTGTACTTGCCCATCACGTGCAGCCGCAGGGCCCAGGGCAGGGACGCCACGGCCCCCAGGCGCAATTGGGTGCGGTCGTAGTCCTGGGCCGGCACATCGGCACTGTTGACCTCGTGGCCGCCGCCGCCGTGCAATTCGAGTCCTTGGCCGAGGGTCCATGACAGATCCACGTCGAACCTGTGGGCGTGACCGGAAAGATCGGTGGTCTGGAAATACTTCTTCACTTCGTAGGCATAGGCCAGGCGCGCGCTGAGCCGAGGGGTGAGGCGCCAGACCAGATCCGGCCGGATTTCGTGTTTCATGAGGTAGTCGTCACCTCCCAGCCAGTAGTAGTGCGGTGTGTAGGTCAGGCAGACGGCCAGCGGTTCGAACCGTTTGCGCAGGTAGATCTGGGGCAGACTGGCGCTCAGATCGAAGTCGTCCTGGCGCTGGTAGTCGAGATGGTAATGACTGTAGCCGGCGCCGAGGGTCCAGGTGTCGGCCGTGAACAGATCCCAGCGGCCGGCCACATACCCCAGCAGGGCGCCGTCTTTCTTCCGGGACGGCAGGTCCTGCCCCACGGCTTCCAGCAGGACGTTGCTGTCGCTCATGTAGCCGGTCTGCAGATACAGGCGGTACGGCTTGGCCTTTTGCCGTTCCAGGACCGTCAGGCGGCGCTGGGCACTCTCGCGCAGACTGGCCGAAGCCGCGTGGTCCCGGACATGGGTGAACTTCTCGACCGCCTTTTCCCATCGCCCCAGTTCCTGGTAGCAAATTCCGGCGTGGTAATCGCCGTTGTCGCGGATCGTGGGACTCTGTTCGGCGGCCCTGCGCAGATGATCCAGGGCGCTGGCGTATTGTCCGTCGCGCAGATAGCTGATCCCCAGGTAATAGCGGGCCAGAACCGCCGAGGGGTCGTCGGCGAGGATCGCCTCGTAGTGGCCGATGGCGTCCCTGAAGCGGCCGGTCCGGAAACAGAGGGTGGCCAGGTCATGGCGCAGCCCGGAGATGCCCGGATCGATGCGCCAGGCCTCCTCCAGGGGGCCGGCCGCTTCGGCCAGGCGCGCCGTGTCCAGATAGGTTTTGCCCAGGTAGTGGTGGTAGTAGGGATTTCGCGGCGCGAAGGACAGGGCTTTTTGGAAATGGGCCTCCGCGCTGGCGAAGTCGCCCTCTGCATGGGCGAAGACGCCGGCGTCGTAGTGGGCCCGGCCGCCATCCGTCCCGGCCCAGGAGAGGGGACAGAGGGTGGCGAACAACACCGCGAGTCCTAATGATCGAAGCGCGCACAACATGGGGGGTCCCTTCGGCGGACGGTGATTGAGGTGGGTGGCCGGCGTGTCATGTCCCATGGGCGATGGTTCCGGCCGCGAAGACCGTGCGGCGTTGCCGAAAAGCAGGCCTGGCAAGGCCTCCGGTCCGCTTGTCTCAGAGAGTCCGGCGGCCATGCGCCCCGGGAAGGCGGCACGGGACGGCGCCACATGGCTGCATTTCAAGCTGTCTGGAGGCAGGAGCCGTTTTGGGCTTAACGGAAGTTATCGATTCAATTAACAAAAAATCGATCTTCGTGTCAAGCCGGGGAAAGTGCCTTCCCAAGGCCCCTCGCCAACTTGAAATCCGTTCGTGTTTCTCACCGGCAATGTCCGGACAAGGACCATCCAACCGCTTCGCCTTCCCCTTCGATGAGCTTATCGCAGCCCGGCCACCTGCTGCAGGATGGCCGCCACATCCGCCGGCGACACCAACCCGTCGGGTACCGGGTCCGTCCCCGCCGCCAGACAGGGCCGGCAGGCGAAGGGATGGCCGCCGGCCAGTTGCCGGCCGGCCAGGATGGCGTCGGCCAGTCCCGTGCGGCCGTCGCAGTTCAGATCGCCGCTGACGCCCGCGGCAATGCACAGCGCCTGTTGGGCGTTGATCCGGCCGCCGGAAACCAGCTTGCCGGAAACGGCGGCAATGGGGTCCACCCCGTCCAGAATCACCGCTTTGACCTGGCCGGCGGACAGCGATCCGTCGCGCGCCCAGATCAACCCGGCCAGCCCGCTGACATGCGGGACGGCCATGGAGGTGCCCTGGCTGTAGGCGTACGCCGGGTGGTTCTCCACCAGACGATGAACGACGGCCACGTTTTGCCCCGCCTGGAGGACCAGGGCTTCGCCCGCCGACCGGGTCACGGTGACCGCCGGCGGCCAGTCGTCAGGGGCCCCCAGCGTGCCGCCTTCCTGATCCAGGTTGTCGACCCGGTTGTTGGCGATGATCACGGCCGCCGCTCCCGCGGCCCGGGCGTTGGCCGTTTTCTGGGCGAACCCGAATTCGACCGCCGCATCGCTGCGCCAGACCAGCGCCACGTAGCCGGTCTGGCCGGCGGGAAACTGATCCGGGTACCCCTCGCCGCAAACCGCCAGGGGACCGGCCACCCCGTCCCGGCCGGTCAGGGCGGCGTAGAGTAGACCGATGGCCGGGTGCCGGGTTTCGCCGGCCACGACCGTCGCTTCGGTGGCCGACGGCACGGTGGAGCGGATCGCTTCGCCCGGGGCCATCACGTCCACCGACGACGGCCCCCAGCTGGAAAAGGCGGCCAGCCCGTCGCCGCGGGTGGCGGCGGCCACGGTGATGATGCAGGCCAGATCGTAGCTGGCCGGATAGAGGGGCTGGCCGTGATCGAGATTGACGCCGCCGTTGCCGGCGGCGCAGACCACCAGGGCCCCCTGATCGCCCAGGCGCTGGATGGCCTGATATTCGGATTCGGAGTAGGTGGGCCCGCCGAAGCTGCAGTTGACGATGCGGGCGCCCTGATCCCGGGCGTAATCCAGCGCCGCGATGATGTGAAAGGTGTCGTAATCGTCGTCGTTGTCGGCCTTGACCTTGAGGGGCATGAGGCGCGCCGTCCAGCAAACCCCGGCGATGCCTTCGGCGTTGTCGCCGGTCGCGGCGATGATCCCGGCCACATGGGTGCCGTGGCCGCTGGCGGCCCCGTCGCTGGGATCGGGGTCGCCTTTCTGGCCGGAGGCGCCGGCGAAATCCCACCCCACCAGGTCGTCCGCGAAGCCGTTGCCGTCGTCGTCGACGCCGGCCGTTCCGTGGCGTTCGGCCGGGTTGACCCAGATGTTGCCCGCCAGGTCGGGATGACGGTAGTCGGCGCCCGAGTCGATGACGGCGATGATCGGCTCCGCGCCGCCGGTGCCGAATTCCCAGGCCGCCGGGGCCTTGATGCGATCCAGCCCCCACTGCTGGCCGTAGAGGGGGTCGTCGGGGACGCGCTGGGGATAGCGCCGGGCGTGTCGCTCCACATGGGCCACCGCGGCCGAGGCCCGGTAACGCGACATGGCGGCCAGGGCGGCCCTGGAGGAGCCCCAGTGCACCCGGTGCAGCCGGTTTCGATGCCCGCGCCCGGCCACGGTGGCCCCGGCCCTGCGATGCAAGGCGGCCATCTGGGTCTCGGTGGCCTCCGGCACGAAGGTCACCAGCAGCTCACCGGGTCTGTACAGGAGCCGCCCGCGATGGTCCCGTGGATCTTCCCCAAGACTGCCGGCCGCCGCCACGGACACCTGCGGCCACAGGCCGGCGGGGTTCCAGGGAACCGCGGGAACAGCCCCCAGCGCTCCCAGAAGCATCCAAACGAAGAACCGCATCCACATGCAACCGCCGCTCGCGCGCTGGGCGCACGGGCCAAAAAGGATTCGGCCTGGCGCCGGAAGAACAACCGTAAGGGTCGCGGGCCGCCGTCCGGCCTCAACCGAGACCCGATCAGGGGTACCCCCGCTGGTCGATTTCAGGTATGATGGGCATCTTCTTTAACGCCGATGAGGGAGAGATTCAATGCATTACGAAGGCCACATCATCCGGCCGCCCAGCGAAGCCGACAGCATTCTGCTCCAGGTCACGGTGGGATGCAGCCACAACAAGTGCACCTTTTGCGGCGCCTACAAGGGCGAACGCTTCAAGATCAAGCCCGACGAGACGATCATGGCCGACATCGCCTTTGCGGCCCGCTACGCCCGGCGCCAGCGGCGCGTCTTTCTGTGCGACGGCGACGCCTTGATCGTGCCCCAGCGGCGCCTGGTGGCCATCCTAGAGGCCATCCGCCGCCAGCTGCCCTGGGTCGAGCGGGTGGGGGTCTACGCCAACACCAAGGGCCTGGCCATGAAGTCCGATGCGCAACTGGCAGAACTGAGAAGCCTCGGGCTGGGCATCGCCTACATGGGCCTGGAGTCCGGCGACGATCCGACCCTGCAGGCGGTGTGCAAGGGCGCCGACAGCCAGCGGATGATCCTCATGGGCCGCAAGGCCAGGGCCGCGGGGATCAGGCTTTCCGTCACCGTTCTGCTCGGCCTGGCGGGTGTCGAACGGTCAGCGATTCACGCCGAGGCCACCGGCAGGGTCCTGTCGGCCATCGATCCCGAGTACGTGGGCGCCCTGAGCCTGATGCTGATTCCCGGCACCCCGCTTTACGAGGACCACCGCCAGGGCCGCTTTCGCCTGCCCGACCCCATGGGCCTGCTGGCCGAGCTGCGCACCATGATCGATCATACCCGGCTTTCCGGAGGCCTGTTTCACGCCAACCACGCTTCGAACTACCTGCCCATCCGGGCCCGCCTGCCCGAGGACCGGGAGCGCACCCTGGCCCTCATCGATGCGGCCCTGGCCGGACGCGTGGCCCTCAAGCCGGAGTTTCTCAGGGCCCTTTAGCGGGTCAGCGGGGCAGGCCGTCAGATGAAAATTCCTCCGGACAGCCTCGCCGTGTGCCGTTGCCAGGGCCTTTGGAGGCTTTATCGGGGGGCTTGCATCCCCTTTCAAAGCATTGTATCAAGCCGCTCGACACCCTGTCGGCCGCACGTGCCGCATCGTGATTTGATCCAACGGCTGATCGGTGAAGGATGCCGCCGGCAGCGATGCCCGGCCGCTCGCGTCACCCCTGGAAAGGAGAGCCCCATGCCCCCCACACCCGCCGCCGATGGGCCGGCCATCGAGACCCAGGCGATCAACACCATCCGCACCCTGTCCATGGATGCCATCGAGAAGGCCAAGTCCGGCCACCCGGGCGCCCCCATGGGACTGGCTCCCGTCGGCTATGCGCTGTGGACCCGGTTTCTCAAGCACAACCCGCGCAACCCCGACTGGCTCGACCGGGATCGTTTCGTGCTTTCGGGGGGCCACGCGTCGATGCTCCTCTACAGCCTGCTCCACCTGACCGGATACGATTTAAGCCTGGAGGATCTGAAAAATTTTCGGCAGTGGGAGAGCCGGACCCCCGGACACCCCGAGTTCGGCCATACGCCCGGGGTGGAAACCACCACCGGACCGCTGGGTCAGGGATTGGCCAACGCGGTGGGCATGGCCATGGCCGAACGCCACCTGGCGGCGCGTTTCAACCGCCCCGGCCACGCCATCGTGGATCATCGCACCTGGGTGGTCTGCGGCGACGGGGACCTGATGGAGGGGGTGGCCGCCGAGGCCGCTTCCCTGGCCGGGCACCTGGGTCTGGGGCGGCTGATCTGTATCTACGACGACAATCGGATCTCCATCGAAGGGCGCACCGACATCGCCTTCACCGAAGACGTGGGCCAGCGCTTCGAGGCCTATGGATGGCATGTGGTGAAGGTGGCCGACGGCAACGACCTGGAGGCGCTGAGCGCGGCCCTGGAGGCCGCCCGCAGCGAAACCCGGCGGCCTTCCCTGGTGATGGTGCGCACCGTCATCGCCTACGGCAGCCCCAACAAGCAGGACACGGCCGACGCCCACGGCGCGCCCCTGGGGCCCGAGGAGGTCTGCCTGGCCAAGACCTGTCTCGGATGCCGGCCGGACCAGACCTTCTGCGTTTCGGATGCGGTGCGGTCCCACTTTGGGGTGGTTCAGGAGAAAGGCGCTGCGGCCGAATCCGACTGGCTTGAGGGCTTCGATGCCTACCGCCGGGCCCATCCCGATCTGGCCGACCAATGGGTCAACGCCATGAGCGGCCATTTGCCGGCCGACTGGGACGCCGAGGTGCCCACCTTCGCTCCGGCCCAGGGTCCGCTGGCCACCCGATCGGCCTCCGGTACGGTCCTCAACGCCATCGCCCGGCGTTTGCCCACGCTCATGGGCGGCTCGGCCGATCTGGCCCCGTCCAACAAGACCTTTCTCAACGGTGAAGCCGAATTTCAAAAAGAGACCCACCGGGGACGCAACATCCGCTTCGGGGTGCGCGAACACGCCATGGGGGCCATTCTCAACGGCCTTTACCTGCACAACGGGATCCGCCCCTACGGCGGCACCTTCCTGGTCTTTGCCGACTACATGCGCCCGGCCATCCGCATGGCCAGCCTGATGAAGCTGCCGGTGATCTACGTTTTGACCCACGACAGCGTAGCGGTGGGCGAGGACGGTCCCACCCACCAGCCGGTGGAGCACCTGGCGGCCCTGCGGGCCATTCCCAACCTCACGGTCATCCGCCCGGCCGACGCCAACGAAACCGCCGAGGCCTGGCGCGCCGCCATCCGCCGCGGCGACGGTCCCACGGCCCTGGTGCTCAGCCGCCAGAAGCTGCCGGTTCTCGATCCGGACGCCGTCCGGGGAAATCTGCGCCAGGGCGGCTACATTCTGGCCGATACGCCGGGTGAGCCGGATCTGATCCTCATCGCCACCGGGGCCGAGGTCCATCTGGCCCTGGCGGCCCGCGAAGCGCTGGCCGGCCGGGACATCGCCGCCAGGGTGGTCAACCTGCCCAGCTGGGAGCTCTTCGAAAAGGCCGGGGCCGATTACCGGCGCTGCGTCCTGCCGCCCGCGGTGACGGCGCGCCTGGCCATCGAGGCCGGCCTGTCCATGGGGTGGGAGCGCTACGTGGGCCAACACGGAGCGGTGATCGGCATCGACCGCTTCGGCGCCTCGGCCCCCGGCGGAACCGTTCTGGCCAGGTTCGGGTTCACGGTGGACAACGTGGTGCAGCATGCCCTGGCGCTGCTGGGACGCTGAAATGGATCTGAAAATCCTGCTGACGACCTTCGGAATGGTGTTCCTGGCGGAGCTGGGCGACAAGACCCAGGTGGCGACCTTCTGCCTTTCGGCCGACTGCGAAGGGTCCCGCTGGTCCGTGTTTCTCGGCTCGGCGGCTGCCCTGGTCCTCAGCGCCCTGCTGGCGGTGCTTTTCGGCGATGCGCTCGGAAGGATGATTCCCCCGGTGGCCATCAAGTTGGCCGCCGGGGCTTTTTTTCTGGCCGCCGGGATCTGGACCCTGGCGGCGGCCTTTCGCAGCCTGGCCTGAGGTGCGGTGCGGCGGCGGGTCTGCCCGGGGAGACTACTTGCCCATCAGGGCCGCCACCGGCGCCTTGAGATCAGTGGCCCCGGTGCGTTCCAGGAGGGCGGTGATGGACTGCAGGCAGGCCCGGACAATGGCCGTCTTGGGCCGCGGCGACTGGAGCTGGGCATCGAGGGTTTTGAGGTCCGCCATGATTTCGCTGAGCGGATCGAAGGCCCATCCGCGCTGGCCGATCTGACCCTTGAGCCGGGCGGTGGCGTTCTCCAGGGCCTGGCGCAGCGCGGCGGAGAGGACCGGTTCCGCGCCCAGGCGTACCCCGTCCGTTTCGTTCGCCGCTTCACCCCCGGCAGAGACCCGGGCCATCCCCTCGGCGGTGATGCGGATGCTTCCCGAAAGGGAGACGATGGTCGCCAGGCCGGCACCGAGGAGGGCCTGGCCGGCCTCCTGGGCCTCTTCCCGGTCGATGCCCAGGGCCTGGCCGAGGTCGTACATGGAGACTTTGCCCGACGGATCGCCGCCGGTGTGCCGGTGCAGCTCCGCGAGCATCTGCTGCACCACCGGATGATTTTCTGAGAAGCTCATGATCGGCCCCCGATCGCCTGCCAGGACATCGGTTCTGGACACGGCAGATCGACTTTAAAAAACAAAACGCGTTTTCAGAACCTTTGGCCGGGCCCCTGAAAACGCGCGGGTGAGCTGCCGCGGAAAACGCAACCCCTAGCGTTTCCCGTTGACCTTTTCGCGCAGGATATTGGAACAGCGAAACACCACGACCCGCCGCTGGGAGAGCATCATGGGTTCTCCGGTGGCCGGGTTGCGTCCTTTGCGGGCCTTTTTTTCATTGACGCAGAACTTCCCGAATCCGCTGATGAGAATGTCTTCACCGTTTTCCATGGTGCGCTTCATGATTTCGAGCAGGGTTTCCACGATCTCGGCGCAACGGTTGCGGGGCAGGCCGAGCTGGTCCGGAAGGGCGTCGACGATGTCTGCCTTGGTGAGCGTCATCGGTGTGCTACTCCTGTTGCCATAAGGTCAATGCCGGTAGGCCCTGGGATACGGCGGGGTGGCGCCGGCCGCCGCGTTGGACGTAAACGAGGTCTTTTTAACTGGTAAGTCTTTCTTTTGTCAAGAAATTCTTGATATCCTGACTCCGCCGCGGCCTGGCGCTCCAGGTGGATTGAGAGGCAAGCGGCCGATTTAATTAAACATCATGGGGATCTTCCCCGGAGGATCGGGGCGAGGTGCCGGCGGCAAACCGCTCAGCGCCGCGCCCGGAGGACCGGCCGACGCCAGCCCGCCATGCCGACTTTTTCTTTAAAATTCGAATCGTTCTCCACCACCCCGGACGCAGCGGGCCTGGGGTGTGCGGCGGTTGCCTTTATCATCTGGGGGCTGAGTCCCCTCTACTGGAAACTCATCGCCTCGGTGGCGCCCGGGGAGATCATCCTCCACCGCATTGTCTGGTCCCTGGCCGTCCTGCTGCCCCTGGTGATGCTTTCCGGCCGCGGGGGCGACTTCCGGCAGGCCCTGGCGCAGCCGCGCACCCTGGCCCTGCTGGGGGCCACCTCCCTGCTGGTGGCCGCCAACTGGCTGATCTATATCTGGGCTGTGAACAGCGGACATGTGCTGGAAGCCAGCCTGGGCTATTACATCAATCCCCTGATCAACGTGCTGCTGGGGGTCGCCTTTCTCGGGGAGCGGCTGCGCCGCATGCAGCGCTGGGCCGTGGCTCTGGCCGCCCTGGGGGTGGCGATCCAGACGGCCCAGTACGGCCGCGTTCCCTGGATTTCCCTGGCCCTGGCCTTGAGTTTCGGGATTTACGGGCTGGCGCGCAAGATGGCCGCGGTGGGGGCCTTGGTGGGGCTGACGGTGGAGACCCTTCTTCTGGCCGTTCCCTCGCTGGCCGTCCTGATCTATCTGGAGGCGATCGGCCGGGGCACTTTCCTGCACGCCGGCCGGCAAATCGACCTGCTGCTGTGCGGCAGCGCCATGGTCACCGCCCTGCCGCTGCTGCTCTTCAACCTCGGGGCCCGGCGGCTGCATCTGGCCACCATCGGCCTGCTCCAGTATATCGCCCCCAGCTGCATGTTCCTGCTGGCCGTCTGGCGCTACCAGGAGCCGGTGGGGACGATGCGCTGGCTGACCTTCGTCCTGATCTGGGCCGGCCTGGCCCTCTATTCGGCCGATGCCGTGGCCGCCGGCCGGGGCCGGACCGCTTCGTCCGGCCCTCAGGCGTCCGCCCGGCATTGAACGGGCCGCGTCATCCGGGCGCCGCGCCGCGGCGAGCGGTGCCGTGGGGGATCGGTCAGGCGGCTGTGGCCCGGGGGGGAAGGCGGATGAGGCGCTTCTCTTCCTGGGGATGGGGGCGGTAGAATATGGCCGTGTGGCCGATCAGCCCCACCAGGTGGGCGCCGGTGCGCCGGGCCAGGGTCTGGCTCAGCTCCTGTTTCACCGGCTTTTCCTTGAACTCGTTGAAATGAACCTTGATCAGCTCATGGCGCCTCAGATTGGCCTCCATGGAGGCCACCAGGGCATCGCTGAGCCCCTGCTGGCCGATGAGGATCACCGGCCGCAGGGCATGGGCCAGCCCGCGCAGATACTTGCGTTGAGATCCAGACAAGACATCCATGACCGTTTCCACCTCTTGACGGGAAGGATTGGCGACCAGACGCATCCGGGACCGCTGGGGCGCCCGGCGTGGGCGCGTCCTTATACCACCTAAAGATTTCTGTAAAGCCCTGTTATGCAGATCAAATCCCCACCTGACCGCATTACCTTGCGCATCCCCGCGGACCGGATTCAGGACCGAACCGATCTTGCCCGGCGCCTGGCTCTTGCCCTGGGCCTGGAGGCCGGGAGCGATCCGCCCCCCTTTCGCGTGCTGCGCCGCAGCATCGATGCTCGGTCCAGCCCGCCCTGCTACGAACTGGTGGTGGGCCTGGGGGCGTCCGATCCGGCGGCCCCGTCTTTTCTGCCGCCGCCCCTGGCCGCGCCCAGGCGGCACGGGCCGCCGGTGGTGATCGTGGGCGCCGGTCCGGCTGGGTATTTCGCGGCCCTGGAGCTGCTGGCCCAGGGGGTGCGCCCCGTGGTCCTGGAGCGGGGCCTGGACGTCAAGGCCCGGCGCTATGACATCGCCCGGCTGCACCGGGAGGGGCGGGTGGCGCCGGATTCCAACTACTGTTTCGGCGAGGGCGGGGCCGGGGCCTATTCGGACGGCAAGCTCTACACCCGCTCCACCAAGCGCGGGGACGTGGGGCGGGTGCTGGCCTGTCTGGTGGCCCACGGCGCTCACCCGGACATCCTGGTGGACGCCCACCCCCATATCGGCTCCAACCGCTTGCCGCGCATCGTGACGCGCCTGCGCCGCACCATCCTGGAGGCCGGCGGAGACGTGCATTTCGGCCGGCAGGTGGTGGATCTGGTGTGCCGTCGGGATCGGGTCCGGGCGGTGGTGACGGCCGACGGCCGGGAGTGGCCGGCGGCCGCCGTGATCCTGGCCGCGGGCCACTCGGCCCGGGACGTCTACACGATGCTGGGGCGGCACGGGGCACGCCTGGAGGCCAAGCCCTTTGCCCTGGGGGTGCGCCTGGAGCATCCCCAGGCGCTCATCGACCGGATTCAGTACCGCCTGGCCGCCCGCCCGCCCCAACTGCCTCCCGCCACCTACCGCCTGGCGGCCCAGATCGCGGGGCGCGGGGTCTTTTCCTTCTGCATGTGTCCCGGCGGGCATGTGATTCCGGCCAGCACGGCTCCGGGGGAGCTGGTGATCAACGGGATGAGCATGGCCGGCCGGGGCGCCCCCCTGGCCAATGCCGGCCTGGTGGTGGAAATCCGTCTGGCGGATATTCCCGGCCTGAGGGCCGACGATCCACTGGCCGCGCTGCATTTTCAGGAAGCGGTGGAGCGGGCCGTCTTTTCCGCCGCCGGCGGGGGGCTGCGGGCCCCGGCCCAGCGCATGACCGACTTCGTGGCCGGACGGCTTTCCGCCTCGCTGCCGCCCAGCTCCTACCGGCCCGGATGCGTCGCCGCCCCGGTGCACGCCCTTCTGCCCGAAGGGGTCGCCCGGCGCCTCCAGGCGGCCTTCACTCTTTTCGGCCAGCGTTGCAAGGGGTTCCTGACCGCCTCGGCCCTGGTGCTGGCGGTGGAATCGCGCACCAGCGCTCCGGTGCGCATCGTGCGCGATCCGGCCACCCTCATGGCGCCGGGGCTCGACGGCCTCTATCCGTGCGGGGAGGGGGCCGGGTATGCCGGAGGGATTGTCTCGGCGGCCATCGACGGGCAGAACGTGGCCCGGCGCGTGGCCCAGATCGTCAAAAGCCTTCCGGCAGGGCGGTCCAAAGCGTAACGCCGCAGGCTTCGCCGCCTTTCTCGGTTTTCAGGAAGAAACCGGAGCGATGGCCGGCGACCGCAGGCAGGGTCAGTCCTGGTCTTCGTCCGGATCGTCGTCATCGCCTTCCAGAATCGCTTCGGCCATGGCCAGCGCCTCCCGGACCGCTTCGACGATCTCTTCATCCTCGTGGCCCAGCAGGCCGTCAAAGAGGGCTTGCACCTGCTCGGGCCGGATCGTGACGGCCGCCTCGATGGCGGCCAGGCGCAGGTCCTTGGCCGTCTGAGCGCCGCGCACCAGGGCCGCCACGTGATCCCAGGCGGCCTCCAGCTCCCAGCTGCCGGCTGCGGTGACGGCCTCCAGGTGAATCTCCGGATCCGGATCGTCGAGGCAGGCGAGGATCTCGGTCTCGAAGCCTTCGATGTACTGCATCCCAAAGACCGCGGTGAGGCGCCACTGGTCGTCCTGGGAGGCAAAGGCCTGGCGAACGGCCTGGGCGTGCCAGCCCATGGGGGCGCGCACCGATGCTTCCAGCACCCGCCGGCGGACCTCCTTGGGGGTTTGCGGGTCATCGAAAACGGACTTGAGCCGCTTCTGGATGGCTTCGAAGCGATCTTCGCTGATGAGAATCTCTTCCTCATCGTCAAAGCCCATGATGTCGGCGTGTTCCAGAGCGGGCCCCAGGGCGATGGCCGCCTGGGCCCGGAGCAGCTCGGCGGCCTTCGGGTCGGCCACGGCGTTCAGCAGAGCCCCGGCCATTTCGTCGTCCACCACGGCGGCGTCGCCGGCCAGGTAGGCGGCCAGCATGCGTGTCTCGGTGTCGCTGGCCGCGTCCTGGAGGGTCGCCAGAATCCGGTTTCGGGCGTCCTCGGGCCATTCCCAGGACGGGGTCGCTTCGAGTTGGGCAAGATCCATGGGTCGTTTCCTTTCCGGCCCGGCATGGGGCCTTTCCAAAAAAGAAATGGCGCGCCGAGCGACACGCCATGGCCCGGTGAGGGCCGGATAAGATCAGCATAGCACCAAGCGCCGGTCCGTGTCCTGGAAAAAATCCGGGTCTAAAAGCGATAGACCGTTCCGGCCGCGCCGAATCGAACCTGCTCGGGCATCGCGGCCTGCAAAGCCGCCATGGCCGGCTCGCCGGTGCAGTGGCAGGGGACCACCAGGGCCGGCTGCAGCCCGCGCAGGGTTGCGATGGTACGATCCAGCCGCAGGCGGCCGGCCGCCACCAGATGAAACCCGCCGATGAGGGCGTGGATCGGTTTCTGGCCATTGATCCGGCGCACCTGCGCCAAGGTGTTCACCAGGCCGGCATGGCAGCATCCGACGCAGACCACCACTCCGTGACGGGTGTCGATCCACAGGGCCAGGTCGTCGCTGATGGGATCGGGGTGGCGCCCCGCGGGGTCGAGGAAGAACGGGCCTCCCGGATCCTCGAAGTCCGTGCAGCGCGCGATGGGCCCGGTGAGCCCCATGCGCGGCCCGAGCGGCAGGGGCGCCGACACCCAGGTCCGGCGGGCCGGGGCCAATCCCTCGACGGCCGCCAGGGACGGGGCGGGGATGCCGATGGCGCGGGTCTCGCCGTCGCGCACGGCCCAGCGTGGCGCGACGATCCCCGGATGGCCGTACACCCTGCAGGCCGGGTTGATTTCCAGGACCCTGGCTATCCCGCCGGTATGATCGTAATGGCCGTGGCTGAGCACCAGGGTGTCGGCCGCCGCTGGATCGACTCCCAGGGCCCGGGTGTTGGGCCACAGGGCCTGTCCCTGGCCCGTGTCGAAGAGGATCCGGCGGTGGCGCGTTTCGATCCACAGGGAAAAGCCGTGCTCTACGGCCAAGCCGGGGCCGGCCTGATTGTCCACCAGAATGGTGATCTGAACCTGGTCTTGGGGCATGAGGGATCCTTGTCGCTGCGTTTCATCCCGGCGCGGGGCCGGTGCTCACGTGGGGCCGGTTTTTTCGAAACGGATGAACAGCGGCACCAGGTGCAGCCCGGGTCGCCGTTCCTGGGTGGCTCCCAGTCGCCAGGCGATCTCGGACGGGCTTTTTTCCAGAAGGCCAAGCACCGCCTCGACCACGCCGGGGATGTCGATGCGCGGATGGCGGCCGAACACTGCGGGCAGGCCGTAGGTCAGGTGGCAGGCCAGACATTTGCCCGGACGCTGATGCAGTTCCAGGCCCAGCAGGAGTTCGTCGCCGGAGTACCCCTGATACACCAGCCGGATGTCGTAGGCCCCTTCGGCCACATCGCCGTAGAGGGCTTCGAAGAAGCGGTCGGCCCTGTGGGGGGGGAAAATACGTGCCAAGGCCTCGGTGGTGAGGATTTGGGCGATGGGGTCTCGTTCCATTCCGCCTGTTCCTTTCCCGCTTACGGGGGGAGCCGGTTGGTCAGAAAGCGTACCTCGGGTTCCAGGGTGACCCCCCGGCGCGCCAGAACCAGGTTGGCCATGCGTTCGGCCAGGCCCCGGATGTCGGCGGCCGTGGCCGCCCCCGTGTTGACGATGATGTTGGCGTGGCGGGCAAAGACGGCCGCTCCGCCCTGGCAAAGCCCCTTGGCCCCGCACTCGTCCAGGATGCGGCCCGCGGCCAGGCGCTGGGCGCCGGGCGCCGGGGGCGGCAGATTCTTGAAAAAGGAGCCGGCGCAGGGCAGATCCGCGGGGGGATGCTTGCCGGCGCGGTCGGCCTTGATCTGGGCGATGCGCTCGGCCAGACAGACGGGATCGGATGGGGTAAAGGGGCCGCAGGTAACCGTGAGCACGATGTCGCCGCGCTCCAGGGCCGCGCTGCGCCGGTACGCGACCCCCAGGTCGGCCACCGGGGTCTGGGCCACGGTCCCGTCGCCGCGCAGCACCCGGGCGCCGAGGACCATTTCCGCCAGCAGCCGGCCGTAGGCGCCGGCCCCGCCCACCAGACCGCCGCCCACCGTGCCGGGGATCCCGGCGGCAAAGCTCAGATCGCCCCAGCCCCGGGCGGAAACCCGGGCCACCAGGCGGTCCAGATCGTGGCCGGCCCCCACCGTCACCCGCCGCCCGGCGGCATCCCAGCGCAGATGAGCGGCCCGGTTGATCACCACCAGCCCGGCCAGGCCGGCATCGTCCACCACCACGTTGCTCGCCCCGCCCAGGAGCACGAAGGGCATGGCGCGCCGACGGCAAAAGGCGCGTGCCCGCACGATCTGTTCCAGGCGGCAAGCTTCGAGGAAGTATTCGGCCGGCCCGCCCACCCGCATCCAGGTGTAGGGGGCCAGGGGGACCGCCCTGCGAAGGGCCGGCCCGAACAGATCGATCAATTGATCCGCGCGCGCAGGTGCCATGGCGCCGCTCTTATCCTAGCCGGATCGTTTTGGCAACGTCGCGGGCCGATGCGCGCCAGGCGGTCACCAGTCGCCGTGTTCGGTGCGCCGAATGATCTCCTGCTGCAGTTCGGGGGTCAGGTCCACGAAGTAATCGCTGTAGCCGGCCACGCGCACGATGAGGTCGCGGTGGTCCTGCGGGCGGCGCTGGGCCCGGCGCAGGGTCTCGGCATCCACCACATTGAACTGGATATGGTGACCGTCCAGGCGGAAGTAGCCGCGGACCAGATGGCCCAGCTTGCGGATCCCGGCTTCGCCGGCCAGCACCTGGGGCAGAAACTTCTGGTTGAGCAGGGTCCCGCCGGTGCGCAGGTGGTCGATCTTGGCCGCCGAGCGCACCACGGCTGTGGGGCCGTTGCGGTCGGCCCCCTGGACCGGGGAGATCCCCTCCGAAAGCGGCTGGCCGGCCCGGCGGCCGTCGGGCAGGGCCCCGATGACGCTGCCGAAGTACACGTGGCAGGTGGTGGGCAGCAGGTTGACCCGGTGCACGCCGCCCCGGGTGTTGGGCCGCCCGTTGACCGCGGCGTAGTAGGCCTCGAAAACCTCGCGCAGCACCGCGTCGGCCTCCTCGTCGTCGTTGCCGTACTTGGGGGTGTCGTCCAGCAGCCGGCGCCGCAGGGCCTCGAAGCCTTCGAAATCGGCGGCCAGGGCCTGTTTGAGTTCGGCCATGGTCAGGGTCCGGCGGTCGTAAACGTGGTGTTTGACGGCCGCCAGGGCATCGGTGGTGGAGCCCAGTCCCACCCCCTGGATGTAGGCGGTGTTGTAGCGGGCCCCGCCGGCGTTGTAGTCGCGGCCCTTGGTGATGCAGTCGTCGATGAGCAGGGAGAGAAACGGCACCGGCATGCAGCGGGCGTTGATCTGCTCGATGACGTTGTTGCCCCGGATCTTCAGGTCGATGAAATGGGCCAGCTGCCGGCGCCAGGCCTCAAAGAAGGCCTCGAAGTCGGCGAAATCCTCCGCCGGGCCGGTGGCCGGCCCGAGCTGCCGGCCGGTGCGCGGGTCCATCCCGCCGTTGAGGGCCAGCTCCACCAGCTTGGACAGGTTGAAATACCCGGTGAGAATGTACGCCTCGCGGCCGAAGGCGCCGGCCTCCACGCACCCCGAGGCGCCGCCCTCCCGGGCGTCGCCGATCTCCTTGCCCTGGCGCACCAGTTCCTGGACGATGGCGTCGGTGTTGAAGACCGACGGCTGGCCGAAACCGGTGCGCACGATCTTCAGGGCCCGGTGCAGGAAGCGGTCCGGGTTCTTCTTGCTCAGCTGGACCATGGAGCTGGGCTGGAGCAGGCGCATCTCCTCGATGACATCCAGGATCAGGTAGGTCAGGTCGTTGACCGCGTCGGCGCCGCCGCGGTCCACCCCCCCGAGGTTGATGAGGGCGAAATCGGTGTAGGTGTTGCTCTCCTGGCCCGTGACCCCGGTCTTGGGGGGCGCGGGGTGGTTATTGAACTTGATCCAGAAGGCGCCCAGCAGCTCTTTGGCCCGCGCCTCGGTGAGAGTGCCGGCTGCGATCTCGCGCCGGTAGAAGGGGTAGAGATGCTGGTCCAGGCGGCCGGGGTTGAAGGCGTCCCAGGGGTTGAGTTCGGTGATGACGCCCACGTGGACGAACCAGTAGGCCTGCAGGGCCTCGTGAAAGGTCTCCGGGGCCCGGGCCGGCACCCGCCGGCAAATGCGGGCCATCCGGGCCAGCTCTTCGCGGCGCTGGGCATCGCTTTCGGCCGCCGCCATGGCCTCCAGGCGCTGGGCATGGCGCACGGCCCAGTCGACGAGGGCTTGGGCGGTGATGTCCATGGCCCGCAGCTGCTCCTGGCGGTCCAGGGCGTCGGGGTCGTTGAAGAAATCGAGCCGGTGGCGCTGCTCAGCGATCTGCAGGCGCAGATCGGCCATGCCCAGGCGAAAGATCTTGTCCCCGCCGGCGGTGTGTCCCGGAGAGCGCTGCTCCTGGAACTCGGTGAAAATCCCGGCTTCGTAAGCGGCGATCCACTCATCGCTCATGTGGGCGAAGATCCGCTCCCGGATGGTGCGGCCCTGCCAGAAGGGGATGATTCTGTCGGCATAGATCCGCCGGGTGTCATCGTCCACGGCATAGGGGATCTTGGGCCGCGAGTCGAGGATCTCCAGATCCTCGAGGGAATGCAGGCAGATCTCCGGATAGGTGGGGGTGGCCTTGGGGGCCGGTCCGCGTTCGCCCACGATCAGTTCGTCTTTGCCGATCCAGATCGTCTTGTTTTCCAAGATATGCTTGAACGCCAGGGCCCGCTGGACGGGCACGGAACGGCCCCGGGCCGCGGCGCTGTGGTAAAATTCGGTGAGCAGCACGGCCCTTTCGGCCGAAATCCGGGGCCGGGCGTCCAGGCTGTCCTGCCGCAACCGCTGGATGCGGGGAGTCATGGGGAACCTCCGTGGCGTGAGTTCACGCGAGTCGCTTGGAGTTGGTCATCCGCCGTAGCCATATCGGAAGAGCACACGTCGGAACTCCAGTCACGTCAGTTAAAATCGTATGACGTCTTCTGCTTGCAAAAAAAAACACTACATAATGAATCATTGATAGGTACATT